>JAFIGC010000229.1 GCA_020831635.1 Verrucomicrobiota bacterium | reverse complement strand
AGTGGGACAAACCACTCCGCACTCCGCATTCGTCACTCCGCACTCGAAAGCCCCCGTTGCCCCTGCCGATGCGGCGATCGGCGCTCCCGTCTTCCGTTGCGGATGAACGGTAAGGCGGGGGTCGAAGGCGGGGGCGGCTTCGTAGGCGATCCACCCAAGGGCGTGAAAGCCTTGTGCTTGCCAGGCTTCGGCTTCGCGGATGACGCCTTCCACTTCGGAAAGGGCGTGGGCCTCCAGCGTTTTTTCGGGATTGCGGAAATGGACCCAGCGGGTGCGTCCCTCCAATCCGTTTTGGGCGTCGGTGCGCTGCAGGAAGATGAGACCGGGTTCACGCATGGGTCACAGCTTCAGGCGTTTGAAGAGGGGCTCGGGAATCAGGCGAATGACGAGCATGATCCACCGCCAGAAAAAGGGAATGTAGGCGATGTCGCCCGCGGAACGTACGAGGGCACGGTGGATGCAGGCGCCTGCTTTTTCGGCGGAGACGAAAAGGGGACCTTTTTCGATGTCGGCGGTCATGGGGCTGTCCACGAAACCGGGGAGCAGGGTAACCACGCGGATGCCGTGGGGCTGCATCCGGTTGCGGAGTCCCTGCAGGAAGACGTTCAAGCCGCCCTTGGCGGACCCGTAAAGGTAATTGCTTTGGCGTCCGCGCAATCCCGCCACCGAGGAAATCACGCCGAGGGTGGCCGGCTTTTCCAGGGCTTCGAGGCGGTTGGCGATGTCGGTGCAGAGGCGGAGGACGGAGAGGAAATTGATTTCCATTTCGGAGATGGCGGTGTCGATATCGGCTGCGCAGCGATCCTGGTCGGGCAGGCTGCCGTGAGCGATGAGGACGATGTCCACTTGTCCGAGGGCCTCGAATCCGGCGGCCACGCAGGGGGCGAGGGTATCGGGTTTGCGGGCGTCGAAGGCGGGGAGTTCGTGAATGGCGGCGGCCCCGCGCACGCGGAGGTCTTCGGCGATGTCATGAACGCGGGCCTGATTGCGTCCGGCAATGGCGATTTTGCAACCGTCGGCGGCAAATTTGCGGGCGGTGTGTTCGGCCATGGCGGAGGTGATGCCGAAGATCAGAACGGAGGGAGGAAGATTCTGGTTCATGAGGGGTTTCTCGGGGGAATGGCTTCGACGCGACGGGCGAAATCGCTGGAAAAGGCGGGGTCGATATGGGTTTGGAAGAGGTCGAGGGCGGGGAAACCGCGGCGGAAATGATCGGGCGACATGCGGGCGTCTTTGGCGGGGTAGAGGGCACCGCCGTTGGAGAAGACAATCTCGTCCAATTCCTTCATGAGGTTCAGGGTGCTGTCGCCGCGGTTGGGGAAATCGAGGGCCAGGGTCACGCCCGGACGGGGGAAGGAGAGCAAGCCTTCCGGCGGAGCGTCGCCAAAGCATTTCAAGACCGCGAGAAAAACGGATTCATCGCTCTCGGAGAGGGTGCGGAGAATGTCGCGCACCGGACTTTGCTGACCGCTTCGGGGCACGACGAATTGGTATTGGAAAAATCCGCGCCGTCCGTAGAGCTTGTTCCATCCGCCCACGCCGTCGAGGGGATAGAAAAACGGGGCAAAGTGGATCTGCTTTTGTTGGCGGTCTCCGCGCAACTTCAGGTCTTGCATGAAGTTGAGCAGACGGATGCTGTGTCGGTTGAGGGCGAAATCCGGTGCGTGGAGGGGCACTTCCACGGGCTTGCGGAGTTTTTTCGTGGTGGGGGTGGCGTCGTCGGGTCTGGCGTGATTGCCCCGCATGAAAATGCCGCTTCCGAGCTTTTCTCCGCTGGCGAGTCCGTCCACCCAGGCGACGGTGTAGTCCCAGTGGGCGTCGGATTCGTCGGCCAGATCGAAAAAGGCGGAGAGACCGTCCATGCGGAGGTCCTCGGTGTCCATCATGGGGTTGTGGATGGGCTGGAGCTGCAGTTCGGCCCAGGTGATGAGCCCGGTGAGGCCGAGTCCGCCGATGGTGGCCCGGAAGCGGTCCGCGTGCGAGGTGCGGGAACACCATTGCCGGGCCCCGTCGCTCCTCAGCAGTTCGAATCCGCGGACGTGGGCGCCGAAGGTGCCGGCGCGGTGGTGGTTTTTGCCGTGGACGTCATTGGCGATGGCGCCGCCGACGCTGACGAAGCGGGTGCCGGGAGTGACGGACGGGAACCAGCCCCGGGGCACGGCGAGTTTGAGAATGGCGTCGAGGGAGACCCCGGCTTCGCATTGCAGGATGCCGGTGAGGGGATCGAAGGAAATCCAGCGGTCCAAAGGGTCGGTCATCAAAAGCAGGCCGTCACCATTGAGGCAGACGTCCCCGTAGCTGCGTCCCAGGCCTCTGGGCAGCATGGTTTTGTCCGGGGATCGGGGCAGGGTGGCGTGCCGGGAGCGGATGGACACGGGCGTTTGCGGGGCGGGAAGGGGTTGCAGTCCCCAGGAACGCAGGGTGTCGTCTTGTTTGGCGTCGGCAAAGGGCATGATTTTCCTTCTGCGGCCAAGGCTACTTGCGCAGGGCCCGCCAGCCTTCGGATTCGATGCGGCCCACTTTTTCCAAGACGGCCTGGTTGAGGGACTGCTTGTAGGCTTTGATTTTTTCGCGCAGGTCCGGGTCGCGGATGGCGAGAATTTGGGCGGCGAGGATGCCGGCGTTTTTCGCGCCATCCACCGCCACCGTGGCCACGGGCACGCCCGCGGGCATTTGCAGGATGGAGAGCAGGGAGTCCCATCCGTCGATGCTGTTGCGGGATTTGACGGGCACGCCGATGACGGGCAGGGCGGAAATCGCGGCCACCATGCCGGGCAGGTGCGCGGCGCCGCCCGCGCCGGCGACGATCACCTGAATGCCGCGGGCTTCGGCTTCGGCGGCGTAGGTGAAGAGGCGTTCGGGGGTGCGGTGCGCGGAAACGATGGAGACTTCGACGGGCACGCCGAGGTCTTCGAGAAATTCGGCGGCTTCTCCCATGATGCGGAGATCGGAATCGGAACCCATGATGATTCCGACGAGGGGAGATTGACTTGAATCTTTACTCATGTTTGGGCCTTGAGTTGGGGTTGCAGGCTGCGGGCGCGTTCAATGGCCCGGTCGAGGCTGGCGTCGAGCACGGTGAGGTGTCCCATCTTGCGGAAGGGACGGGTCTCGTGCTTGCCATACAAATGGAGAAAGGCGTTGGATTCCCGCAATACTGCGTCCACGCCCGCGTAGCGTACGGGGCCGGAGTGTCCTTCTTCGCCCAGCAGGTTGAGCATCACCGCCGGGGAGCGCAGGGCGGTGTCGCCGAGGGGAAGATCGAGGATGGCCCGCAAATGTTGTTGGTATTGGGAGGTGACGCAGGCTTCGATGCTGTGGTGTCCGCTGTTGTGGGGACGGGGCGCGACTTCGTTGATGAGGAGCTTGCCGTGGGTGTCGATGAACATTTCCACGGCCAGCAAGCCGACCAGATCGAAGGCTTCGATGGTGGCCTTGGCCAATTTGCGGGCGGCATTGGCTTGTTCCGGGGAGATACGGGCGGGCGCGGCGAGAAATTCCACCAAATTGGCTTCGGGATGGAATTGCATTTCCACGGGATCGTAGGTGACGACTTCGCCGGAGGGGGAGCGGGCCGCGATCACGGAAATTTCGGTGTGGACGTCCACGGCATCCTCCAACACGCAGGGGCCGGGCAGGAGACGGTCCAGATCGGAGGCGGTGCGCAACATCTGTACGCCGCGTCCGTCATAGCCTTCGGTGCGTTTTTTTTGTACTTTGGGCAGGGTGGGGTTGTCCTGACGCAGCGCTTCCGGGCCTTCGTAGAGTTTGTAGGGGGAGGTGGGCAGACCGTGGGCGTCGAAAAACTGTTTCTGCAATCCTTTGTCCTGAATGATTTTCAGGGCCTGGGGTTGGGGGTAAACCGCTTTGCCTTCCGCCTCCAGGCGTTCCAAGGCGCGGACATTGACCTGCTCGATCTCGATGGTGAGCACGTCGCAGTTTTTTCCGCAGTCCATAACCGTCTCCTCGTCGCGGAAATCCCCGATCTCGCAATGGGTGCAAAGATGGGCGGCGGGCGCGCCGGGGGTGGGGTCCAGCATGTGCAAGGTCAAATCCCAAGGCGAAGCCGCCTGGGCCATCATTTTGCCCAGTTGACCAGCCCCGAGCACGCCCAGAACTTTATTGCTTCCAAAAAATTGACTCATTTGCATCTCCTCATGAGGCCTTCCATATCGAAAAGGGGAAGGCTTTCGAGCATATTCGATGATCGGCTTGGGCGGTTGCTGGATTAGGCGTGCGCTCCCGAGTGTCGGAAGAATTTCAGCCCGGGTTTCCGAGCATCGGAAAACTGGAACGCAACCCGTCGAATGAAGTTGCAGTTAGCTCTTTCACTCCTCAGGCGCAGCCTTTGGGCTGTCGCCTGCAGGAGATTGTTCGGTGCCGATATTTTCGCGGCTGAGTATGGCATTTGTCACATGTTTGGCGAGTTTGACTTGACCCGATTCAACGAAGTGTGTTCCATCCGCAGAGAAAAGCTCAGGCCGATCTACCACATGGGAGAAGAGGTCATTTACGACGATGTTACGGTCTGAAGCCAGATCTGCCGCGATTCTGTTACGTTCACGAACGCGGTCAGTTTTGGCGTCTAAAGTCTTTTCTTCACTTTTCGTCCACACGGGCGTAGTGCTGGCCCAGATCAGTTTCCTTTTCTCGCAATACTTGGCAAGTGTATCAAATGTCATGGCCAAGGATGTTGCATAGGAGGAATCGTCGTAGTTCCATCCGTGAAGACCATTATTGAAGTGAATACAGGAGAATGTGTATTCCTTTAGCACAAGTTTCAGTTCTCTCAAATACATCGGGTCAGCTATGCACTTTGATGAAGCGATGCGGGAACAGGCATAACGACCCTCAAGTTGTTTTTGAACATAAAATTACGGAAGGGATTCTTACCGTCTGTCGTTACATACTCTTTCAGTGTCTGTGCCTCGGTGTCCATTATTTATTGGTAGCGCAGAAGCTACAAATAAGCAAGTGTTTTCTCCACTTGGCTAGCGTCAAAGGTGACTCACGCGCGGTAGCGTGTTGAGTCCACCGCCTTGTGCGGCTGTTTTGTTCATTGCGTCGGGAAATTGACCAATCCCTCTTGGATGAAAGGGCAAGCCAAGCCTTCGATTCCAAGTGCTGCCCAAGTTGCAAGACAGGCCACATACGCACAACTCTCGTGATCTGTGTCAGCGGGACGAGCACCAATTCGTTCAATTGTTATATCTGCCTTTGCGAATCCTTCTTGGCTACTGGAATGTTCTCGTGCCCAGTGAACGCCGAAGACGGCTCGCACCGACTTGTTCGGTGGCGGGCTTTGTTCGCCTGTTCAATAGAACTGGCATTGAAACTCCCATTCACCTGATTCGGTCTTGAGAAAATATGCTATGCCATTGTCTACCCACATCCAATTTGGCTTTTCCTCTGATCCGATCTGAAAAACAAAGGCAGCATTGCTACTGATACCGTGCTGTATTTCCGTCGGATACCCGCCCACTTTGGTCCCAGGGTGACTTGAATACTTTGCAAAGAACTCATCGCAAGCCTTCTCCGATGCGTTTACTGAATTAAGATCGACAAGGCCCCATGCTTCTTCCCAACCTGGACCTTCGGTTTCCGCAAGAGACCACCGGATCGGTAAAGTTTTGACATGAGACGGCTTTGTAAGATCGGGAACAGGGCGTAGCCCTTCAAGATTCTTGTACTCTCGAATCAGCCAACCGTCGTCGTTAGATTTATCGAAGGGAATTTCATCCTGGTTTAACCATACTACAAGAAGTTCCGTGCCACTGAGTTGTTCGGGTAAATACGGCAACTCTGAACAGTTGATCTGAAGGAGCGGAAACATAAGTTTGCCGGCAAAATCAGGCACGGCCTCGTCAGGCAGAGAAACAGCGTGACCTCCAAACCATGAGGATAGTGGATCATCGGGTGGCTGAAATCCACCAATCTCCGCTATGGATGCCTTGCGAAGCAATTTATCCAATTGGGCAAACACCTCTTGCACGGAGTCGGCATTCATCCGACCTGCCGATATTTTTTCCGAATAGCTTTTGGAATAGGCTCATATTCTCCTCGGCGTCTCAGTCCACCGGACCGCGTACTCGCGGTTCGGTGCGACTGATGGTTGAATATTCATTCATTAAATTCTTTTGAGAGATTTTGGTCAATAAAATGCAAGTATGACTGAACGCTTGGACGCCAACCGGGCTCAAGATTATAAAGATGAGCAAAGGCCTCACGGGCTTCGTCAAGCTCCCCCATTTTTATATGAGCCTTTCCTTTCCACCAATATGCCCATCCATCGTTTTTGTGTATCTTGATCTTTCCTTCGCAGCCCGTTACCACAACATTGAACTCCCCGGCATTGTAATAATTTTCCATAACGTTTCGGAAAATGGCATTGCCCCGAGCCTTCCACAAATCATAGAGCCTGACAAACAAGCCAAAACCGAGAACAACCAAGATTCCGAGGAAGATCCAAGCGATAGATTCCAGACGGCTATTGATCTCAAAAAGTTCAACTAGAATTTCTTCATTCATTCAATTGCACCTTCAACGATTAGGCTGTGGGACGCGAAGCGTTCCCACCAGCCAATGGTTATGCTACCGCCAGTTTTTCGACTTTCAGGTCCTTGTGCGCACGTTCCGCC
>JAFIGC010000228.1 GCA_020831635.1 Verrucomicrobiota bacterium | reverse complement strand
CCGACGAAATACGGGATTTGCAATCCCGCGCATTAGACCACTCTGCCACCACGCCTGGTGGGTCTCAAATGAGGGGGGAATATATAAATTCGTGCGGGCGTTTTGTCAACAGTCGTTCTGCGCTTTCTTTTCCCGTGTGGTGTTGTATAGAAAGGTTCTTATGGAAAATACAGCAATCAAAGCGCGCAACCGTACCGTTGCCATCGTCGGCCGCCCCAATGTGGGCAAATCTTCACTGTTCAACCGTCTGGCGGGACAGCGGATCGCCATTGTGCACGAGGAGAGCGGCATCACCCGCGACCGTCTGAGCGCGGAAGTGAAGGTTCGGGACGAGCGCTTTGAACTCATTGACACCGGGGGCATTGGCTACATTGACCGCAAGGCGGCCAAGGATACCATTGAAGCCGGGATTCTGGATCAGGTGAAGGCGGCCATTGAGGACGCGGGGTTGATTCTGTTTGTGGTGGACACCATGGCCGGGGTGCTTCCCTTGGATCAGGAGGTCGCGATGCTCCTGCGGGAGGCGGGCCGCCCGGTCTTTTTGGTGGCCAACAAATCCGACAATATCACCCTCGACGCCCAGGCGGTTGAATTCGAGCAGTTTTCGTTTCCGGTCTATCCCCTGAGCACCCTGCACAATCGCGGGGTGGGCGATCTGACCCATGAAATCCTGGGTTTGTTGCCCGAAGACGAAAACTTCACGGTGACGGACCCCTTGAAAATCGCGGTGGTGGGCCGTCCCAACGCCGGAAAATCGAGCTTCATCAACCGGCTCATCAAGGTGGACCGCGTGATTGTTTCGGAGATCGCGGGCACGACCCGGGACAGCATTGAAGTGCCGTTTCAAGTGGGCCACGGCGATTCCGCGCGGCATTACAAGCTCATTGACACGGCCGGGTTGCGCAAGTGGGGCAAGGTGAAAGAAGCGGTGGACAAGTACAGCAACCTGCGCACGGAGCGTTCGATCCAAGTGGCGGACATCACCATTTTGGTGCTGGATGCCTCGGAAGGGCCGAAAGTGCGGGACAAAAAGATTTTATCTCTGATTGAAAAAGCCGAGGCGGGATGCATCGTGTTGGTCAACAAATGGGACCTCGCGGAAAACATCACCACCCAGCGGCAGTACGAGGAGGCCTTGCGACGCGAGTTGCCCTATTTGGATCATGTGCCGATTTTCTTCGGTTCGGCACTGGGAGGATACAACATGCGGAAAATGGTGGAGGCGATTGACGAAGTGTCGCGGAGCGTTTCCACCACCCTGACCACCGGGGTGCTGAACCGGGTTTTGCGTCAGGCCTTTGAGCGCACCTCGCCGCACATGGTAAAGGGGAGGCGTTTGAAGATGTACTACGCCACCCAAGTGGGGACGCGTCCGATCCGCATTAAGATTTTCGTGAACAGTCCTTCCCTGGTTCCCGAACCGTATGAGAAATATCTCAAGCGCTGTTTGCGGGAAACCTTCGGTCTGGACGGTGCGCCGTTGGTCCTGATTTTCAACCGCAGGCGGGCGCTGGAAGAACGGGATTAGCCGGATCTACCACAGAAACCCGAGGCCCACGCGAAGGGCGATTTCGGTATCGTCCATTTCGTTGTTCCCTTGGAAGGTTTCCCCGGAGCTGATGCCGATGGTGAGTTCCGTATTGAGGCTGACGTTGTCGGCGAAGTAGTATTTGACTCCGCCAATCAGTTGGAACTCCACGCCGGATTCCGATCCGCCGAAGTCGTAATCGAGACTGCCGAAACCAATGGACGCGCCCGCATACGGGATGAAGTAGGTGCGGGTTTCGAAGAGGTTGATCATGTAGAGGTTGAAGGCGGCCCGGGTGCCGAAGTTCGTGTCCGCCCATTTCGCGTTGATGCCCGTTTGGATGTAGTCGGCGACAAAAGCGCCGAAACGGGTCTCGAAACCGATGGTGTTGCTGTTGACGGTGGCGGAGCCGGCGATTTCAAAGTCTCCTTTGTTGAGCTTCAGCATTTGGGCATGGCTGAAAAGAGGGGCGAGAATACAGATGAGGCAAAGTATGTGTTTCTTCATGAGGGGATCTCCGGAATATGGGAAAAGATTGGAAAAGATTGGGTTGGACACGGCACCCTTTTATGCGCCATTTTTGTTAGGATGCAATGAAAAGTTGAGAAAATACCTCCGTGGGGAAAGGTTTTTTCTTTACGCTCACTCGGGATGGTTTATCTTCAAGACCTTATGAAAAATAAAACCCGTCTGTTCATTGCGTTTTTTGGCTTCATGTCCCTTGCGCCCGGCCTCCGGGCGGATGAGGTGCCGGTTTTGTCGGTCGACGATACCGAGGCGATTGTGAACCACATGGATCGGGAGGTGATCGTGGAGGGCAAGGTTCACAGCGCCTTTTGGGTACGCAATCAGGTCATGCTGATTACCTTCCGTGAACGGGAAGAGGGCTTTTTGGCCGTGGTGTTTGCCGGAAACCGTCGAAAGCTGAACGAGGCATTCGGGGGGGATATGGCCAAAGCACTGGGCGGGAAGTCGGTTCGCATCAGTGGCACCGTCAGCGAATATCGTTCCCGCCCGCAAATTGTCATCGATGAGCCCGAACAATTGTCCATTCTGGACGAGCATCCGGACGAATAAATCAAATCACCGGGCTTAAAAGGGGTAATCTTCGTCTTCGACACTGTCGGGAGCGTCCGTGTCCAGCGGGGGGACTTCGGATTTTCCCGGGGCGCCGGAAGGTGCGCCGCCGGCGGGGGCTTGGGCATCTGTCTGAATGCGCCAGGCGCTCAGGTTCACGAAATATTTGTCTTTCCACTCGTTCCCGCGGATGTCGAAATGCACGGTGACTTCCTGGCCGGGTTCAAGATTGTCCAGAATCGCGGTTTTGTCTTTGACGGTTTCGAACTTCACATCCTGAGGCCACTGGTCGCGGGTGGTGACCACGAATTCACGCTTGGTGAAGCCGCTGTCAAATGTAATTAAATCCATTACCACCTTTACGGTGCCGGTCATTTCGTAACTCATGGGGTCATTCCTCTTCGCTGATTGGGTTTGCAATTGGGTGTATGGCTTCTTCCCCTAGTCAGGAATTCAAAGCCGTTCAAGCATAAACCTACCCATGACCCAGTCATTCTATTCCAGAAAATAGGTCACGGTCGCGTTCCAACGGTAGGTGAAGGTCCCTTCGGCCTGTTCGGAGGACAAAACGCGGATGATGACTTGGGTGTCGGTGGTGCCAACCACGTCCACCTGATCGCTGCGCGGCGCGTTTTGGGCGGTGCCGGAAAGAATGACCCGTCCGCTGTAGGTGACGTCGAAGGTTTCGGGACCGGGGTCGACGGGATCGAATTCCAAGCGGACGCGCACGCGGCGGATGCGACGTCCGGCGAGTTCGTCGGCGGCGTCCACGGTGATGGACTTGGGGGCGACGGGGGTGAGGGAATTGACGTTGTCGGAGGCGGTACGAATGATGATTTGGTCGGCGGGGTCTCCATTGTCAGGCGGCGGACTGTCGCCGCCGCCCCCGCCTCCGCTGTTGGCGATGGCCATGCCCCCCCCGCCGACGGCGCCGGCCCCCGCGCCCATCCTCACCGGCGTTTCCCACCGCCCCCGCCCCCGCCTCCGCTGTTGGCGATGGCAATGCCCCCGCCGACGACGGCGACGGCACCCGCGCCAATCATCACGGGGCGTTTCCAACCGCCCCCACTTTCTTCTTCGCGGACATCGGTGCCGACGACCCGGACCGTGACCCAGTTGGTTTCGGCCCATTGCCCTGAGGCGGTGTGGGCATCAATGTAATAGCGGAACGACGAGGTGCCGGAAAACAGGTTGGGGTTGACGGTAATGGAGTAAATCCCGGAACTCACCGGGTTCATCGGCTGGCTCACGGGGGCGCTGCCCGCGCTTTGGGTGAGGTGGAGGTTGACGCTTTCGATGGGTTCGCCCGCGCTCACCCGGGCGATGAGTCGGAGAGGTTGGCCGGCGGCGACGGAGGGCGGGCCTTCGTGGGCAATGACCGGGCGGTTCGCCAAAAGGGGGGAGAATGGCGCCAGGCAAAGAAAAAGATAGGGGAGAATGCGTTTCATAATCGTGTTGTGTATTACCCCTCATACAACGGACCAACGATTTCTTCAAGCACCACTTCCGTTGTGACGAAACCAATGACCATGTCCTGATCGTCCCGAACCAGCAACATGGGCTGGCGGCTGAGTCGCAGGCGAGGGAGCAAATCGTCCGCGGCCGTGTCTTCGGCGACGTACTGCGGCGGGCGCGTCAACTCCTGCAGGCGGGGAAAAGGGCCTTCCACGTGGGTAAACAAATCGCTCAATTTCAACAGGCCGGTAAAGCGTTGCTCGGTATCGGAATACACGGGAAAGCTTTTGACGGTGGTTTTGGAGGCCAGTTCCATGATCTCCTCCATGGGCGCGTCCTGTTTGACGAGCATCATCTGGCTGCGGGGGACCATGACGTCTTTGGCGGTTTTTTCCGAGAGGGCGAACACCCCCACGATCATGCGGCGGCGCTGTTCCCCGATATCGGGGGTGGCGCCGCTTTCGCGACTTAACAAAAATTGGATGTCCCGGCGGGTAATGTGGTTTTGGTCGATGCCTTCTTTTTCCGGGGGCGGATCGGGAATCAGACGTTTGACCAGCCAGGTGACCGGAAGGCTGATGCCTTGAAACAGCCAGGCGGACATGCGCAGGATCCCCACGAATTTGGCACTGCGGCTGTAGGGATGGCTCTGGAACCAGGCTTTGGGCAAATATTCGCCAAAAACCAAAATCAGCAGGGTCAACACCACTCCGGCCACGACGTTGCCCACCCGGGGATCACCGATGAGGCGGACGACGAGCGTACTGCCGGCCACGGTCAGGGCCGTGTTGCAAAGGTTGGTGCCCACGAGGGTGTTGGCCAACATGCGGTCCGGATTTTCGATGAATTCCTGCAAGTGGATCGCTCGTTTGGATTTCCGCTTGACCAAATGCCGCAGGCGCACTCGGTTGACCGACACGATCCCGGTTTCGATGCCGGAATAAAAGCCGGACCCCATCAAAAAAACCACCAAAAGCAGCGCTTCGGTCAGGGGATTCATGCGCCATCCTCCTTGGGCGGGACTTTTTCTAGGAGAATCAACAAAATGCGGTTGCGACGCATTTGCCGCACCATGGCCTTGTACTCGGGACCGACGATGATTTCATTGACGCTGGGCAGGTGTTCGGCTTTTTCCAGAAACCAGCCGGAAAGGCGGTCCGCGGTGTCCGCCTCAAGGTCCAGTCCGGTGATGCGGCGGGCGTCGAGCAGGCTCATGCGGGCATCCATGAGCCAGGCGTTGTCTGTGAGTTGTTCGCAAATGAGGCGGTCGCGGTGGTCGCTGTCCATGTCCCCGGTGAGTTCTTCGAGGATGTCGCCGCGAGTGATGAGACCGGCGGTACCGCCATATTCATCCACGACCACGGCAATGCGTTTGCGACTGGTCAGCATTTGCGTCAGTAGCTTGTCCAATGTGCAGAGTTCGGGTACGTAGAAGGGTTGGATCGTGGCCTTGTCGAGGCGATGCTCGGGATCGAAGAGGTAGGTGCGCAGGTCAAGCAGTCCGGTGATATTGTCGAGTTGCTCGTGGTAGAGCACCAAGTGGCGCACTTTGGATTTTTGAGCTTCGGTCAACAAATCCACCCCGGGGTCGGCCAGATCGATGCCGTGCAAATCGACGCGGGGGGTCATGACATCACCGGCGGTTTGTTTTTCGAGGGAGAGGATCTCCTGAACCATCTTGTGTTCATGGTCGTCTAGTCCGCCGGTTTCTTCGGTCGCCTCCATGAGGGTATCGTACTCCGCGCGGGAGATGATATGGCCGCTGGGCATGAAAAAATGCGAAAAGGTGCCGGTGAGACTTTCCAGAAAAGAGCGTGGCAATTTCAAAAAGCCCACCAAGAACGTCAGGGGTTTCGCGTAGAGGCTCGCCAGGCGTTCGTGAAAGAGAATCGCGATCCGTTTGGGGCCGAATTCCCCGAAAATCAGGGTGATGAGCGTGAGGATTCCCACCTGGCCCCATTCATGGTGCAGGCCCAGCGAGGTGAGAAGCAGGGCACCCACGATCCAGAGCTGAACGTTGATGACGGTATTGCCGATGAGCACGGTCGAGAGGAGGCGGGTTGGGGCGGTCAACAAATTACGCAAAAGCATCCCGAGGGTTTCGTCGGTTTCGCTGATGCGGTTCACCTCATGGGGTTTGAGGGAAAACAACGCGGTTTCCGCGCTGGAGAAGAAAGCGGAAGCGGCAAGAAGCAGGAAAAACGCCACCAATTCAATCACAAACAGGGCGGTCATGTGCGCGGGATGAACCTCCCCCCGCAAGGACGGCTCGGCTCAGGTTCGGATTCGCTCTGGGCGGCAATATCATTCATTTGTTTTGAGCTTCGCATGTACGGCGGGCTTCGTCAAGCTTCGGAAATTATCTCATATAGCAACAGGTATTATATGTAAGTTTTTCTTGACGGTTTGGGGGCTGTGGGGTAGGGTTTTGGCATGTTGGTGCCGAAGTCATCTTATTTCAGCAATATGCCGCCCACGGTTTGGTCGGGGGGCAAGCGGAAGCGTGGGTTGCGGATTCTGCCGGAAACGGGCGGGTATTTCGTGCATGTGACGAGTCGGACGGTGAATCGGGAGTTTTTGTTCGGGGCGGAGGAGAAGTCGGCACTGGTGGAGCTGATGCGGCGGTGGGCGGCGTTTTCGGGACTGTCGGTGATTACGCATTGCATGATGGACAATCATTTTCATCTGATGCTTTGGGT
>JAFIGC010000027.1 GCA_020831635.1 Verrucomicrobiota bacterium | reverse complement strand
TTCCAGTCCGCCGAATTTTTTGAACAGGAGGGCGCGGAGGGCGCAGAGGGAAATGCGGTGGATTTGCCTTTGCTCTCTTTGCGTGCTTCTGTTCCAATCCTCCGTGTTTTCCGAGCGTCGGAAGACCCGGGAAAACGGCTTCCGACGCTCGGAAACCTTGCTTTTGCGGTGAATGCGGGGTATAAACACCGCAAAAGATGCGGTGATTATGCCTTACATACCCAAGCGCCACATGTCGACCGGGTTCCCCATGAAATGGACCGCTTTATGCATGAATTCGAGACGCGTTTAGACCGGGATCCGTTTCTTCATGCCGGGGTGCTGCGCCTGTATTTTCTGACCATTCATCCTTTTGAGGATGGAAACGAACGCATTGCCCGGGCCCTCACCGACTTGTTGCTTTCGCGGGCGGACGGTGTTGACTTGCGCTTCTACAGTATGTCTGCCCAAATTGAGCGGGAACGGGAAACCTACTATGACCAACAGGACCCAGCAAAACGGCAATGATTGATTTTACTCCTCCGTTTCATCAACCACTTCCGTCCCCCTTCGCTCTTCAGCGAGTACCAGCAAGGCGGCGGCGGTGGTGAGGACGGGTTGGACGCGAGTATATCGGGAAAAATATCGGGAGCGGTCCTGGGAACGGTCGCCGTCGGGAAAGTTGGTGAACGGTTGGGCGTAGTCGAATTGGGTCCAGGCCCTGGGGATACGTTCCAGTTTGTCGATGCGCTGCCGCCAGACGGTGGGGGCGAGGAAATCCTGCTCGGGCAGGGGGCGGATACTGCCGTCATCGCGTTGGAGACGGATAAGGTGCTCGGCGGCCTTTGCACGGAGGTTGCGCGGGGCGGCGGCGATTTCGGGTCCGGGGTCGAGAAACGCCAAATACAGGTTGAGAATGCCGAGGCCGGAGCCGCCGACGAGTTCATGGTCGCCCTCGATGACTGCGTCGATTCTTTCGTCCAACGCTTGTTTGGCCCGCACCATGGCCTGCGCCTGCTGCCGCAGTGCGCCCATGCCCATGATGCGTCCAAGTTGCACGAGGGCGGAATAGCCCTGGGCGGTACTGGTCAGGGTGCCGGGAGAGGGCAGTCTTGGAAATTCCGCATCGCCGATGGGAACCCCAGGAAGTCCCTTCATTTCATCAAAGGCGGTGACGGGCTGGTGGTGGTTGATTTCCGGGAAGGCGCCGCTGGGGTGGGCGGCAAAACGCAAGGTTTGGGCGGTCTGAAAGAGCATTTCCCGCGGGGAGGGCGGGGGAGGGGGCATGGCGGACCGGCGAGCGGTGGGTTCCGGCGTTGGCGGGGCGGGCAGCTGGCGGGGAATCAAGTTCCGCTCCCGGGCGGTTCGGAGGGCATACAGGGCCAGCCAGGTGCTTTCCATGTCGGCGGTTTGTTGGTTCACCACGTATTCCTGGGCCTGCTGAACCCGGAGGAGGATCTCATCGCCAAAATCATCTTCCAGATCGATCCAAGTGCGGTGGGGTTGGATCTGACGGTAGGTCCAGGTATAGTCGTCAATGGCTTCCTGGGCCCGCCGCATGGCGGTGGCGGCTTCGGCGACCCGTTGGGCATCGGCGCGGCGGGTGGGCGATTCCCCGAAGCGCGCCACCAAGTCGTTGTATGTGGAACTGGCGTCGTAATAGCGTCGCCAGAGTGCGGCGAGATGTTCGGGGCTGACGGCCATGGGCCCCCAAAGCCCGGCGGCGGGACCGCTGCGGACCTGGCTCAGCATAAGTTTGCCGACCATGTTGGCAGTCATTTCATGCAGGGAGGGATCCTCGGCTTCCGCGAAGAGAATGATCAACCAAGCCAGATCCCAGGTTTGGTCGGGGAGTCCGTGTCGTTCGAAGGTTTCCCGAAAAAATTCGAGCATGGGGGACACGGCTTCGCGGGCTTCGGGATGTTCGCTGCGCAGGAGGGCGGTCGCCGCGAGGGCGTTGCTGCCCAAGAGACCGGACATCCATTCGTCGGGTCCGCCGTCGCCCCAGATGACCCGGTTTTCGGTGCGTCGGATGGGTCCTTCGGGGTCCCGGCGCAGGCGGGTGACGGTTTGGGTGCCGATTTGTTCGCCGCGCACCCGGATGGTGCGGGACTGCAATCCGCCCACGTCACTGCTGGAATCCCCCCTCCGTCGCGTCAGGACTTCCCTTTCGATCATTTCGTACATCGGGACCTCGACCTCCACTTCCCGATAACGGACTTCCACTTGCTCGGTGCCGACGCGACGACGGGTCCGACGCGGGGGGAGGATCCAAATTTCATCGGGATCGGCCACCTGTTCGAGCAAATAGCTCGCGGCCCGCTCCACGGCGGGGGACAACCGTCCAGCCTCGGCAAAAAGCACATGCGGAATCAGGCAAATAAGCAAGCAGGTTCTCTGAAGGCGGGTCATGTGATGAACAAACACCATGATCCAGTGATGTGCAAGTGGAAATCCACCATAAGGGAGAAATGACGAATGACGAATGACGGATGACGAGTGATGAATGACGGAGAAGAACTCCGCACTCCCCACCACCCCCCC
Source organism: Verrucomicrobiota bacterium (assembly GCA_020831635.1). Taxonomy (GTDB): domain Bacteria; phylum Verrucomicrobiota; class Kiritimatiellia; order SS1-B-03-39; family UBA6053; genus PXAS01. Next base: position 46,797 of record JAFIGC010000027.1, on the reverse strand, counting down.
AAAAACCCCCCCCCCCACCAAAACCGGCCCCCCCCGCGGGGGCCCCCTTTTTTCCGGGGGGGGGAAGAGGGAATTTTAGCTGAATTCGTCGTAAGAGATCATTTCCTTTTCCACGCCCATGTTGAAGAGCATGTTGTTGACGGCCGCGATCATGGGGGGCGGTCCGCACATGTAGTACTCGATTTCGGTGGGGTCGTCGTGTTTTTCGAGATAGATTTCCTGACAGACCTGGTGAATGAATCCCGTGGGGCCGGTCCAGTTGTCTTCGGGCTGGGGCTCGCTGAGGGCGATGGTGTAGTCGAAGTTGGGGAATTCGGCCTTGATTGCGTCGAAATCTTCCAGATAGAACAATTCCTTCACGGAACGTCCGCCGTACCAGAAACTGACTTTACGGTCGGTTTTCAGGGTGTGGAAGAGGTGGAAGATGTGGGAACGCAGGGGGGCCATGCCGGCGCCGCCACCGATGTAGCACATTTCCCGTTTGGACTCGCGAATGAAAAATTCGCCGTAGGGGCCGGACACGGTGACCTTGTCGCCGGGCTTGAGGTTGAACACGTAGGTGGAGCAAATCCCCGGAGGCACGTCCATGCCGCGGGGCGGGGTGGCGATGCGGATGTTGAGCATCACCATGTTGCCTTCGGCGGGGTGGTTGGCCATGGAATAGGCCCGAAACACTTCCTCGTCGTTTTTGAGGTGCAGGTCCCACAGCTTGAATTGATCCCAGTCGGCGCGGTATTCTTCGTCGATATCAAAATCCTTGAAGTTGATGTCGAATTTGGGCACGTCGAGCTGAATGTAGCCGCCGGCTTGGAAGTTGAGGTCCACGCCTTCGGGCAGGTCGATGATAAGTTCTTTGATGAAAGTGGCCACGTTGTGGTTGGAGCGCACGATGCCGTCGAACTTTTTGATTTCCATGACCTCGTCGGGCACATGGATTTTCATGTCGTTCTTGACTTTGAGCTGACAACTCAGCCGGGTGCCTACTTTTTGTTCCGGCTTGGAGATCTGGCTTTTTTCGGTGGGGATGAGGTCTCCGCCGCCTTCTTTGACCTGACATTTGCACATGGCGCAGGTGCCGCCGCCGCCGCAGGCGGAGGGGAGGAAAATGTCGTTGGACGCCAAGGCGCTCAAGAGACTGGCGCCCGGCTCGACTTCGAGCATTTTTTTGCCGTCGTTGATGTCAATGGTGACGGTGCCCCCGGGAGAGAGGGCCTTGGAGGCGCCCATCAGCCCGTACACAAGCAGGCAGATGACCCCGGTGAAAACCAATACGCTGAGAAGAATAAGTTGCATGAGGAATACCTTTTTGGATCGATGCGAAAGTTTGGCGATGGTTTAGGGCGCTTGCAGGGTGACGCTGGCGAAGGCCTGGAATCCCAGGGCCATCAGCCCGGTGAGAATAAAGGTGATGCCGAGGCCGCGGAGTCCATCGGGAATGTTGGAGTACCGCAGTTTGTGGCGAATGCCGGCCAGGGCGATGATGGCGAGGAAAAATCCCATGCCGGAGCCAAAGCCGAAGGCCATGGACTGGCCGAAGTTGTAGTCCCGTTCCACCATGAACAGCGATCCGCCGAGAATGGAGCAGTTCACGGTAATCAGGGGCAGGAAAATCCCCAGACTGTTGTACAGGGGCGGGAAAAACCGGTCCAGCAGCATTTCCAACAACTGCACGGTACTGGCGATCACGGCAATGAAGCAGAGAAAGTTCAGGAAGCTGAGGTCCACGCCCTGCACAAGGGTGTTGTCTTTCAACAGCAGGTTGAAGATGATGTTGTTGAGCGGGGTGGTGATGCCCAGCACGAAGACGACCGCGAGGCCGAGGCCGAAGGCGGTATCGACTTTCTTGGAGAGGGCCAAAAAGGAGCACATCCCCAGAAAGTAGGCGAGAATCATGTTGTTGACGAAAATCGCCCGGACGAAAATATCAATGTATTCAGTCATATTGTGTCACTCCAAGCCTTAGGCTTCTTCGTATTTGCCGGTGATGGTGCGTTGCAGCCAGATGATGAGGCCGATGATGATGAAGGCCCCCGGCGCGATGACCATGAGGCCGTTGCCGTCGTAGCTTTCCGGCAACACGCGGGCGCCGAAGAGGGTACCGGCGCCGATCAATTCGCGGAAGGTGCCGACGATGATGAGGATGGCGCTGTAGCCCAGTCCGTTGCCCAAGCCGTCCATGAAGGCTTGGCGGGGCGGGTTCTGCATGGCGAAGGCTTCGGCCCGTCCCATGACGATACAGTTGGTGATGATGAGCCCCACGAACACGCTGAGCTGTTTGCTGGCTTCGAAGGCATAGGCCTTGAGAACCTGGTCCACGGTAATCACCAGGGAGGCGATGACCACCATCTCCACGATCATGCGGATCTTGGGGGGAATGTGGTGGCGCATCAGGGAAATGATGGTGTTGGAGGCGCAGAGCACCACGATCACGGCAATGGACATGATGAAGGCGGTGTTGAGCTGGGCGGTGACCGCCAGGGCGGAGCAGATACCCAGCATCTGCACCGTAATCGGATTGTTGTCCGACAACGGATCAAAAACAATGGCTTTGGTTTTCTTGTCCATCAGGAATCTCCCTCGATTTCGGTTTCGCCATCGCGCATGGCGGAAAAAACGGTTTCGTTGTATTGTCGGAAGGTGGTGTTCACGAAGCGCTGAATGCCGTTTCCGGTAATGGTGGCGCCGCTCATGCCGTCAACCTGGTTGCTGCCGTCATCGGGGGCGCTACCTTTGGCCACGACCAAGGTGACGGGTTCGCCGTCCGCCCACAGTTTCTTGCCTTTGAAATTCTTTTGGAACCAGGGCTTGGAGGCTTCGCCCCCCAGACCGGGGGTTTCGCCGTGATCGAAGAAGGTGACCCCGCGGATGGTGGCCAGGTCCGGTTGCAGGCCCACATAGCTGTGGACGGTGGACCAGAGGCCTTTTCCTTCGGCGGGGAATGCAAAGGAGACGGTTTCGCCGTCGCGGCTCAGCCGATACAGCGTGCCCTCGCGTCCACGGGGCAGTTCCACGGTTTCTTCGGTGATGAATTCTTCGAAGTAGCGCTGAATCCAGTCCCGGTTGCTCCGCAAAATGCGTCCTTCGGTGAAGAGGCGGATTTGATCCGCCTCGCTCAATTCGTTTCCATCGGGATCGAAGTCCGGGAACAGAGCCTTGAGCACGTTGACCTGTTTGTCCATGCGCTCGTTTTCCAACTGAATGGGGCGCAGGGTTTGGCGCACGCCCGCGAGGGAGAGGCTGCAAACCAGGCAAACGATGCCGGCGAATTTTATGGTGTGGAGTTCATCCTTTTGCATAGCTGAATTTCCGGAGATAGGCGTTTCGTTTGGCAATGTGGGCTTTGACCACATAGTGGTCGATGATGGGAGCCATCACGTTCATAAAGAGAATCGCGAGCATGACACCCTCGGGGAACCCGGGGTTGGTCACGCGGACCAACACCGTCACCACCCCAATCAGGGCACCGTAAATCCACTTGCCGACATCGGTTTGGGCGGCGGACACGGGGTCGGTGGCCATGAACACAATCCCGAAGAGGAAACTGCCCATGACGAGGTGGTAAACAAAGGGAATTTGACTCCAAGTGGTGTACTGGATGATATTGCCCGTTTCCGGGTCAATCCCCCCTTGGGTGGGCAGAAAGTTCATGAAAATCGCGGTGACCACCAAGCCGGCCACGCCGCCTGCCATGATTTTCCACGAGCCCACCCCGCTGACGATGAGGATGGCCGCCCCGAGGAGGATGGCAATCACCGAGGTCTCCCCGATACTGCCGGGGATCAAGCCCCCAAAGATGGTGCCGAAGGAGTATCCGGTGTCGGAAAGGCGTTCCATGACGTTGACACCGTCGCCGCCGTAGGAGGCGCCCAGTCCGAGGGGCGTGGCACCAGTTTTGCCGTCAATGGATTTGGCCCAGACGTCGCCGGTCATGTCCTTCGCATGGGCGAAGAAGAGGTAGGCGCGGGCGGTGAGGGCGGGGTTGAGGATGTTGAATCCGGTGCCGCCGAAGACTTCCTTGCCGATCACCACCCCGAAGGAGATGCCCACGGCCACTTGCCAAAGGGCGATGGTGGGGGGGAGCGTGAGCGGAAACAGCAGTCCCGTGACCAGGAAGCCTTCGTTGATTTCGTGCTTGCGGACCACCGCGAAGGTCACTTCCCAGAGACCGCCCACGATATAGGAGGTCATCACGATGGGCATGACAATCCACATGCCGCGGAACATGGAGGCAATGGGGCCGGCTTCAATGCCACTGTAGTGGTAATATTGGTGACCGGCGTTGAACATGCCCCAGAGCAGACAGGGCAGCAGGGCGATCACCACCGTGAACATCACCCGTTTCAGGTCCACGGCGTCGCGGACGTGGGTGAAGCCCTTGGTGACGTCGGGCGGGGTCAGCGCAAACGTGTCCTGCGCTTCAAACAAGGGATAGAATTTCTCGAACTTGCCGCCTTTTTCGAAGAGGGGCTCGATTTCCTTGTGTTTCTTTTCAATGGTTTCTTTGAGATCTTTGTTCATTAAAAACCTTCCTCTTGAATGAGGCTCAAGGTGTCGGCAACGATGCTGCCGAAATCCGTTTTGGAGGGGCACACGAAGGTGCAGAGGGCAAAATCTTCGGGATCGGTTTCCAGAATGCCCAGGGCGATGGCTTCATCGGTGTCGTTGGCGATGCAGGCGCGGCTGAGCGGATCGACCATGATGTCCAGGGGCACGTACTTGTCGTAGATGCCGGTGAGGACCATGGCCCGGTCGCTGCCGCGTTTGTTGGTGCCAAAGGCAAAGCGTTTGCCTTTCAGCCAAGCGCTGGGCACGACCCGGTGGGCGCTGAAAATATCTTGGGTGGGGGCATACCAGCCGAGCAGGTGCCGTTCTCGGTCTTCCGGCAAGACCACGTAGCCCTGGTCGTAAAAATAGACCCCGGCTTTCGGGTCGGCGGACTCCCCGTATAGGGCGTCGCCGCGAATGATGCGGGTTTCCGCTTCGATCAGCACCCCTTGGAGCGCTTCTTCAAGCGACGCGCCCGTGGTCACGGTGATGTATCCGCGGTGGTCTTCTTTCACGCCATTGCCGGCGACCATCAGGGTCTGGGTGTTGGGGATGTGGCCCGTGAGCAGCAATTCGCCAATGCGCAAAACATCCGATACCCGGAGCGTCCAGACGTAATCGCCCGGGATAATGGGATCGAGGAGGTGAACGTGGGTACTGGTGTTGCCGGAAGGGTGGGGGCCGGCGAAATAATTGATCTGCACGTTCGAGGCCTGGGTCAGCGCATCGGACGCGTTCGACTTCTCGGCGGCCAGACACAGGTGAACCGGTCCATCCGTCAGACGGGTCAAGGCATTGAGGCCCGCCTGGAGTTCCGCTTCCTTGCCGCGAACCAGCAGGTGCGCGTCCGGGCGGAAGGGGGCGGTGTTCATGCCATTGACGAAAATCGACTTCGGCGTGTGTTCCGCATGGGCGATGATGTTGAAAGGCCGCTCGCGGACCAAGGCCATGAAACCCGTGTCCTTCAAGTGAGACAGCAAATCGTCGCGGGAAGCGCTCAGCAGCTTGTCCGCGGTGAACGAGGGGAATTTCTCCCGGGCTTCGGAGCCATTCGGTTCAATGATCACTTCCTGCAGGGCCCTGCGGGCCCCGAGGATGATTTCCTTGACGGTGCCGGCCACGGGGCTGCGCAACAGGAAATCCTCTTGGTCTTTGCGGCGCGCAAGCACACCGCCCTGCTTGACGGTGTCGCCTTCCGCGACCAGCATTTTGAATTTAACCTTTTTATATTCAGAAGGATATACGGAGATTGTCCCCTTGGATTTCACACTGCGCAGCGAATCGCTGGGTGCGCCTTCCATTGGGATGTTCAATCCTTTGGTGATTTGAAAATCGGCGGTCATCTGCCCGTCCTGTGGGAAAGTGTTAACTCTTTAACGAAATAAATCGGCGGCACAATACCCGCCGGAAACCGAATGTCAAACGGGATTTCACGCAACTTTCGTTTGCAGGGGTTTGCGGGACGAAACGAGGGTAACGCCTATGGGTAAATTTTCCGAATGACGTGGCTGCCACTGACAACGCGAAATTTTTCGGACAATGATTTCAGATTTCTCTTGCTTCCGATTCCGCTTGGGTGGATGATGTGCACAGTCGGCGACCGACAGTCGGGCGCCGAATATGTTGAACACGTAGATAAGGACAGACACATGAAGAACATGATAATGATGATGACTGCCATGGCCACCGCCGGCCTGGTAAGCGCGGGCACCGTACGCGAAAACTGTGGTTGTGGACTTGGCTCCATGGCCTTGGGCGATGAAACCGGACTCGTCTCCCATGTGGTTGCGGTTACCCTCAACGGCATTAGCGGCAACCAAACCTTCGGGGTTTCCTCGGGGACGTTGGACTGCGATCAATCCACCACCCTGGTTTCCACCCGTGACGTGGAAGTCTTCGTGGCCGACAACCTGGACCATATTGCCATCGAAGCCGCCAATGGCGAAGGCGCCTATTTGGCCGCATTGGCTGACTTGCTGCAAATCGAAGTGGACCAACGCGACAACTTCTATTTGTCTCTCCAACTGAACTTCAACCGCATTTTCACCGGTGAAAACTCCACCGCCGCGAACGTGACCCGTTCGATCGTGCAGTTGATCTAAGAAGCGGATGCACCGCACCCTATCCCCCGCATACGCACGGATTCGTCCGTGCGTGTGCTTTTTTGTTTTTGCCCTGTTTTTTTCGGGGCCTGTCCCCGCGGAAATTCCGGACGTCTCCGAGCCGGATCTTTTTCCCGAACTCTGGGAAATCGCCAAAGACCTGGAGCTTTGGAACCATCCCGAATGGTGGTCCCTGGGTCATTACCACCGCACCCTGTGGTTGCGGGTGGAAAGCCGCATTGACGATCCCCGCTTTTTTATCGCCCCCAATGGCAAAACCAACCGCAGGGCCGAACTCAAGGCCACTCTGCGGGCGTTTACATCGCCGGACCCGGCCGAGGAAACGGAAGAACGGACCCTCTCCTGTCGTTTTCCCGCCCGCCGCCGCTGGTTGTTGGAAAAGCTTGCCCTGCCCGAGGACGCTTTCGCTTCCCCCGATTGCGACACCTACCATCAGGTGATTGCCCAGTTGCAAATCGAACGGGCGACGGTGGTCTATCCCGCCGCGTATCTCAATAACCCCGCCAGCATGTTTGGTCATCTCCTGCTCGTCCTCGACCGCGAAGGCAAAAGCCGCCTGTTGTCCCGGGCCGTGAACTATGGCGCCGACGTGGACACCGGTTTCGGACCGCTCTATATGATCAAAGGGATTTTTGGATTGTACGACGGCATGTTCGCGGTCATGTCCTATGATCAAAAGGTGTCCGAATACAATTCCGTGAACCGCCGGGACATTTGGGAATACCCCTTGAACTTGGACGGAGACGGCCTCGACCGGCTTTTGCGGCGGGTTTGGGAATTGCAGGAACTGAAAAGCCGTTATTTTTTCTTCAAAGAAAACTGCGCCTTCAATTTGATGTATCCCATCGAAGCCGCCCATCCGGACATTCAGATTACCCGCGGATTTCGTTTCAGCGCCATCCCCGTGAGCCTCCTCAAAGAACTCACCGCCACCGGCATCACCGGAGAACCCGTCTACCGACCCTCCAAAAGCACGGTCATGGCTCATTTGGCCGACAAACTCACGCCCGAACAACGCGCCAGGGCCCTGTCGATTGCCCGGGGCGAGTCTCCGGCGGAAGAGGAAGCCGAAGCCTTGGTGCTTTCCCTGGCCATGGAACTGACCTTTTTCGATTACACGGAAAAACGAATCCCCCCGGAAACCTATCGCGAACGGGTCACCCCGATCATGATGGCGCGCAGCGCCTTGGGGGCCGCCCCCGTGCCGCAGCCGCCGGTGCCTCCGGCGCCGGAAACTTCCCATGATCCCCGGCGAATTTTTCTGTACGGCGGCACCGACCGGGAGGGGACGGGATTGGGCGGCGTCCGCCTTCGGGCCGCCTACCACGATTGGCTGGACGTGCCCACCGGCTTTGCGCCCGGCAGTTACATCACCTTTTTCGAAGCCGATCTTCGCGCCTCGAATGATTTCGAACGCTGGAGCCTGCATCGGCTGACCTTGGTGGACATCCGCTCCCTGGCTCCCCGGACCCTTTGGACCTCGCCCCTGAGTTGGACGGTGTCCTTTCGAGTGGAAGAGGATCGTTTTCAGCCCGAACACCATCGCGGCGTGGCCCAGTTTGCCACCGGCAAAACCTGGCGAACTGGCGAAAACACCCTGGCCTACCTCAAACTGGAAAACACCATCGTCGCGGATCAAACCCTGCCACACACCCTCGCCTGGGAGCCGGGCGTGCAGTGGGGCTTTGCGAGGGAAGGGGAACGCCTCCGCGCCGGACTCCGGGGACATCATCGTTTCGGGGTATGGGGCTCCGCCGCCGCCCGCCATTCCGCCGAAGCCGAAGTCCGTTGGACGCCCGCCCCCGAACACGTGCCCAATCTGTCCGTCGGCCTGCTTTTCGCCCATTTCCACGAGAAAGGGGAAGACGTACAGGATCGATTGTTTACGCTGGGGTTGACTTTTTAGGGATGCCTGAAATCGCAAGCGATTTACTTTGAATCCGCACATTCCCGAGGCTTCAAGGCTTTGCCCTTTCGCGGAAATCGGCGTAAGTTTTTTCGAGCCCCGCTTTCAGCGGGATGCGGGGCCTCCATCCGAGGGCGGTGATTTTGGAGATGTCGAGGCACTTTCGGGGGGTGCCGTCGGGCATGGAAGGATCGGTGTGGATTTGGCCTTGGAAGCCGACGGTTTCCGCAATGAGGTCTGCCAATTCGCGAATGGGAATGTCTTTGCCGGCGCCGATGTTGACCACATCGGGGGGATCTTCGGCTTCCAGCAGATAGAGCAGGGCTTCGGCAAGGTCATCGGCGTGCAGGAATTCGCGACGTGGGGTACCGGTGCCCCAAATGGTGACGCTGTCGGCACCGGAGACTTTGGCTTCGTGTAAGCGGCGCAAGAGGCCGGGAATGACGTGGCTGTTTTCGGGATGGTAGTTGTCGCCGGGTCCGTAGAGGTTGGTGGGCATGGCGCTGTGAAAAAGGAGGCCGTATTGTTGTCGGATGTAGGCGCAGAGTTTGAGGGCGGCGATTTTGGCGAGGGCGTAGGCTTCGTTGGTGGTCTCCAGGGGGCCGGTGAGCAGGGCTTCTTCGCGCAGGGGCTGGGCGGCGTCCCGCGGATAGATGCAGGAACTTCCGAGATTCAGGAGGCGGGTGACCCCGTGTGCTCGGGCGGCTTCGATCACGTTCAGGGCAATGCCGAGATTTTCCCGCATGAAATCGGCGGGAAAACTGCGGTTGGCGTGAATGCCCCCCACTTTGGCCGCGCAGAGAATGACGGTTTTGGGCCGCTCCCGCGCAAAAAAGTCATTCACCGCCGCCGCATCCAGCAGATCCAATTCCCCGCGGGTTCGCGTGAGAATCCGTTCGTGTCCACGCGCCCGCAGGGCGCGGACCACCGCGGAACCGACCATACCCCGGTGGCCGGCAACAAAGATGGGGGGGAGGGGGGGCATATTTTGGTTGCTGGTTGCTGGTTGCGCGTTGTCTGTTGGATGGTTGAGTGGTTGGGTAGTTGAGTGGTTGAGTGCCAATTATTTGTTGCCGGTTATTCGTCATTCGTCACTCATCAATCGTCATTCCCTACGGTTTTTCTTCCAAATCGGCGAGGGTTTGCTTCATGGCGCTTTCGCGGCGGGCGAGGTTGAGATCGGATTCGACCATGATGCGAACGAGGTCTTGGAAGGTGACGCTGGGTTCCCAACCCAATTGCCGTTTGGCTTTGGAGGGGTCGCCGATGAGCAGGTCCACTTCGGTGGGGCGTTCGTAGCGAGTGTCGTGTTCCACGTATTTTTCCCAATCCAGGTCGAGCAAGGCGAAGGTTTCCTGAACGAATTCTTTCACGGAGTGCGTTTCGTGGGTGGCGATCACGTAGTCGTCCGGCTGATCCTGTTGCAGCATCATCCACATGGCCATCACGTAGTCCGGAGCATACCCCCAGTCGCGTTGGGCGCTCAGGTTGCCGAGGTAGAGTTTGTCCTGAAGGCCGAGTTTGATGCGGGTGGCGGCGCGGGTGATTTTGCGGGTGACGAAGGTTTCGCCGCGGCGGGGGGATTCGTGGTTGAAGAGAATGCCGTTGCCGGCGTGCATGCCGTAGGATTCACGGTAGTTGACCGTCAAATGGTAGGCGTAGGCTTTGGCGCAGGCATAGGGACTGCGGGGATAGAAGGGCGTGGTTTCGGTTTGCGGCACTTCCAGCACCTTGCCGTACATTTCCGAAGAGGAGGCTTGATAGAAGCGGGCGCCCTTGAGCCCCACTTTGCGCATGGCTTCCAGTACCCGGACCGTGCCCAGGCCGGTGACGTCGGCGGTGTATTCGGGGGTGTCGAAGGAGACCCGCACGTGACTTTGGGCGGCCAAGTGGTAAATTTCGTCCGGTTGCACGTCATAGAGGAGACTGCCGATATGCGAGGAATCGGTCACATCTCCGTAATGCAGAAAAAGCTTGGTGCCGCGGATGTGGGGGTCTTGGTACAAATGGTCGATGCGTTCGGTGTTGAAGCTCGAGGCGCGGCGAATGATCCCGTGAACTTCATAGCCTTTTTCCAAGAGAAGTTCCGCGAGGTACGAGCCGTCCTGTCCGGTAATGCCAGTGATGAGTGCTTTTTTCATAAGGCCGCCATTGTATCATTTTTTGCTGTTCATGCCATACGATAAATCGTAAGTTTCACTTGTGAAAAATCGTCAAACCAATCAAATACGCGTGATGTTCGGATTCAGCGGCACCTTGCAGGAAGATCTGGAGCGGTATCAGGGGGTGATGAAAGTCGCGGTTCGCGAGGGCTGGCAGGTGCTGGGAGTCCATGAACAATTCGAACGGAGTCTGACACGTTTGGTGGCCGCGGGGGCGGTGGACGCGGTGATCGGCGATTTTATCAGCGAGGCTTGGCTGGGGGATTTGCCCGACAAAATCCCGATGGTGCATCTGGGGCGACATTTGCTCTCCGACCGCATCTCCGCCGTGGCCGTGGACGCGGCGGCGGTGGGACGGCGCGCGGCCCGACATCTGCGGGCCGCCGGTTACAAAGAGGTGTATGTGCTCGCGCATTCCGGTCATCCGGCCTCCCGTCTGCAGGCCGAGGCCTTTGCCACGGAAACGGGGACAGACCCCGAAACCCTCCTCCTCCGCACCCTGGAGGCGCTTTGGCAAATTCTTGAGAAAAAACCGGGGACAGGCCCCGAAAAAAAAGCGGGGACAGGCCCCGTGGGGGTGTTCTGTTTTTCCGATTTTCAGGCGCGTCAGGTGGTGATTGGGGCGGCGCGGCGTGGGATTGTGGTGCCAAATGAACTGGGGGTGTTGGGGGTGGGGAACCGGTTTTGGGACGGGGGGGCGGGGGGTTTGGGGTTGAGTTCGATTCCGTTGCCGCAGGTTGCGTTGGGGAGTCGGGCGGCGGAATTGCTGGTGGAGCGTTTGCGGGGACAGGCCCCGCGCGGAGTGCGGCTGCCGCCGGGGGAGGTCATTCCCCGGGAGAGCACCTTGCGGAGCGATTTCACGGGTCGGCTGCAGGCTGAGGTGGAGGGCGTTTTCCGGGGCAATCTGGCGGAACCGCCGGAGATGGAGGCGCTGTCGCGGCGTGTGGGGATGTCCCGGAGCGTCTTCGAACGGGCCTTTCGGGAAGAAGTCGGGACCACGCCCTACGCCCGAATGCTGGATCTGCGGTTGGAGGAAAGTCAGCGGCTTTTACGCCACACGGGTTGGTCGGTCGCGCGCATCGGCGAAGTGGTGGGCTATCCCGAACCCGCCGGCTTTAGTGCCTTCTTCCGTCGACGGGCGGGGATCAGTCCCAGTCAATGGCGGGAGGAAAACGTTTCTGAAAGCGAACGTCGAATATCAAACTCCCAACAATGAACGTTGAACGAAGGGGGATGGGAGTGCCGGTCTCCGCACCGGCAGGAGCGGAGAAGGACATTTCCTTCAACTTTGCCCTTTGTCTCAAGCTTTGTCCTGAATTTTTGAACAGGAGGACGCGGAGAGCGCCGAGGGGATCGGTCTGATCCGTCTGATCCGTCTGATCAGACCGATCCGTCGGAGAACATCCCATGAGCGATTATTGACCCTTTTCTTCAGCGTGTAGCCGCACAAGGGTCGCGCCCCAGTCGCCGAGGTGGGCGGGGCAGGGGTGTTGGGTTTTGGCGACTTGGGGGAGTTTTTCGAGGAGACGGTGTACGCCTTTGTGCAGGTCCAGGGTGCCGTCGATGGGGATTTCGTGGTCGTCCACGGTTATGCTCCGAGTTCGAGTCCGTCGTAGGCCATGGAAATGCCAGCGGGTAGGGTGGGATTGAGGGCGGGGTAATCGAAGTCGCATCCCATGTGGGTGAGGTAGGAGGCGGGGGCGCCGATGCGGTGGAGCAGTTCGAGGCTGCTTTCGAGGGTGAGGTGGGCGGGGTGGGGCTTGTGACGGAGGGCGTTGAGGATCATGATGTCGAGATCGCGCAGGATTTCGAAGGCATCGGCGGGGAGGTCGGAGCAGTCGGGTACGTATCCGATGCGTTTGTCGGGGGTCTCGATGAGGACGCCGTGGCAGGGAAGATCGGAATGGGGCACGGGAAAGGCGGTGAGGCGAAAGGCCCCCAGGGTCACGGGGCCATCCCAGGGCTGAAAGGAAACCTTGGGGACGGCTTTGCCGGGGATGCGGACGGTGCTGACGTAGGGATAAACGATTTTGAGGCGGGCGAGGGTGTGCGGATCGGCGTACACGGGCATGGGCATTTCGCGTCCCCAGGTGAAGCGGCGGACGTCGTCGAAACCCATGACGTGGTCGGCGTGTTCGTGGGTGATGAAGACGGCGTCGAGATCTTGGATGCCGAAGGTGAGAACCTGGTCGCGGAAATCGGGTCCGGTGTCGATGACGAGGGTGTGGTGATCGTCTTGGAGGAGCAGGGAGGGGCGGCGGCGAATGTTTTTGGGGTGTCGTTGGGTACAGACTTCGCAGTCACAGGCAATCATGGGCACGCCGTGGGACCAGCCGGTGCCGAGGAAGCGGATTTTCGGGCCCGCGCGCATTGGAGCCGTGGTCATAGAAGCGGGGCGATGACCAGGGCCACGACGCTCATGAGTTTGATGAGAATGTTGAGGGCGGGCCCGGCGGTGTCTTTGAAGGGATCGCCCACGGTGTCGCCGGTGATGGCGGCGTGATGGGCGTCACTGCCTTTGCCCCCGTAATGTCCGCCTTCGATGTATTTCTTGGCATTGTCCCAAGCGCCGCCCGCATTGGACATGAAGAGGGCGAGCATGACCCCGGAGACGGTGACCCCGGCGAGCAGTCCGCCGAGCATTTCGGGTCCGCCGAGGAAACCCACGAGCACGGGACTGAAGACGCCCAGCAGGGCGGGGAGGCTCATTTCGCGGATGGCGGCCCGGGTGGAGATGTCCACGCAGCGCGCGTAATCGGCGCGGGCTTCGCCCTCCAAGAGTCCGGGGATGTCGCGGAATTGGCGGCGGACCTCCTCGATCATGGCAAAGGCGGCCCGTCCGACCGCACCCATGGCGAAGGAACTGAAGAGGAAGGGGAGCATGGCGCCCAAGAAGAGACCGGCCATGACCTGCGGGTTGGTGACGTCGATGGCGAGGGCGGTAAGGCCGGCATCGGCGCGTTTGAGATCGACGGTGGCGCGGAAGGCGGCGAAGAGGGCGAGGGCGGTGAGGGCGGCGGAGCCGATGGCGAAGCCTTTGCCGATGGCGGCGGTGGTGTTGCCCACGGCGTCCAACTTGTCGGTGCGCTGGCGAACTTGGGGGGGCATTTCGGCCATTTCGGCGATACCGCCTGCGTTGTCGGCAATGGGTCCGTAGGCATCGACGGCCAATTGGATGCCGGTGGTGGCGAGCATGCCGAGGGCGGCGATGGCGATGCCGTAGAGTCCGGCGACGGCATGGGAGGCGAGGATGGCGCCGACGATGCAGACCACGGGCAGGGCGGTGGAGACCATACCGACGCCGAGACCGGCGATGATGTTGGTGGCGGATCCTGTTTGACTGGCCAGGGCGATGTGTTGGGCGGGTTTGCGTTCGTCGGAAGTGTAATATTCCGTGATCATGCCGATGGCCACGCCCGCGATGAGGCCGAAGGCGGTGGCGCCGAAGAGCGAAAAGGCTTCCGCGGGGAGCAGGAGGCGGCACAGGGGCCAAGTGATGGCCAGCATGATGGCGGCGGCGCCGAAGGTGCCGGTGTTGAGGGCGGTCTGGGGGTTGCCGCCTTCTTTGGTGCGCACCAGGAAGGTGCCGCCGATGGAAATGAGAATGCCCATGGCGGCCAGGGCGCCGGGGAGAATGATTTTGGGCAGGCTGCCATCGGCGGCGCCGAGCACCATGGCACCAAGAATACAGCCCACGTAGGATTCAAAGAGGTCGGCGCCCATGCCGGCGACGTCGCCCACGTTGTCGCCCACGTTGTCGGCGATGGTGGCCGGATTTCGGGGGTCGTCCTCGGGGATGCCGGCCTCCACCTTGCCCACCAAATCCGCGCCCACGTCGGCGGCCTTGGTGAAGATGCCCCCGCCGACGCGTGCGAAGAGCGCGATGCTGCTGGCGCCCATGGCGAAGCCGTTGAGCACGGGCAATATGGTTTCACGCAATTGCGCCACTTCGGTGCCGAAGACGGAGGTGTACACGGCCAGTAGCACGGAAATGCCCAACAAACCGAGCCCGACCACGGACATGCCCATGACGGTGCCCCCGGAGAAGGCGATATTCAGGGCGGGGTTCAGTCCGGTGGCGGCGGCTTGGGCGGTGCGGGTGTTGGATGCGGTGGCGATTCTCATGCCGATAAAGCCCGCGAGGCCGCTGCAAAGGGCGCCAACCACAAAGGAAACGGCGGTGAGGCGCAGGGCACCGGGATTGATGAGGGCGAGGAGGGCGGCGACCGCGACCACGAACACCGCGAGCACTTGGTATTCCCGTTTGAGAAAAGCCATGGCCCCTTCCCGAATGGCCTGTCCCAAAACGGCCACATTCTCGGGGCCGGGGTCCTGTCGATGAATCCAGCGACTTTTCCAAGCCGCGAAGCCCAGCGCGGATAGCGAAGAGGCTATTGCGATTCCGATCCATACTGTCAGGTTGTCCATCGTGTATTTCTCCTAGGTATTCAAATTAGGTCTTCAGGTTGGGTCGCCGGATTATTCCAGAATTTGCGTGGCGTGCAAGGCGCGCTGGCATTTTTCAAGTTGGTTCATGTAATTGACCAATACCGAAGGATGTGTATTGCTGTTCCGAGCGATATTCAAGGCCATAGTCGCGGACCGGACGGCTTCTTCGTAGGTCTTGCCCGCGTAATGCGCCTGGGAGAGCGTGCTCCAGACATGGTGGCTGTTGGGTTCCTGCACCATGGCTCTTTTGGCCAAATGCAGGGCGGCGTTCGGGCGTAAATATTCGGGATCGTTGCTGGTGGCGTATAACCAGGCCAGGTTGTTGAGGGCTTGAAAATTGTTTGGGTAGTCGTCGAGGATATCCAAATATTGCTCCACGGCAGCGGGATAATTCCGCAGGGAAAAATACGTGTCCGCCAGGGCGAGGCGGGTGGGCGGGTGCTCGGGATATGCCCCCAGAAATTCCTCGAAAATTTGGCGGGCGTGTTCGAATTGGCCGGACTGAATATGGGCATGACCTTCCCGCAGGCGCGAGACCCATATGCGTTCCGTGGGGGAATAGAGCAGATGCTCGGGCATGTACAAGCCTTCCACGTTGAAGGTGAGTTCGGGGAGATCGCGAAGTGCGCCTTCCACGTCCAACAAAGAGGGCGTGGTATCCTCGGGGATGTAGGGAAACCGGGCCAAAATCGACTCTCGGCCCTGTCCTTGGCCGGAACGCTGGCCGAATGCGGTCAGCGACAAACAGAAGACGGTTAGGTAAAGAATGCGCATGGAATTCATGGAGTTTCCTCATTTTCTGGTTGGGAAGCTCGATCCGGGGTTTCGGGATCGGCCCGTGGCGGTTCCGGCATGGGGGTCGGTGTGGGGATGGGGCGTGGACGCAAGCGGACCCGGGCGGGATTCACGTCCAGCACTTCCAGTCCGGGGGGGATGTTGACGAAGACCCGGGCGCCATTGGGATCGGAACTGGCTTCGGCAAAGGCGCGGATTTCACTGGCGTCCAAGGCATCCAGCAATGCGGGGCTTCCCTGAAGGGAGACATCCACCAGAGCCGGGTTGGGAACCAAATCGGGGATGGGACCTTGGGCCGGATCCCGGTAGAGGCGGACGGGAACGCCGGTGAATCGTCGGTCTTCGGTGAGTCCCACCAGGGTGACCCGGACCAACACGCGGGAGGGTTCCACGCGGCCGACCCAGTCCGACGTGGGCGGCAGGACATCGACGCGCTGTTCGAAGCTGCCCACGCGGTCGGACAGGTTCAAGGGAGCGGTTTGCAGGGCGGTGATGGCTTCCAGCCGTTCGCTGGCACCATAGAGGGTGGCCCGTGGCGGATCGGTGACGATGGTTTCGACCTGCATGCCCAAGACGGGTTCCCCGGTAAGGTTGACGCGGAGGGGCAGTTGTTTTTGCCCTTCCAGTCCGATGCGCACTTCAATTTGGGAGGGCTCGATTTCCGCGACCCGGGCCTTGCTGTTGTGGGTCACGTTGCGCGGCCCCAGTCGAATGCGTTTCGTGGTTTCGTATTCGCGTTTGTCGAACTCTTCGTCGGTGAGATCCGCATTCAGCAGGACCGTACGGTCGTCGATCAACAGCAAATCCTCTTTGGTGCCGCGGAAGGTGACCTGAAAATCGCTGGCGGTTTTGCCCAGGACGGCCCAGCCTTCGGGCAGGGCCACGCTTAAATCCAGATTGGCAATGGTTTTGTCGTAATTGGTGATTTTATTGACGATATACCAAGACAGCATGGCGAGCACCAAGGCCATGGACTTGAGTTTCACGTTGGAGGAAAAAAGGTTTTTCAAAATGACTTTCATGCTTTGGACCCGTGTTCCGATGGGTTGGAGGAAAGGTCGGACCAGCCGCTTTCTTCTTCGCGGCGCGCTTGGCGGGAAATCATGGTGGTGAGCATGCGCCGGAGGCGTTCGTCGTCCAGTCCGCGACTCAGCCGTCCTTTGAAAGCGAGGGAAATGTTGCCGGTTTCTTCGGAGACGACCACGACGATGGCGTCGGTTTCCTCGGTGATGCCGATGGCGGCCCGGTGTCGGGTGCCGAGGGACCGGTGCAGTTCCTCACGCTGACTGAGTGGAAACACGCAGCCGGCGGCCACAAGTCGGTTGCTGCGGATGATGACGCCGCCGTCGTGCAGGGGACTGCGCGGAAAAAAGATGCTGCTCACCAAGTCCGGGGTCACCCGGCTGTCGATGGGCACCCCGGTTTCTTCCACCGACCGCAGACCGGCCTCGCGTTCGATGGCGATCAGGGCACCGATTTTCTTGCGGCTGAGGTCGCGGACGGAGTTGACCAAGGGGTCGATGATTTCCTTGGCGCCACCGGCTTTGCTGCCCCCGCCCGAGCCGGGCAGAACCCCCGGACGGCCCAGTTCCGCGAGGGCTTTGCGGATTTCCGGTTGGAAAATGATGACAAAGGCCAGCACCAAGTTGACCGAGAAGGTGCGGAACATCCAGTTCAGGGTGTGCAGATTCAGGAAATAGGTGAACGCCAGCACCCCGATGAGTGCCATGGCCAGGCCGCTGAGCACCTGGGCGCCGCGGGTGCCCCGGATGAGTTTGAGCAGGTGATAAAAGATCAGCCACAGGAGCAAAACCTCCACCACTTGGGTGAGAAGGGTGAAGCTGGGCAGGTCCAGATAAGCGAAGTTGAAAGCGAGCGGCGGTTGGGTCATTTGATTGCGGTTGTGGTTGCGGATGTGTTTTGGTGTATCCTATCAATAATCCTTGCCACATCGCAAGAGAACAATACATCATGAACCCGCATTATTTTCGCCCCGCGCTCCACACAGGCGGAAAATCCGGCCAAACTGGCGGCCAAACGGTCGTCGACCTCCCGTCCGGTGATTTCTCCGAGCCATCGTTTGCGGGAAACGCCGAGCAGAAACGGATAGGGGAGGGCCTCGATCATCACGGGTAGATCGCGGATCAGGGTGAGGTTGTGGTCCAGGGTTTTGCCAAAGCCGATGCCGGGGTCGAGGACGATTGCGCCCGGAGCGATCCCGGCTTGTTGCGCCGCTTGTAGGCGTTCTTGGAAAAAGGCGATGACCTCTTGGGTCACGTCCGCGTAACGGGGTTCTTTCTGCATGTCGCTTGGCCTGCCGCGCATGTGCATGAGCACGAGGCCGGCTCCGGTTTCGGCGGCCAGGGGCAGCATCTCGGGATCCATGTTTCCGGCGCTGATGTCGTTGATGATGACCGCCCCGGCGGCCAAGGCCGCCCGGGCCACATCGGCTTTGGTGGTATCGATGGAGAGGACGGCGTCGGGTTGTTGGTGTTTGATGCGTTCGATGACGGGGACGACCCGGGCGATTTCCTCTTCGGCGGAGACCGGGGATGCGCCGGGCCGCGAGGATTCCCCGCCAATGTCGAGGATGTCCGCACCTTCCGCCCAAAGGGTCAGGGCATGGTCGCGGGCCCGGTCCGGGTGGTCATGGCGGCCGCCGTCGGAAAAAGAATCCGGGGTGACGTTTACGACCCCCATGATCCGCGTTTGCCCGGAGAGCGCCAACCCGCCCCCGGGGAAGTTCCAGTGGTAAGGTTCAGCGGGCGGCATGGGGGATTATGCGAGCGAGGGAGAGGGTTCGGTGGCAGCGTTTCCGTCCTCCTCCGCTTCTTCGTTTCCGGAAGGTCCCTCGCTGGCGGCCTTGTCCCCGGAAGTTTCGTCTTCCTTGACGGCTTCGGGTTCCGGCTTGATTTTCTTCGGCGGGTCGCCGCGCTCTTCGGGGGTGCGGATGCGATTGTGTTGCACGATATCTTCCACATCACGCCCGTCGATGGTTTCCATCTCCACCAAGAGTTTGGCCATGGTGTCGAGTTCGGTCCGTTTTTCGGTGAGGATGCGCAGGGCTTCGTCGTGGCTGTGCTTGAGAATGCTGGAGACTTCCGCGTCGATTTTGCGGGCGGTTTCCTCGCTGATTTTCTGGGAGCGGCTGACTTCGCGTCCCATCCACAGGTGTTCCTCGTTGCTGCCAAACGACTGGGGACCGAGTTCTTCGGTCATGCCGAAGCGGCAAACCATGGCCCGGGCGATGGAGGTGGAGCGTTCGATGTCGCTCACGGCGCCGGTGCAGATGTCGTCCAGGGCCAGTTCCTCGGCCGCGCGTCCACCCATGAAGCCGATGAGCATGGCCTCCAGTTTTTTCTTGCCGGTGGTGTACTGATCCCTTTCTGGCAACTGCATGGTGGAGCCCAGGGAGGAGCCGCGGGGAATAATGGTGACCTTGTGAACGGGTTCGGCGTGTTTGAGGACGTTGAGGACGATCGCGTGTCCGGCCTCATGGTAGGCGGTGGCGAGTTTCTCGTCGTCATCCATCATCTTGCCACGGCGTTCGCGGCCAAAGCGGACCTTGTCGCGGGCCTCTTCGAAGTCTTCCATTTCCACCGAAGACGCGCCGCGGCGGGCGGCCTGCAGGGCGGCTTCGTTGGTGAGGTTGGCCAAATCCGCGCCACTGAATCCGGGCGTGCCCCGGGCGACGACGGAAAGGTCCACTTCGGAGGAGATGCGGATGTTTTTGGTGTGAATGCGGAGGATGCGTTCGCGGCCTTCGAGGGTGGGGAGGTCCACCACGATTTGGCGGTCAAAACGGCCCGGACGCAGCAAGGCGTTGTCGAGCACGTCGGGACGGTTGGTGGCGGCCACGATGATGACCCCCTCCTGGGTGTCAAAGCCGTCCATTTCCACCAGCAAAGCGTTCAGGGTTTGCTCGCGTTCGTCGTGTCCGCCGCCCATGCCGCTGAAGCGGCTGCGGCCCACGGCGTCGATTTCGTCAATGAAGATGATGCAAGGCGCATGGCGTTTGCCTTGTTCGAACATATCGCGGACGCGGCTGGCGCCGACCCCGACGAACATTTCCACGAAATCGGAGCCGCTGATGCTGAAGAAGGGCACGTCCGCCTCTCCGGCGATGGCCTTCGCGAGCAGGGTTTTTCCGGTTCCGGGCGGACCCGACAGCAGCACGCCCTTGGGAATGTGACCGCCTAATTTCTGATAGCGTTTGGGGTCTTTGAGGAAATCAATGATTTCTTCGACCTCCTCTTTGGCTTCTTCAATGCCGGCCACGTCTTTGAAAGTAATTTTGTTTTTGTCGCGGGTGAGCAATTTGGCTCGGCTCTTGCCGAAGCTCATGGCGCCTTTTCCGGCGGCGCGCATTTGGCGGATGAAGACAAAATACAGCACTGCCATCAGCAAAATGAAGGGAACCACGCTCACGAGCACGTCGCGCAGGAGGGTGTTGGCCTGGGCGAAGGTCAAGTTGGGGACATTGTCCTCCAGCCATTGCAAATTGTTATCGGTGAGAACCACATCGACTTTAAACTTCTCGTGCTGGGCATTCTGGTCCAATTTCCTGGACTCGACTTCGAGGTAATCCATGCCCGTTCCGGATCTGACCACGGTGACTTTGAGCACTTCATTGTTTTCCACCATGCGGGTGAAATCCGGTTTGTAGGTGAGCGTTTTCGTGGGGGCTCGGTTGCCCATGGCCAAATGCAGGAGGACGATCGTGAGCAACATCAAGATCATCACCGTGGCGAAATTCCGGGTGGGCATGCGGGGAGGTCCACCGTCGGGCTCTCTTGGATTCGGAGTTCTCGGCGGGGGTTTGGGCGTGGTGGGTGGCTGGGGCTGGGTGCTCATAAATAGGATGTGTATGGATGTAATTCGTATGAAATGGGTTGGAGTCTACCACCTGTGTACAGAAAATCAATAGAACAGGGCATCAATATCATGATGGCGCTTTGTTGACCATCCAGGCGCTGAAACCTTCCAGCCATGCCATGAGTGCGGCGGTCTCGGAGGGGGTCAGTCCCCGATTCGCGCCGTCTCCGAGGGCTTCCCGGAAACATCGGAGCCAGGTCTGTCTGGCGAATTCATCGATTTCAAAGGGCAAATGACGGGCTCTCATGCGGGGATGTCCGTGTTTTTCCATGTAGATCGGGGGGCCGCCGAGAATGCCGATGAGGAATTCCGCCTGTTTGCGGGAGGCCTCCATAAGCGCTTCTCCTTTGGGAAACATGTCCGCGATTTCGCTCTTTCCGATGTTTTGATACACGTCCGCGGAGAGTTGATAGAGGGTTTCTTGCCCCATTTTGGGAAAAAGAAGGGGAGCGGAGCCTTGCAGAGGACCCGATGGCGGTGTATAAATGTCTTTGGTCATGTCCCCTCTACTAACTCGTCATCGAGAAAGCACAAATGCAAAAAGAAATTCTCGTCAGCGGCGCCTCCGGTCTTGTCGGAAGTGCTTTTTTTTCCTCCTTGGACCCGCAGACCCACCGGGTATTGCAACTGGTCCGTCATCCGGTTCATGCGGACAGTTCGCACGTCTCTTGGTCGCCGACGGAAGGTGAAATTGAGCGCGAGAAGTTGGAAGGTCTGACGGCGGTGGTGCATTTGGCCGGGGAGCCGATTGCCGCGAAGCGGTGGAGTCCCGAACAAAAGGCCCGCATTCGCGATTCGCGAGTCAACGGCACCCGACTGTTGGCCGAGAGCCTGGCCGCCGCCAAAAACAAACCGGAGGTGTTGGTCTGCGCGTCCGCGATCGGCTGGTATGGCGACCGGGGTACGGAGACCTTGACGGAGGCCTCTGAGGCGGGCGATGGATTTCTTACCGAGGTGACCCAAGCTTGGGAGAAGGCCGCCGATCCGGCCCGTGAAGCGGGCATCCGGGTGGTGCATTTGCGGCTGGGCGTGGTGCTGTCGCCCGATGGCGGCGCCTTGGCGAAAATGATGTTGCCGTTCAAGTTATGTCTGGGCGGTCCTTTGGGGGATGGACAGGGGTTCATGAGTTGGGTGGCTTTGCCGGACGTGGTGGCCATTTTCAATGAAGCCGTAACCAACCCGGATATGAAAGGGGCCTACAACGTGACCGCCCCTCATCCGGTGAACAGTCGGGAATTCGCCAAAGCCTTGGGGAAGGCGCTGGGTCGCCCCGCCGTGATTCCACTGCCCGCGCCCGTGATTCGGTTTGGGTTGGGCGAAATGGGAGAAACCCTGCTGCTGCACAGCGCCAAAATCCTGCCGGAACGGCTGACCAAGGAAGTGGGATATGAATTCCAATATCCCGAACTGTCTTCCGCGTTGGAAGCCTTGTTGTAGTCCGCAACTGCTACCATTCGATTCTGAGGAGCCCGGGAACTTTGTCAAAGTGCGTGTCTCGGCTCAGCACCGGCATTA
Organism: Verrucomicrobiota bacterium; assembly: GCA_020831635.1. GTDB lineage: Bacteria > Verrucomicrobiota > Kiritimatiellia > SS1-B-03-39 > UBA6053 > PXAS01. The sequence goes on along the minus strand of JAFIGC010000027.1, from coordinate 24,427 downwards.
CATGCTGTCGGCAGAGCGCGGCAATCCAGACGTCATTGGCGGGGATGGGCGTGCCCGCGGATTTGAGTTCGTGCCGGATCCTGCTGTAATGCGGCAACGTTCCCAGGTCCGGAGACAGGAGGGTGGACCGTTGGATTAAACTCTCCAGCCATTGCAGAATTGAGGTGCGGTAACGGGAACCATCCACGCCAAACCGATATTCGCCAAGCGAAATCAGATTCAGAATCAGCGAGGGCTCGTTTTCGATTTGCGCAATCAGCTTCGCATCTTTCGCTTGGAGCGCCGAGACCGCGTTTGTATCCAGAATCATGCCCACATCTCCGGGTCGATCCGGTCAAAGTCGCCAGAACGAATGATGGCTTCCACTTCCTCCACGGCGCCGTCCGGGAGATCCGGGAGTGTGTGAAGCCAGTCCCCGACAGAGTCCGACGCCTTCTCCTGCAGACTTTTCTCCAGGCAAGTTTCCATGTATCGGCTCAGCGTCAATCCGCGCAGGGCGGCGCGGGATTTCGCTTTTCGGACCAGGTCATCTCTTAGGATTAGGGTTGTTTTCATAAACCGTATATACGGTAAAACCGTACTTACGTCAAGTCAACGCCTAAACCGAACCTCCAACTTGCAACCGACAACCAAAAAACCTACTCGCTGGCCACAGCCTCGCGGAGCTTTTCAAGTCGTTCCCGGGTTTGCGGATGGGTGCTGAGAAAGGTAGGCCATGCGCTTTCGTCGGAACCGCTGATGCGCTGAAGCCGTTCAAAGAAGCGCAGCAGACCGGACGCGCTTTGACCGCTGGCGTGGAGGCGTTCCACCGCCCAGGCGTCGGCTTCGGTTTCGGCTTCCCGCGAATACGAAAACAACACCAAGAGTCCGCTGAGTTCCGTGGCCGCCTCCAGAGCCTCCAGGGTCTCGAATCCGCCACCGATGGCGCCGGACATGAAGGCCATGACCCCGACCGAGCGCAGCACTTGTTTGAGGCCGTGGCGAAGTTCCACATGGGCCATTTCGTGGGCGAGGATGCCGGCCAGCTCCTCCCGGTCGTCGATTTGCTCCAACAAGCCCCGCAAAAACAGGATTTCACCGCCCGGCGCCGCCAAGGCGTTGATCTGGCGGCTGTCCAAAAGCGTGATGTGGTAGGTGTAGGGTGAATCCGGGGGTTGCAGTTCCCGGACGAGTTCCTCCAGCATGGCCTGGCGTTGGGGATGTTCGTACACGCCGTGGATGCGTTTTAATTGGGCGCTCACGCTGCGGCCAAGTCGGGCTTCTTGTTCCGTACTTACGAAGACGTGGGCCATGGGGGCTGCCCGCGTGTAGACCATCCACATCAAGGGAATGGTGATGATTGCGGCCAGCAGCCAAAACTTCAGCCGGGGGTGTTGTTTCAATTTCAGAGTTCGGGTAATCTCCGTGCGTTTCGCGTCCGGGAGGGCGGAAAGCGCGGCGAAAAACGGTTCGACGGGCAGGACGAGGAGACCGTCCGGGGCTCTTTCCTCCCGTTTGGGAATGTTAAAGCGGATCTCGTCGTCCACTCGTTCCCCGTTGCGCAAATCGCGCCAAGAGAGAAAGGCATGGAAGATTTGGGCGTCTTCTCCATGCAATCCGTCCTCCGAGACCCGCAGGGAAACGGTTCGGGGTTGAAGGGTCACGCCATCATGCCAGCGGGCCTGGAGGGTTTGGAGGGATTGCATCGCGGTCAGCCCCCGAAAAATTGACCCAGTGCCTCGAAGGCTTCCCCGGCTTCGCCCAGGCCTTCGGCGAAAGCGCCCGCCTGCTGATCGTATTCACCGCGCAGTTGGCTCAAATTGACGGTTCCCTTGGCGAAAACCGTATTCACCAGCATCGATTTCCATCGGGCCACCGCCCAGGGCATGCCGATGCCGAGCGTGAAGAAAGTCTGGAGGATACAGATGATGATGGTTTTCAGGACCTGGCCGCCGGACAGGTTCGAATAAAACCGCATGCCCTGGAAAGTGGTTTGGTCGATGTGGTAGCGATGCAGTTTGGCGTAATACCAAGGGGCATAGAAGCCAAGTGTGAGGATGGTGGCAAGATAGCCCAAAAAGTGGAGGGCAAACAATTCCCCGCCTTTGCCCGTGTAGCCAAAGGCCACCCCGCCCAGGGTGGTGTGGGTGCGACGGAAGCGCATCAAATTGATTTGATGCCAAAACATGTAGAGGCCAAGAGTCAAAAGCATCAAGATGGCATCCCGAATATACAGCCAATAGAGGGAGCGGATTTTGCCCTTGAACCGAAAGCGGATATGGCTCCAACTGGTGCGGGACAAATGAAAAGCCATGCTGCCCACGATAATGAGGGGGCGAAGCAGATATCCCAGGCCCATCATCATGGTGATGGCGAGGTTCATCGACTCTTCCGGGCCCAGACCCACTGAGAGATTGGAGAACACAAACCAAAACAACAGGGCGATGGGGGACAGCAGGGCCATGCCCTTGAGAAAGCCGATGAAACGCTCGCGTCCGGTGGCGTGATAATCCAGATTGCCGCCATGAAAAAGCACGTGACGGTAATGGTATTTGCGCATGGTGACTTGGGCCCAAAACTTGTAAATCCCCAACGTCACCAAGGTCAACACGATGTTTTTCAAGTAGAGGGGGAATATTTCACGGCCACGGCCCGAATATTCGGCTCGGTTGGAAACCTTCCGGTACTCCTGATAGCGGTTGGACTGCGCCTGAACGACATCCTCCTCGTTGCGGTCGAACGTCATCGGTTTCAGCGAGAGCTTGTTTTGGGTTTGGGATTCCGGCGCACGGGATTGGGAGGGGACGGTGTCCGGGTTCGGAGAAGCGCCCCCGGCGGACGTATTCAGATCGGAAGTGCCCCAGGCGGACGCTACGGAGGATTCCGGTTCGCGGTTCCGTGACGGATGCCGCAACATCAGCCGGGGCTTTTCCGTCGGAGGGGAGGGGCGTCCCGGCGCGGAAGCCAGGGGCATCCATTCGGACATGCCCGCATGCCAAACCAAGGTTTGTTCGGAGACCGTCCCATCGTACACCAGCGCAAGAAAAGACGCCTCCTCAAGAGGTCCTTTGCTTTCACCGTCCTTTTCATAGTACCAAGTTGCCATCAAGACTTCTTACAATTTTCCCTTGCAATCTCAATTCCAGAGTGTAAAAGATTTGCATTCTTCGCAAACGCGGGTGTTGCTTAGTGGTAAAGCTCCAGCCTTCCAAGCTGGTCACGCGGGTTCGATTCCCGCCACCCGCTCCATCTTCAAAAACCCCGTAAACATTGCGTTTTCGGGGTTTTTCTTTGGTCTGGAGGCGTGTGTTTGGCCTCGAAAATTGGGTGAATTTGGGTCCGGGGTTCGATTTAGGGTCACAAAAGGGGAACATTGGGGGTTGACGGTTGCGGTGGATTGCGGGATAATGCGCGGTGTTGTCAGGGGCGGTTCCCTGGCACTTCACAGGAGTTTTTTATGGCTTTGGAGTTAAAAGCATCTTCGCAATGGTGGTATGCCCGGATTCGTATGCCGGAAGGAATCCGGCGTTTTCCGCTGACCCGGAAATCGGCCGGGTTCGAGGAGCGGCTGGCCGTGCGTGGTCGCCGTCCGTCCTCGCTCAAGACCATGGAGGGGGCGGACCGCGAGTTCATGGACAGCTAGCATCAGGCGAAGGTTGCCCATGACCTGCTGGTCGAGGATCTGCGGTCGCGCAAAACGGTTGAGGAGCTTACCCAACGGATTGTGAAGACACGCACCGGGGCGGGGAAGGAGTTTGTGAAGCTGGCATCCGTTCCCGAACGCTGGGCCAAGTTCCCCCGTAAAAACAGGATGAGCGCCGGTCACAAGGCCAATGGCATGGCCGTGCTCAACCGCTTTGTGGCGTATATGAACCACCACTGGCCCCAGTGCAAGGATTTGATCGATGTCCGGGAACGGCAGGTTGCCGCGTTTCTGGAGGCGGAGTCCGCCCGGGGAATCAGTGCCCGGACCTGGAATGTGACTTTGGGATTGTTGAAGTCGGTCTTTGCCAAGCTCGAACCGTCGGCGGATGCCTACACGCAGTATTTGCGGAATGCCAAACAGCGCACGGAGCAAACGGTGCATCGTCAGCCGTTCACCGCGGAAGAGGTGGAGCGCATTCTGGAAGCGGCCAAAAAGGATGAGGTTCTGCGGGGGCCGGTGCATGTCGCTTGCTTTACCGCACTGCGCAAGGGCGACGCCTGTTGTCTGAAGTGGGAGGCCGTGGATTTGAAGGCGGGGATGATCCAGGCCACCACCAGCAAGACCGGGGAGCGGGTGGAGATTCCCATCCTGCCGCCGTTGGCCGAAGAACTGAGCCTCTGCACCCGGGAGGAAAGCGAGTATGTCTTTCCCAAGGCCGCGCGGATGTACCTGGATGCGAAAAAGCGTTCGACGCTAAACACCCGGTTCAAGGCGATGATGGCCGATGCCGGTTTTGTGCTGGATTCGAAAGCTTCGAAGGCCGGGCGTCCGCCACTGCCCAGATTGACACCGGAGGAAACCCGGAAGAAGGCGGAACGGGCATTGGAACTGTCAAACTTCCAAAGTCGGAAAAAGGAAAAGATGCGCAAGGTCTTGGACGCCTATCTGGAGGGGAAGACGCTGCCGGAAATCGCCAAGCGGATGAAGATCAGCAAGTCCACGGTATCGTTGCACTTGAACACCATGGAAGAAATTTGCCATTGTGCGATTTACCGACATCGGGGACCCACGGCGTCGGATGATGCGATCCAGACCCTGGCAGCTCCGTCTGAAGACCGGCTGAAAAGAGGGTCGAAGTATGGCTGGCACAGTTTCAGGACCACGTTCATCACCCAAGCGCTGAGCGCCGGGATGCCGGAGGAATTGGTTCGGCGTGTCACCGGGCATTCGGCGGTCGATATCGTGCGCAAACACTATTTCAGGCCCAATACCGAAACCTTCCGCCGCGAGTTCGCGCGGGTGGCCGACGGCTTTTACCAGCCGGAGTCCGGGGGCGGGGAGGGGCCGGACCTTGAACGGGTACGCGGGATTTTGAAGGGGATGACGGCCCGGACATGGAAAGAGGACCGAGAGAGACTTTTGAAATTGCTGAGTGTTCGGTCCGATCTTTGATAAGCTCTCATTTATCGGGTGAGAATCTAGTGAACTAATTGCATCACGTGAAAATGCTTGAGAAATCAGAAGGGCTGTGCAAAGAAGTTCCTCCTATGGTTTTCAGAGACACATCCCTATGAGCGTATTGATCCCAAGCGGTTTTTTTTGGTTGGACACGTCCGAAGCGGAGCGGAAGCGTATGCAGGAACTGGTCGCGACTTTCCGGGAGAAAGGCACTTTGGATGAGATGGGGATTGGCACGATACGGGATGGTTTGGCGGATCTCTTGTTTCCGGGCACCAGCACGATTCAAACCCGCGCCCGCTATTTTCTCTTCGTCCCCTGGATGTATCAGGAACTGGAGCGCCGGAAAACGCCCTCCCATGAGATCCGTGAACGGGCGCGGAGGTGGGAGGTTCGTATCATGGAAGCACTTTCCAGAAGCGGGGACTTGGAGGGACTGATAGGTCGCGATGCCGGCGCGGCGGTTCAGCGGATGCCAAGTAATATCTATTGGAACGGTCTTCGAAAGTGGGGCATCGCCCGGTTTCCTGGTTCTCAAGCCCAGTATCACCGCGTTTTGGATACCGCCTATCTGAAACAATCGCGTTTGGTTTCCTCCGATGACCCCGAGTCCTATTCGGGAAGCCACCCGGGCCATTGGGACCCCGCCTTGCCCCCCGCACCGGAGGGCTTTCCTGACACCGTCTCTTTCTCCCTTCGCCCTGAAGATGCTGAATACCTTCGTAACCGCATCATGATTCACTCAAAAGGCACGATGCTGGCGCATTTGGTCCGACAAAATCATGAGCCCGAGCGGACTCCGGCTATGTGGGAGTCCGAATATGTGCGGGATTTGCCATCCGATCTTCAGACCCTCTTACAAGAAGCCGAGGCGTTTTCGCTTTGGATTCAGGGCGCTTCATTGCTTTACCAATGGCTGCTCGCTGAAAAAACAAAAAAAGTGGTCGCTCGCGAACGTTGCGAAGAATTGATTCAGGACTGGGGCGAGGCGCTGAATACAGCTCCCGAAGTTCTACAAGTGTGGCAGCCATCCTCTCTGTGGCGTCTGCTGGATCAATCCGGAACCAAAATCCCTCCCCGAACCATGAGCTTCGCGGATCTGTGGACACAGGGTGTGCGGGGCCTGGCACATCCCGTTCAGATTCTGGAAAGTGATCGTCTGAAGTCGCTGGTCCGTGAGCGGGAAATCTCCCTGAAGCGTTCCGCATCGCGCTTTGTCAACCCTCGGGCTCTGGAGCTGTGGAGAGGCGATGTCGGCCCCGGGCGACTGACCTATCGCTGGGCAAACGTGCTGCGTCACCTCACCGATTTGCATAAGGGATTGAATCATGCTTGAACCGGGTGTGCGAGGCGAACTGGTGGAGGCTTTGCGCCCCCCGTCGGGATATGAGGTGGATTATGCGGTCGGCACCACGTTTTCTTTGGATCTCATGGCCATGCTTTTGGTCCCGCTCTCATTTGCCCTGCTGGAGGTCGAGGATCATGAGGAAATGGTGTCAGATCCGCTGTTGCTTCTGGAGGCGCTGCGAAGACACGCGGATCGGGTGGACCTCTTTTGTCAGGGCGGGGCCATCCATCTTCCCAAGGGTGATGCTTCCTTCTTTCATTTTCTGGAAGGCGGTGTTCATGAAGTGCTGCCCCCCAAGGAAGGCGGACTGTTTCACCCCAAAGTCTGGGCCTTGCGTTTCCGTCCGCTCGATGTGCATGAGCCTGTCCGTTACCGGCTGCTGGTCATGAGCAGGAACCTCACCTTTGATCAATCCTGGGACACCCTGCTGCGTCTGGAAAGCGACCCGGAGAAGAAGGCGTCCGTCGCGAAAAATCGTCCGCTCTGTGATTTTCTCCGAGCGCTACCGGATATGATGCCGCAGCCCCAGCCGAAGACGCGGGAAAGAGTTCTGGCGATGGCCGGGGAGTTGCGCGGGGTGCATTTCGAACTTCCCCCGGAATTTGAAGAATTTGATTTCCATCCGCTCGGGATTCGCGGGTATGACACGCTTCCGCTGCCCCAACCCAAACGCCACCGCTTGATTCTATCGCCCTTTTTGGACCAAAGCGGACTGCGGGAACTGATTCCCAACCCGGGTACCGGGGTTTTGGTCTCCCGTGAGGAGGCCCTGAGATCATTGCCCCCGGATCTGTTTTCCCATTTCCAATCTGTTTGGATCCTCCACCCGGATGCGCTGGGAGATTCCGCCGATGAGGCGCAGGAAGCAAGTCTCTTGCGCGGGCTCCATGCCAAATGTTTTGTGGTGAACGATGGGTGGAATTCGCAACTCTTCACGGGGTCCGCAAACGCCACCGGCGCGGGCCTGCATCAAAACGTTGAGTTCATGGTGCGGCTGGCCGGCAAGGAAAGCCGATGCGGAATGACTACCATGATGTCTTCGAAACAGGGCACCACCTCTTTCATGGATTTGTTGACCCCATTCACCCCGGGTTCTGAGGCCGAGCCTGTAGACCCGGAAGCGCAACTGGACTGGGTACGCACGCGGGTTTTCAAGGCGTTTGCCGCTGCGGGCGGGGCGTTGCGGATCGTAGAAAATGAGGAAACCTCCGGTTTTGATGTGCAACTCCGTTTTCAGGAACTCCCGGCTCATCGGGAGTTCGAGATCGACGCGGTCCGCTGTTGGCCGGTCACCCTGCCCGAATCAGGCGCGCGCACCTTGCCATCTGATTTAACCCCGATTGCCTTTACCAACTGCACGCTGGAGGCGCTGAGTTGCTTTATGGCCTTGGATGTCAAGACCCGGGTCGGCGAGGGGACGACGCAGGTGCGCTTTGTGCTAAAGCTCCCGGTTGAGGGCATGCCCGCAGATCGGGAGGACCGCCTGCTGCGTCGCCTGTTGCGCAACCGCAATGAAGTCACCCGCTTTTTGTTATACCTCATGGCGGAGGAAGGCGAGCCGCCGATCCCCATGGACTCCACCGATCCGGCTGGCGGAGGTGCGGGCACCCACAACCTGTCGTGGATCAACGCGGAAGCGTTGCTGGAACCCTTGCTGCGTTGTCTCAGTGAACGCCCACACGTTTTGGATCGCGTGGGCGTATTGCTTGAGCAGTTGCGTGCCTCCGAAGAAGGGGCGGCTTTGCTTCCAGAGGGTTTCGTGGATCTATGGGACCAGGTCACGCCGATGCTGCGGGAGGTGCGGCGATGAGTACGGATTGCCCCCGTCCCAATGTGAATCAAGCGCTATCCGGTCTGAAAGATTTTCAAATGCGCACCGTGGATGCCGTTTTCCAACGGATGTATCTGGATGAGAACCCCACGCGCCGTTTTCTGATCGCCGATGAAGTGGGCCTTGGGAAAACCATGGTGGCGCGGGGGCTGATCGCCAAAGCCATCGATCACCTTTGGGAGACCGTGCCCCGGATCGATATTGTTTACATCTGCTCCAGTCGCGAAATTGCCAAACAGAACATCGCCCGGCTGAATTTCAATCCTCAACAGGATTTCGCCCTGCCGGACCGCATCACCGAACTGGCCCGGTTTGTGCATGGACTCCAGTCCCGAAAAACGAATTTTGTCGCTTTCACACCCGGGACCTCTTTCGATCTGAAGTCGAGTGAGGGGCGCGCTGTGGAGCGCGCGCTTCTGTACCGTTTGTTGCATCGGCATTGGAATTTCACCGGCATGGCGCCAATTAACGTTTTACAATGCGGGTGTGGCGCGGAACGCTTTCGCTGGCTTTGTCATGAGACTTGCCGGATCAACCAACAGATCGACCCTGAAATCCAAGCCGCTTTTCTGGCCCAACTGGATCAGGAAGACGCAAAATCCCGCGCTCGCGGGGTCCCGGGACTTCGTGATCGCTTTGACAGGTTATGTGAGGTGTTCGCCCGAAAAGATTCACGGGTATCCGATCAACATCGGCGCGAACGGAGACATGTCATTGGCGAATTGCGAGAACTGCTTGCGGCCGTAAGCCTGGAAGCCCTCAAGCCGGACCTCATCATTCTCGACGAGTTCCAGCGTTTCAAGGATCTCCTGTCGGGTGATTCGCCGGCGGCGCGTCTCGCACAAAATCTGTTCGATTTCGCCTATGAAGCGCAGGAAAGTTCGGCCCGGGTTCTGCTACTGTCCGCAACCCCCTACAAGATGTACACCCTGCATGAGGAATCGGACACGGATGACCACTATCAGGATTTTCATCGGACCTTGGGATTCCTCCTTGGGGACGAGAATCTGCGACAGCAGTTTCAGCGGAAACTGGGACAGTTCCAAGACAACTTGCTTGCGGGTGGCGACGGTGCGATTGAATCGTTACGGGGTATCAAACTCGAACTGGAAACCATACTCCGGCGGGTCATGGTACGGACCGAACGCCTGGGCATCACCCAAGATCGTAACGGCATGTTGCGGGAAGTGGTTCATACCACCGGGGTGCCGCAACGCAAAGATCTCCTGGCCTATTTGGAAATGGAAGCTTGGGCAAAGGTTTTGAATCAGCCCTCAATGATCACCTTCTGGAAGTCCGCCCCCTTTCTGCTGAATTTCATGGACGAATACGCTTTGAAACGCTCGTTCAACCGTGCCCTGTTGCAGGAGGACGCCTCCCAATTGAAATCCCAGCTTGACCATCAAGGAGACGCATGGCTCAACCGGGACGACCTCGCCCGGTATTTGCCGCTGGACCCTGCCCATGCCAAAATGCGCATGCTTTTGGAGGACACCGTCGCAAAAACCTGGAGACATCTCTGGGTGCCGCCCAGTCTGCCGTATTATCCGCTGGAGGGTGCGTATGCGGACAGTAACGAAAACCCGGCCACCAAACGGTTGATCTTCTCCAGTTGGAAAGTCGTTCCCAAAGCCATTGCCGCCTTACTCAGCTATGAAGCCGAGCGGCGGGCCATCCGATCTTTGGATCCAGAGGCAATCAACACCCCGGAAGAACGGGAAAAGCGCCGTCCCCTCCTGCGTTTTGCTTATTCAAACCAACGACTTACCGGACTTCCCATCCTTTCTCTGGTTTTGCCGTCCTTTTCTTTGGCGGAACTGACCGATCCCCTCCAAATCCGCAGTAAATCCTCACCCCCCCTGACGCTTTCAGAAATGCGAGATATCGCCATGCAGGCGATCCGTGAGCGTTTGGATAAGATCAACGTACCGCTTTTGGAGGAACGCACGATAGATGAACGCTGGTACTGGATCGCACCTTTCCTTTTGGACGATCAGGAGAACCGTCGCCGATTATGGACCTGGACAGACCAGCCGAATCTGGCCGAGCGGCTGACAAAGATCGGAGAAAACCCGCTGGATGCCGAGCCGGACCCGGAAGGCCGCTGGGCCGATCATGTGCGGGAGCTTTGTCAGGTCCTGAACGACTTCAGGGAGGGCCGACTTGCGCTTGGTCCACAACCCGAGAATCTGGTGGAGGTGCTTTGCACTTTGGGGATGGGCGGGATTGGGAACTGCATGCTGCGCAGTTTCCGCATGTTGGAAGGCGGGACGTTGGATGCCTGTGAAATGCGGAATATCGCCGCCGCCTGCGCCCATGGCGCTCTCAGTTATTTCAACACCCCGGAATCCATCTCCATCATTCGCGGGCTGGATCCCCGCAAGGCCTATTGGTTGAGCGTGGCCCGGTACAACATGCAGGGCGGCCTTCAATCGGTCCTCGATGAATATACGGCCCTCCTTTGCGAATCTCGCGGCTTGGCCTACCTGCCCCCGGAAAAACGTTTCCCGCATTTGGCGGAGGCGCTTTTGGAGGTATTGACCCTGCGGACCGCACTTGTGAAAGTGGACCACGTTTCGCAAACAGCGTCCGGCGCCTGGGAGCCGGATCCGGCAACCATGCGGGTTCATTATGCCATGCGATACGGGGCGGACCGGGAGGATCAGGGTGGCGGATCCTCCCGGGCAGAGCATGTCCGGGCCGCATTCAACTCACCTTTCAGACCCTTTGTCCTGGCGACAACCTCCATTGGACAGGAGGGTCTGGATTTTCACACATACTGCCATGCCATCGTGCACTGGAACCTCCCCGGTAATCCGGTCGATTTTGAACAGCGTGAAGGTCGTGTCCATCGTTACAAAGGCCATGCGGTCCGAAAAAACGCGGCGAAAGTCTTCTTGGAAGGCATGTCTTTTTTAGCAGACCATCCTCCATGGAAAATCGTGTTTGAGTTTGCGGAGCAATGCCGGCGATTCGGCCAAAACGACCTCATCCCTTATTGGATCTGCACGACGAAGGACGGGGCGCACATAGAAAGGCATGTCTACAACCTGCCACTCAGTCAGGAAGTGGGACACTACCGCGATTTGCGCTCCACCTTGGCCGCCTATCGCATGGTCTTCGGTCAACCTCGCCAAGAAGATTTGGTGGCCTTTCTGCGCCGACACTACGCTGAGGAGGAGTTGACAACACTGGCGGAGGAACTGCGCATGGATCTATCTCCGCCGCTGCCACCTCCACGTTGTCACGAAGATGAAATCCTCACTTCGGACGCACTTCGTGTGGATGGATGCAAAATCGTGAATGAAACCGACTATCTACATTCTCAAACCGACGGCAAACATCCTCCATCGGGATGACCAAATTTCAGGTGTACCATGTTTTCAGCCAAATGGATTTCTCAGGACCAACTCATCAACTCTCTTGATCCGCGCTGGGTGGACGGGGAGGATATTCTACGTGAAGGCGGAAAGTCCGGTGACTTGGCATGTCCTCACTGTCAAAACGAGGTGGTTTTCAGAAAAGGTACCGTGAAGCGGAGTCACTTTGCCCACAAAACCCTGGAAACCTGCCCTTTGGCAAAGCAAAGCCCGGAGGTGCTTGAGGCAAAGGCCCAGCTCTATGGGTTGTTGAGAACAAAAAGGCTTGAAAAAGTGGAGATGGAAGTTCAGCTCAATCTGGCCGACAAAACTTCCGCCTTCATAGACATTTTGGTTCAACACAAAGGGCGGAATTTCGGCTATTTCCTTTTTGACCGGGCCATCCGACTTCGACATCTCCTGAAAGATGCCTGTATCCACCAAGGGATAACCCCTGTTTTCATCCATACTGACTCGGCGTTTCGCCTGCAACCGGAAGGAGAATTGCTATTGCATAAATCCCTCCGTGATCTCCGGTCGACTTCCAAATACGATGACTGTGATTGGAGCTTGTCGCACCGATCACACCTGACCTTTCTGATCACGGCATCCAAAGAGCTGAGAATCTATCGGGGCCTGGCCTGTATCCATGAGCCGAATGTCTACGAATGGAGCACCCGGCGTATCGCGCCCCTGGATGAAGTCAAATTTGATCCAAATAACGGTGAACTTATCGTACAGGAAGATATAGAGGCTCGAAAGAGATTCAAAGAGGAACAAAGAAAATTAGAGGAAGAAAAGAAACGCAGAGAAGAGGAAGCGGCTCAACGCATCCAAGCCGAACGGCTTCGGCTCGCCAAGCGCGCAAATGATAAAATGGCAGCCTCCTCCGCTTTCCGTCCCCACAGCTTTACCTCGTCGCCTGCCGTTCCTCAAGACGCCACACACCCCCAAACGATTTCTAAATCCGCAGGGGACACGTTGTCCTCTCCCGAGGGAACCCCGGACGGCAATCTGCGTTGCCGCTTATGTGGAACATACACGAAGGATTGGGTTCACAGCAACGAGGCGGAGGGCACCTGCCTTTGTCACCGCTGCTTTCAGAAAATGTCCGATTAAAAATCTCCTTCATCCCCAACTGGGCGTTTAAAACTGAGGCCTTTCTGCGTTTTTCCGCATCCAGCGGATGTTCTTCTCCTGTGAATCAAGCAGCTTCACCGCCATAAAATGGCGATGGTAATGTGGGGTATACGCGGAAGACGTGGCGGAAGACTTCCGCTGCCCTGGATTCGATGTCGGTTTCATCGTAGTCGGGATCCGGGAGACCGGTTTGTTCGTCCCAGAGAAAATCGTGGATGGTTTGGCGCACCGCGTCCCGGGTGGCTTCTTTGTCGGTCCAATGGTCCACGCGAAGTTTTTCCTCCTTGAGAATATCCAGGAGTTCCCTGGCGACGGCTTTGATGCGTTGAATCTCACGGGCATTCAGATCGGGTTTCTTCAGGAGATCAAAGATCGCCAAGGTCTCTTCATCCAATCCCTCCCTGGCGGCCCGGGACTCTTCCTCGTCCATCGACTGCATGTGTCGCATCAAATCGTCGAAGGTTTTTTCGATGGTAATCCGATCCTTCTCCCGGTTGTAGTCGGCCACGATTTCCTCGTAGTGGCGCTGAAAGTCGGTGCGCATGGGGTTGCGTTGCAGTAGAGCCATCAGTCGTTTTTCGATCAGGACCTTGAGGCTTTGCACCGTGGTTCGTTTCGCTTTGCTTCTCTCAAATTCACGCCGAAGACGATCAAAATCAATTTTGCTGATGTCATAGGGGCCATCGGACTCATTGACCACTGGGTCCGTGGTGTCAATCGCCTCGTCAACCACCGCGTGCAACTGCCGGAGAATATCGGTGATATCCGCATGGTCGCGGTCATCCATCAGACTCTTGTAGATGATCTGTATCGCCTGGTAGTCGTGCCGATACTCGTTTACGCCCTGCACGGTGATACAGGACTTGAACAGGCCGAAGACGGTTCGGCACATGACCTCGAAACGTTTGCGGGTTTCGTCATTCTCATTCACCGCCTCCTTCGCCCGTAGAATCGCCGCGTTGCGTTCAAATCCCTTGAGCTGAATCAGATCGTCCAGCGCCGCGCCCCGTTTTTCCAGAAAGTCCCGGACCAACGCGATCCCTTCCGCCAGTTCCGCAAGCAGTTCCTCCCCGGGACGGGCCGGATCCTCACCGCCGCCACCCCCGCCGCGCCCATCGTCACCCGTGCCCGCAAAGGTGGCCAAGGCCTTGCGCAGGTTTTTCAAGATCCCGCAGTAATCCACAATCAGGCCGTTGTTTTTCCCCTCATTGACCCGGTTGGCGCGGGCGATGGCCTGCATGAGCGTGTGGGCCTTCAACGGCTTGTCCAAGTACAGGGTGGACAAACAAGGCACGTCGAAACCGGTCAGCCACATCGCGCAGACGATGACGATGCGGAAGGGATGCCGCTCCTCCTTGAACGCGTCCTCCAAAGGCAGACGCTGGAGATTTCTGAATTCCGGGAGATTCCTCAGCGTTTCCGGCAGATCCATGCCCTCCTTCATCAGACGGCGGTGCGGAAGGATATCCAAATCCCATTTACGGAATTTCTCGACCTCCCCCTGTTCTTCGCTGACCACCACGGCCACGCGTGTTTTGCGCATCCACTCGATTTGACGCTCCCGCATCAAGGCATCCTGTTCGTCCTCCGCATTGGCCAGATCGCGTTCCAGTTCCCGGACCCGCTCATCCCAAAAGAAACTGATCAGCTTGTGCATCCTTAAACAGGTAATCTTGTCGATGCAGACCATCATCGCCTTCCCGCTTTCCCACGCCGTGGAATAATGCGACACAAAATCTTCGGCAACCTGCGATAAACGCTTTCCCGCCGTGATGATGTGGTAATCCCGTTTCAGTTCCTTTTCCAGCCGCTGCACTTCGTCGATATCCTGCGTGCCCAGTTCCTCCAGTTTGGCCGCGATTCTTTCGTCCAGATCCCCCACCGTGATTCCCAGCTTGTCCCCCCGGGCATCGTAATAAAGCGGCACGGTCGCCTTGTCCTCCACCGCCCGTTGAAAGTCGTAGGTGGAAACATAGTCGCCGAAGACCCGCCGCGTGATTTCATCCTCTTTGAACAACGGCGTACCCGTGAAGCCGATGTAGCTGGCGTTTGGCAGGGCGTTGCGCAGATTCAGCGCCAAGGTGCCGTATTGGGTTCGGTGCGCCTCATCCGTGATCGTGATCACATCATCCCGCAGCGTATAGGCCTCATCCTCTCCCAACTCCTGATTGAACTTTTGGATCAGCGAAAAGACATGCGATTTATGCTGGGCAAGCAAACGCCCCAGATCCTGACCGCTGGAGGCCCGGCACGGGTTCCGGTCATGATCCACCACCCCACAACCCGCGAAAGTCTTGTAAATTTGCGTGTCCAAATCCTCCCGGTCCGTCAGCACCAGAAACGTGAAATTCCCTCCCAGCTTGCGGTGGACCTTCCGTGTGAACATCACCATGGAAAAGCTCTTCCCCGATCCCTGCGTGTGCCAGAAGACACCCAGCTTGCCCTCCAGGGCCTTTCGATTTCGCACCGCCTCCACGGCCCGGTTAACCCCCAGGAACTGATGGTTTCTCGCCAGGATTTTCTTGGGCTTGCCCAGGGACTCATCGAAGAGGATGAAATTCTCCAACAGATCCAGGAAATTCCGCTTTTCGCACACCCCCTTGAGCAGTGTTTCCATGTGTACCACCCCCGGCTCATCCTCCGCCAGCCGCTTCCACTCACTGAAAAACTTATAGGGACTGCCCAACGCCCCGATCTTGGCGTCGATTCCGTTCGCCAGCACCACCATGGCGTTGTGATGAAACAGATGCGGCACCACGTCCAGATAATCTTTGTAGTTGCGCTCATACGCGACCCGCAGATCCTTTGAGACGTTTTTACACTCCAAGAACATCAACGGCAGCCCGTTCACAAAACCCACGATGTCCGCCCGCCGTCGATACAGATCGCCCCGCACCCACAATTCACGCACACACAGAAACTCATTCCGGGACGGATCCTCGAAATCCATCAACCGCAGACGCTCCCGTTGCCGTTCCCCTTTGGCGTTCTTGAAACCGACCTGCACCCCGTCCCGAATCAGCCCGTACTTCTCCCGGTTCGTCGCCTCCAGGGATTGCGTGCTGGAAACCGTCACCACCTCACGTACCGCGTCCTCGTAGGCCTCCGCAGGCAGCCCCGGATTCAGTTCCTCCAGCTTGGAACGCAGGGACCGGGTCAACACCACCTCACGATCCGATGTTCTGCCCAAATTCACTTTTCCATCCGCAAGAGTAAATTCATCGGTGTCTCCCTTCTCCCTCTGGGAGAGGGGTCGGGGGTGAGGGTTCATGAGGAACACCTCATGATTGAACGCAAACACCGAACGCCATCCCAGCGCACTCTCCAGATAGTCGGCGGTGGTTTGCTGAACCAAGTTGTCTTCGTTGAACGGTTGCATCTTACCTCTCACCTCTAAGCACCTGATCCAGTTTCTGCAAGGCCAGGTTGCGCTTTCGGGCCGACATTGCGCGAATGCTCGAAAGCTTCCACTGTACAGCGGGCAACTCTTTTGCCGCCGACACCCCCAGCGACTCCCACTCTGGTTCCCCCTGTTTGAAGGACAGGAGAAACCGCTTGTGTTCTTCCTGAAGCGACCCATTCACCCACGCAATCAGTTCCTCTCTCGCATCCTCCAATTCCTTCAATGTGCAAGGTTCCAAGGTCATGCCCGCGAACTCCCGTGCAAACACTCCCGACAAATCCTTACGATTCGGGCTCAGCAATTCCGCGATGGGCCGGGGATGACTGATCATATACACCAACACCGCTTGAAACACCTCCGCGTTCAAAAGCCCCTCGGACATCAATCCCCGCAAATCGTATAAATCCCGTGGATGTTGACGATCCAATGCCGCGCAAATCTTACCCCCGAATAAATCCGGCACCGCCGCCACCCAAGCCTCCGCGTAACCGATCCGTTCCGCCACCCCTTCTCGAACCGTGGACCAGACCGGAGGTTCCAGCAGCCCCCGCAACACCGGGCTCGCCTCCACCTTCACCCTCACACCGTTCAACTCCAGCATCAGCTTGTTGACGGTTTCCGTCCCATGCAGAAAAGACAAAGTCACCCGGAGCCCCTTCAGTACCTCCTCCATCCGAACCGCCATACGGCGCAACGCCGCATCCATCGCTCCCAGGGAGGATTCGCGGTCCTGTATCGGGACATACACCAAATCAATGTCCACCGACAGACGGGGCAGATCCCGGACAAACAGATTGATCGCCGTGCCGCCTTTCACGGCAAAGCAGGGCTCCTCCTCCAGAAACAGCATCACCCGCACCAGCAGTTCGACCTGACGAAAATACGGGGAGTTTCGGTCAATCATGGAACCCCTCCGGCACCGTGACCCCAAAGCGACGGTTCAAACGGCCTCCCCGAACCACTTCCCGTTTCCCGCTGCCCAGATCAAATTCCCCGTCCTCCAGTTTGCGTCCCCAGGCGACTCCGGCCCTGTCGGCCATCAGCAGAAACAAACGCTTCGCCTTGATGTGGGTGCAATCCAGCAAAAGCGCGCGAACCTCGGTGGGGTTCAAAGATGTCAGCCCCTCGAAGAGTTCATAGGCCGCCGTGAACGAAGCCTCATCCTCCACCTCCGACAAGACTTCCAGCATGGCCCGGGGCGGGGAGGGTACCCGCAACGTCTCCTCCAGACCCGGCACGGGATGCGGGACCAGTCCGGAGTCGGGCGTGGCAAACAAACGCCTCCCCAAGGCCCGGAACGAAACCGGCAGATCAAGGCGATTCAACCAAGGTGGAGGCGCGTCCGTTCCCCCCAGCACGACTTCAGAGCCCGCGCCCATGGGCAGATAATGCGCGTACCCCAGCAGTTGCAGCGCCGTCACCCCTCCCGGAAAACACGACAGGCCCGCCACCCGCTGCACGCCCACCAGCGCGGTCAGCCAGGTCAGCTTGTCCAGATTCCGCACATAGACACCCCGGCAGGGATTCGCCAGCCACTGATTCTGCACATAGGCCCGCACCAACTGACGCGAGGCTCCCAAGCGCTCCCCCAGCCATGCGCTCGTCACCGGAAGCCCCTCCGGGACCTCCGTAACCAGCCGGTTTAAAATACTCCGCTTCTGTAAAGCCATGTTTTACCAAAGACCTGGGTTTGAAAATCTTGGTTTATGATAACAGCCAAAAGTAAAATGGCAATTTACAAATGCGATAAATGTTAAACCGCACGCCACCCGATGACCATTATCCCGCTTATCCCTTTTGCGCCGTTGTGGTACTCTTCCGTTCCCGAAGGGTCACCAATAAATCACTTGCGCTGATTTTAGTTTTATCAGATAAAATCGCGTTTTTGACCGCATCACGGCAGGCATGGTCGATCTCGGCATGACTCAGCCCCTCGCTCACCGCCAGCACTTGGTTCCACGCGAAGTTTTTGGCCATGAAACGAGTCAGCAAATTGCGGATCAGCGTTTTGCGCTCACCGGAAGAGGGGTGGTCGTAGGTGATCACATCATCGAAACGGCGAAACAGGGCCGGGTCAAGCAGGCGGGGGGTGTTGGTGGCGGCCACGATCAGACTGTCGGAGGTGTCCTGATCAATGAACTGAAGGAAGGCATTCAGAACCCGCCGCATTTCACCCACATCGTTGTCCGTGGAGCGGTCCCCGCCGATGGCATCAAATTCATCGAAAAGGTAGACCCCGTGCTCCTGGCGGATCAGGTCGAAGATCTGCCGGAGCTTGGCCGCCGTCTCTCCCATGAATTTCGTCACCAGACGGTCCACCTGAATGGTGTGCAGGGAGAGGCCCAGCTCGTGAGCCAGCACCCGGGCCGTCATGGTTTTCCCGGTGCCGGGAGGTCCCATCAGGAGCAGTTTCCGGCGGTGGGAAAGCCCGTGGGATTTCAGCTTTTCCTGTTGCCGGTATTCATGCACCACCCGTTTCAATCGGTTTTGAATTTCCGTCGGGATCACCAACGACTGAATCCCCGTCATCGGTTCCTCGGTCAACACCAGCCCCTGAAGCTCTTTGGGAAAGGAGAGCAGCTTTGGACCCGACTTTTTACGCTCCTCGTCCACGATCCGCCGAATGTCCATGGCCAGCGAAGAATGACCCTGCCGCGCCTCATGTGCCGCCATCTGCAAGGCAATCGTGTAGAAACGCTCCTGGTCTTCCGTGAAGTGGGAGTGAATCAGAGATTTGATCTGGTCAGCAGTGGGCATACCGGATTTCTACCATGCATCCAGATGGAGGGCAAGGTTTCCGATGGTCGGAAAACAAAAGAATCAGGCTTCCGAAGCTCGGAACCCGTCGGTTTTGGTTCGGGAGTGGCGAGGGCATCCGCTTCACAAACAGAGAGCCTGCTTAAAAATTCAAACTCCATGATTTTCATTGGATTTCACTCGGATAACTTCCCCGGTATAACGCCCTACAGCCTGAAGTATCTCATCAATCAATTCAAGTAACCGTTCGATAAAAGGCGAAGACATGTAATATATCCAAGGCTCCCCTCCGGATTTTGAGCACTCAAACCATGTCGGATACCACTGATGATCTGTGATCATTTTCTGGAATTTTTTCTTTTCCGATTCACTCCATTCAAACCCACAATGAAACATTTTATTGCGATAGGCGAACAGTGCCTGCAGAGGTTCGTCATACCCGACGGGCAGATACTTTTCAAAATCTGTCGCTTGGGACAACTGGCGTATACCTTCCACGATCCCTTTGTTTCGTTTGCCCTTCACCCAGTGAAAGTGACAATCCCAGGCATCGTCACTTGCCTGTTTCCAGCGATCATGCGGATTTCCGTTTCCTTCGAAGTAGGGTTTGATCTGAAGAAAAAGGGTGTGAAACAACGATTCGAAAAAGGGAGCCAATGCTCCCAAGGCTGACATGGAATGTGCGGCATGCAAAAACACGGAACTCTCAAGACAATCAATGCGCTGGATGATCGGCACTATTTCGGTTTCAGGCGGTGACGCTTCAATTTTTCGTTCTAATTCTTCGATGCGTGCCTGCAGTTCGTTCTCGTTTTTCTCATGGTCCTGAAGAAGGCTGCGAATCGCTTCAAATTGTAGCTCGTAGTTTGTGGGCAGTAAGAAGTTGGCATTGGCCCGCCATCCGGAAGTTGAATCCGCAAGGGATACACCCTTTGTAGAGATAGATGACAAGGGTTTATTATTCACACCTCCACCTCCCCGCTCATAAGCTTCGGTAGGAGGTGGTCGCGGGCTTGAGAGAGAAAGACGTTTTGTCGACTGAGCGTATGTACCATTGTTCTTAAATGTGCTACCGTTTTTTCAAAGTGAAGGATTACTTGACCACAAGGTTGGTAAATCTGAATTTCACCGATTTGTTGCTTCGACAACTCTGTTTGATTCGTCGCCCCACGGCCCATAGTCGAAAAAACGGATTCAAGCTGAATCAAAGAAATACCGAAGTAGTGTTTACCAATCGTTTTGCAAGGTCTGGCAATTGTCACATGCGAGTCTACAGTGCAAACTTCCGGTGGTGAAAAAATCTGAGCCACTCGGCCAAGGGTTCCCTCACCCGTTGAGTTAATTAGAACATCACCATCAACCAGTTGCCGTTCCGAGCTGAAAGTTTTTGATTGCGCTCTTGCCAACTCCAAATTCACCAATCCTCCACGGATGCATTTTTGATTAACAACAATGCATTCTGCATTGTCGTCATATTTGGGGGCTATTCCTCGACCCAAGTAATCTGTAAGTTCGGCAATGGGTCTTCTCTCCCACCCCTCCGGCACGCCATCGATGATCTTGACGTGTTCGTGACCGGGAAAGCGGAGATGGACGAACCATTCCCGGTACAAGAGCCTTGCCGACTCCTCCAGCAGCGCGATCCGCCGCCGGTTGTTCTCAATCAGATCGTCGTAGGCGGAGAGAATGTCGGCGATGCGTGTTTGCTCGTGAAGAGGCGGGATCGGGACCTCTATAAGTGCGAGCTTTTCTCGGGGCAGGTGTTTAATCGTCGATCCTGTGTATAAGGACGAAAAATGCCCCAACCGTCCTTTGTGCAGAAAATAGTAAAACAAAAACTCGGGACGAAGGCGTTCATGAGGACGTATCCGGTGCAAAGCTTTTTGGATCATCATGCCCGATTGCTGCTCTTTCCAAATCGCACAACGCCCCGGTTCGCCTCCTTCGCACATGACGATATCCCCATAGCGCAAGCCATAGCGGTCCATTTCGTGGGGTTCAAAGCGCATCTGTCGTAATTCTGACATTTCAAATTCTCCCCATCTCACATTTATATTTGCAAGATAGGGCATAAGCTCTCCACGGTTCTTTTTCTGGTCCAGCATTTTGCCAAGACAAAAGTCTGCCACCTCTTCAAGTCGTTTCGTTTCCCAGTTCATCTGACAAACCTCTTGCGAATGCTTCGAAAACCAGTACCCGCAGAGCTTACTTGTAGGGTTACTTGATGGGCTACTTGCTGGGGGGGCTTGTGCCTGTACTTATAAATTCTTCTCATTTCCCACCTCCCAAAGCCAATTTCCCCTTTTCGGTCAAGCGGTACTTCTGCATGCGACTGTTGGGTTTGTCGGGGATGGTGTATTCAATCAACCCGCGCTCTCGCATATTGGGCAAAGCTTTTCTGAGATTTCCGCTCAGGGTTCTATGCCCAAGCGCCGAGGCGATTTCAGCGGAAGACCTTGGGGACGCTTTGCAGGCTTCAAGAATTGACAGTTCGACTTGTGCCTCGACTTGTGCCTCAACTTGTGCCTCGACTTGCGCTTTTCCTTGAAGTATCGGTGACTCTGTCTCCGACTGGGACGTTGACCGGACCCCGCCGGGTTCGGGGACCTGGATGGGGGCGGCCAAGGGGAACGCGAGGCGGACGCGGAGTCCGAGTTCGATCAAAGAGGGTTCGGGAAAACCCGCGGCGGCGGTTTCCCGGAAAATGCGGGGAATGCCGGAACCCCATTGTTCGATCAGGTTTAGTTCGCGGAAAACGCGGGCAATCACGGGGTTTCGTATCTTGGAGATCCCGCTTCGCATGTCTTCCATGGTGATCCCGGGGGGCAGGATGCCAGGGTTTTCGATTTCGATGCGGTCATCATAAAAGGCGAGCCGGACCGGGCCGCCCCGCTGCGACCAGTCGGCGTGGACCAGGGCGTTGATGACCGCCTCGCGCAGGGGTTCCAAAGGGATGCTCCAGACATCCTTGCGGCGGACTTCGGAAAAATCGGCCCCGCGCATGGCGTGTTTTTTGAGGAACAGCATCATGCTGTCCACCACCACGGGCAGAGGTTCATGGAGTTCGATATGGTCAAAGATGCGGGCTTTATCGTTTCCGATAAAGCGTCCGCACTGCACCCAGCAGTCCGGAAAGTGGAGTTCTCGGTTGCGGCCATACAACAACATGCCGCCCCGTGTGGGCGCGAGCCGTCCCTGATCCCGGGTCAAGAGTCGCAGGGTCATCAGGGCCTGTTCGTCGATGTCCCGCACCCCGGCGAAGGAGCGTTTGACGGCCTCCAGGTCGAGGTCTTCGAGGCTGAGCTGCGGGAAGGGCAGTTCATCGTAGGAGACACCCTCCACAGAGCGGCGCAGTTCCGCGATCAGTTCGCGGTCGGCCTGCCGGTTGGTGGAGCCCAGCCGGACCCTCACGCCGGATTCCGCACCTTCGGCGCGTAGGTAGTGGGGCCGCGAGTTGCTGAGAAAGACCTCAATCACCATGAGGGTTTTGCCTTGCACTGTCACCATTTCCACATTGGGCACCACGCGGGGTTGGATGGAATCGGCAATCATGTTGCAGATGCGCTCCTCTTCATCCAGCGGATCCTCAATGCCGAGGGGCACGCGGGTCTTGTCGGCCACCCCGACAATGATTTTACCCCCGGCGCTGTTGGCAAAGGCCACCACCGTGTTGAGGAGTTTGAGGGGGGAGGAGAAATCACGCTTGAACTCCAGGGTTTTCCCCTCGTCTTTTTTGAGCATTTCTTCGATTTTCACACCCAAAGTCCCTCAAAGTTTTTCTTGATAGTGGCGGCAAGCTGGACGGCCTCTTCGTTGAGTTCAGCCAATTCACCGTGGATGGCGCGGAGGGTTTCCTCGAAGTCGAAATCCTCGTCCACTTCCTCGGGGGCGACCCCGACGTAGCGACCGGGGGTGAGGCTCCAGTCGTTGGCGGCGATCTCGGCGCGGCTGACCCGTTTGCACAGACCTTCCACGTCGCGGTATTTGCCGTCGGGAAAGCGTTTGAGCAACCAGTCCTGCTGCCGCACCCAGTAGAGTCCGTCGTGGAGTTGCTGTAGCTGATCGGTGATATGGAGGGCCAGGGGTTCCCACACGGGAAGCAGGCGGGTCTTGCAGGTTTCCCGGCTTTCCTTCATAAACAGCGGCTGGGCCTCCTCCACGAGTTTTTGCAGGGCTTTGAGTTCGTGGGCCAGGGCGCGGGCGGCCTGGGACCAGGCGTGACGGCTTTCGGTATCGTTGAGGGCACCCTTGGACAGCTTTACCAGCCGCGCTTTCACTTCGGGAATTAGCTCCAGGGTCAGGGTCTTCAATTCGGTGGCGGCTTCGGGGTGGGTTGCCTGATAACCGGGACAAGCCTTGCAGAGTTCGTCGAAAACAGGGACCAGGTTCTTGGGGTCCTTCGGAAACGGTTTCACGAGGTCGTCGCGGCAGGCGGCCCATTTGTCCGCGTAGTCGGTCAGGAGGGCGCGGAAGCCGTCCCGCTCCCCCCGGTAGAGTTGGACCACGGCGCGGAGGTTTCGTTCCTGCTCGGGGCTGAAATCGAAAATTTTGCGGGTGACCTTGCGGAAGATGTTGCGGGCGTCGAGCATGAGCACATGGTCGCGGTGGTTGGCGGGTTTGGCCCGGTCGAAGAACCAGAGTTCGCAGGGAACCGACCGCGTGTAGAAGAAATTGGAGCGGATGGCGATCATCAGGTCCACATCCCCGGTCTCCACCAGTTTCTGGCGCACCTTGGACTCGTCGCGCCCGGCGCTGGAGGCCTGGGAGGACATCACGAAGCCCGCGCGTCCGGTGTCGGTGAGATAGCTCCAAAAATAGCTGATCCACAAGTAGTTGCCGTTGGAGACCTTGTTCTTTTTGTTCACGCCGGGCAGGCCGAAGGGCAGTCGGGGATCGTTCTTGATTTTGTCCGCGTCGATCTCGTCCACATTGAAGGGAGGATTGGCCATAAGGGTGTTAACCTTGCCGAGCAGCTCCTGGGGGTCTTCGTAGTAGGTGATGGCCCGATGGATGTCGCCCTCCAGTCCGTGCACGGCCAGGTTCATTTTGGCCAGGCGGATGGTGGTGGCGTTTTTTTCGAGCCCGTAGAAGGTCAGGCGTTCGGTGGCGTTTTCGCCGCGTTCCTCCACGGTGCGGGCGCTCTGCACGAACATGCCCCCGCTGCCGCTGGCGGGATCGAAGACAATGCCGCCCCGGGGATCGAGGATATGGGCAATGAGGGAGACCAGCGACACGGGGGTGAAAAACTCCCCGCCGTCGTGCGCCTTGTCCCCGGCGAACTGGGTGAGGAAATACTCGTAAATGCGCCCGAAGACATCGCCGGACACCTTTTTGAGTTCCTCCGGGTTCAGGGCGCGGAGAAGATGGGCGAGTGCCTTCGCCGGTCTTTTTCTCCTCTGCTTTACACTCTCCGCAACCGCCCAATTGCCGCCTCCGGGCGTTTTTCATTCAGTTGATTTTGAAGACACGGATCAAACCGAACTTGCCATCCCGTTTCTTCCCTCCG
>JAFIGC010000227.1 GCA_020831635.1 Verrucomicrobiota bacterium | reverse complement strand
CCCCCCCCCCCCCCCCCCCCCCCCCCCCCCCCCCCCCCCCCCCCCCCCCGCGGGGATTTCCCGGCCGGGCTGATAGCGGAAGTCGACCCACTGGGTGTTTTGATTACGCTGAAGCTGTTGTTGAAGGGGGCGGGGGATGTAGTGGACTTGACGGGGGAGTTCCAGATAGGCTCGGAAGAGGGCTTCGTCGTAAATGCCGAGGTGCCGTTGGTGGTCCATGAGCCGGAAGGCGACGCTGGCCTTCAGGGAGTTGTGCATGGGTTCGAGGGTGCGAACGAAATCCCAGACTTCGGTGAAGTGCGCCACGGCGGCGGCGTGGTCTTGGGAAAGGTCGGTGTCGGGGGCGGGGATGCGGGCGAGGCGTTGGGTGACGTAGTTGCCGTTGCGAAGCAGTTCGGGACGGCGGCGGGCGAGTTCTTCGAGTTGGGCCTTGGAGAGTTGGTTGTGAATGTCAATGGAGCCGAAGCCTTGGCTGCGTTCCCAGGCGAGGTCGGCGAGGATGAGATCCAGGAGGCCGGGGAAATCGGGACGGTCGACGCGGGTGAGGAGGACGCGGCGGTGTTCGTCATTGAGCCGGGCGGTGTCAAGGATTTCCAAGCCGCGGGTGGAATAGGAGGGGAAAGCGTTGGGGCGGTTGGCTTCGCGATGGAAAGAGGTGACGCTGTAGGTGGAGGGGTTGACGCGGGAAGGGGCGGTGGAGACGCGGGCTTCGTCGCGACGGCGGTGGTTGAAGTGCAGGCCGAGATCCCGTCGAATTTGTTCCCAGGCGAGACCGGGCTCGCGGTCGAATTCGAGCAGACGCTGGCGCAGGCGAATTTCGCGGAAGCGGGGGGTGGGGCTGCGGTTGCCGAGAAAGACCAGCCAGTCCTTCATGGTGTTTTCCACGGCCACGCGGTCCCCGGAGAGTTGGTGGTGCAGGGCGGTGTAGAAGTAGAATTCCTCGGTGTTGGGCACCAGCATTTCGAGGGCCTTGGCACGGTCGCCCCAAGCAAAGGCTTCCTGGAACTCAAGGGCGTTGGGATCCTGTCCGCGAACGGACAGCAGGGACAGGGCGATGAGGATCGGGAACAGGTGTTTCATGGGGTTCTCCAGTCGGGAATTCAGCAATGATTTCGAAAGCTTACACCGATGAGACGAACGCGGATAGAACTTTCTTGGAGAAACCGTGAAAATAATTTTGGATTTTTGGAGAAAACCCCGGATGGACATGGAGGAACCATGATTTTTTGGGGGCTTGGGCTCTGGATAATGAACCACTGACCACTGATCACTGATCTTGGGTTGTGGTCAGGGTTTTGGGGGAAGAACCACGGACGGCACGGATGGACACGGATAAATTTTGGGGTGGGGCAGAAGGAGAGAAGGAGAGATCTTTGAACATCGAACGCCCAACTTCGAACCAATTCAACAGCCAACAGCCAACAGCCAACAGCCAACAGCCAACAGCCAACTTACAACTCAACACCCCCACAACCCTCCGCCTTCGCTGCGCCATGCCTGGGTTCGGAGTAAAGAGCGCGGCGAAGCCGCTTTGGAGTGCGTGTAGCGAGCACCGCGAAGCTACCGCTTTTGCCACGGCCAAAAAAAAAGGCTCTGCAAACGGACAAAGCACATTAAGGGGAGTGAAGTCTCTCCGAAATCCTTGACAAAGCAAATCGAATGAAAATTTAGGAGTAACCCGGCGCAAGATACGCCGCCCCCATGGTTTTTGCTCGAAGGCCTTGACCAGGGCTGCGCACAGGGTGTATCTTGTAATCATGACGATCTCAATCGCCAGTTCCAAATCGAATCCACCGTCGACCGCGCCGTGATCACTTTTTACGAATTGAATGACGCCCGGCACACTAGAATGAAAACTGAAAAAGAAAATAAAAAATTCTTGATGGAGTGTACAATGAATTTTAATCGATTGGTGCAGTTGTCCTTCTTGGTTTTATTGCAAGGATGTGTAAATATTCCTGGCGGGTTATGGGTAAATCATGAAAATTTGGTAAGTGAAAGATTAATACAATCTGGTATTCCAAAAGAACTTGTTTACGAGAGTGCAAGGGGTTATACGAAGCACCTTGTATTGCATAAAGGTAAATATATTACTAATATTGGCGACGAAATGATTGTTAGAAATTTCAAAGTAATTCCTGGTCGAAACATCAGAGAAATTTCGGAATTGGACGGTCAAAATTTTTTTGCAATCAGATTTGTTTTTGAACCAAGTATTACTCAATTCTTCGAAAGAAAACAGCTTGATCCAAGGTCAAGAATATTTGTTTTTGAGGACTACAATGGAAAAGAAATTCTTGTTGAATACCTCGTTATGAGGCATGAAGATCAGATTGTAGATTTATTTGGGGTTGAAGCTGTATGGTTTCCGGCTCACTTCGAAACCATTACAACAGATGAATCCCCATAAGCGCTCTGATTTTGGGTTTTGGAAAACGAACCACGGATGGCACGGATGGACACGGATATTTGGGGTGCTTGGGCTTTGGGAAATGAACCACTGAAACCACTGATTCACACTGATCTTGGGTTGGGGTTTGGCTTATGAAGTTTGGGTTTTCATCGTGCCGGATCAGTGAAAATCAGTGTGCTCAGTGGTTGCTTTTCGGAGGAAATGAACCACGGATGGCACGGATGGACACTGATATTTTTTTGGGGGGGCGACATCCGGCATTGCGTACTCTCTCCTTCTTTCCTTCTCTCCCACTTTTTTCATGCATTCGTCACTCGTCACTCTGCACTCGACATTCCCATCACTCCGCATTCCGCACTCCACACTCCGCACTCCCTTGGGGTTGCCAAGCGGGCGGGGATCGTCTATAGGCCCCGTCCATGAAAACGGACTTACGGATTTTTTCTTATCTTGAGCGGGCCGATTGGCTGGTGTTTGCTTTGGTGCTGTTGGTGACGCTGGCGAGCGTGGTCTATGGCAATTTGCGGCGTCACCGGCTTCCGGAGCAGGGCGCGGAGGCGGATTTGCTGGATTTGTTGATCATGGGACGGCGGTTGACGCTGCCGCTGTTCACGGCCACGTTGGTGGCCACTTGGTATGGGGGGATTTTCAGCGTGACGGAGTTTGCCTATGATGTGGGCATTTACAATTGGCTGACCCAGGGGGTGTTTTGGTATGCGGCGTATTTGATTTTCGCCTTCGCACTGGTGGGACGTATCCGGGGATCGGAAGCGAAAACCATGCCGGAATTGCTGGGTAAAATGTTCGGCCCGCGTTCGGCCAGGCTGGGGGCCTGGCTGAATTTGTTCAACGTTCTGCCGATCACGTATGTGTTGATGATGGGGATTTTCATGCAGTTGCTGTTCGGGGGGAATATCCTGATTTGGATGGCGTTGGGGATGGCGGGAGTGACGGCCTACAGCACCATCGGCGGGTTGCGGTCGGTGGTGTATTCGGATTTAATTCAATTCGTGGTGATGTGTCTGTCGGTGGCGCTGGTGATCGTGTTCAGTGTACAAACGTTCGGGGGGCTGGGCTGGCTGCGCGCGAGTCCCAATATTCCCCCCGGACATTGGAAACCGATGGGGGAGGGGATTGCTTTGAGCACGACCTTGGTTTGGGGGTTTTTGGCGCTGGGCACCTTGGTCGATCCCAATTTTTATCAGCGATGTCTGGCCGCCCGGGATGTGAAAACGGCACGGCGGGGGATTCTTTTGGCCACGGGGGTTTGGGTTTGTTTTGATTTTTGCACGACCTTCGGGGCTTTGTACGCCCGCGCGTCCCTGCCGGAAGCGGTTTCGCGCGAGGCGTATCTGATCTACAGCGTGCAATTGTTGCCGGCGGGCTTGCGGGGGTTTTTTCTGGCCGGAATCCTGGCCACCATCCTCAGCACCCTGGATTCGTATTTGTTTCTTTCGGGGACGATTGCCGCGTATGACCTCGCGCCCAAAAAATGGAAGGGAAACGTGGTGTTTCACCACTTGGGCACCGTGGCCATGGCCGTGGTGGCGGTTGTGGCGGCCAGTTGGTTTCATCTCACCGAACTGAATCTGGTGGATGTCTGGAAAATTTTCGGCGGCTATGCCACCGCCTGTATTTTGTTGCCCTTGATGGCCGGATACATTTGGCCGGGAAAAATTTCGGACCGTCGTTTCGTCAATGCTTGTGAATGCGGAATTTTGTTGATGACCTTGCACTATTTGTTGCGGATTTTGTTCCCCGGGGTCGTAGGATTACAGACCTTGGAGCCGTTTTACTCGGGGATGGCGGGGACGCTTCTGGGATTTTGGGTGCCGGTGGCAGAATGCGAATCGCCGCCGTCAGCAGAATGATGGCGGGGAGGGCGGTGAAGAGGGTGAGGGTGGCCACGGCGGCCGCATCCACGGGCGCCTCCAGCGGCAGACCCGCAAGATGTTTGACCCCGGACATGGCGGCCAGCAGCGCGATCGCAATTTGAAGCCGCGGCGCGGATCGGGACATCCAAAGCAGGCCGGCCGTTCCCGTGATCAGGAGGGCGAATTGTGTGAGCAGAAACGGGGACAGGCCCCGTTTGTCGGGGACAGGCCCCGAAAAATAGGCGGGGGAAACCGGGGCGGGTTCGAGGAAACCCATGTCCAGCAGTTGGATCAGGTCTTCGACGGCATCTGGGAACGGGGACAGGCCCCATTTTTTGGCATAGGTCTCGATGGACCAGGGCATGGTCTCGGGATGCGGGGGGAAGAGGCTGAGAATTTGTCGGGTACGCAGTCCGTTTTCGAAGGGGCGACGGAAGTTGGCGGAAAAGCGGTGGCGGGGATCGCCGGGGGCGACGCGGAGAAAAATTCCGCGCCGAACCGCGTCCCGAAAAAGGTCGGGGTCCATGTCGTCGGGATTCACCTGCGCGTGGGTGCGGAAACGTTCGACCCAAGGCCAATATTCCTCCGCAAGCAACTCGGAAGGGTCGAGGGTGAAGGCGGCGGACGGGACGTGGGGGCCGTGTCGGTCTTCTTCCAAATAGCCATAGATTCTCATGACCCGTACCATCTCCGGCGGGTCCAGGGGGGCGTTTTGAAAGAGACGGTGCAGGCTTTCGGGGGAAAGGCGTTCCATGCGTTCATGGATCAGCCGCAATAATTCCAAGGCATTTGGTCCCGCCAATTCGGAGGGAATTGCGTCCATGGGATCGGCCTCGGGGTCGGGTCGATAACGCGGCAGGGGATGAGCGCGCGAATCCCGCTGTATTTCGGCGTGGGTTTTGAGGCTGTTGAGGGCGGTGAGGTATAGGGGATAGAGAGGGGCAAGGCCAAGGATGAGCAGCAGTGTGCCCCGGACCATGGGCAACATGAACGGTTGCCAGGGTTTGCGGGCGGACAATAGCCAGAGAGTGGAGGGAATGAAAAGGAGACCGTATCGGTTGGCGAACATTCTTTGCCATTCCCGGAACAAGGGGCCTGGGGGCCAGGTGGCAAACATCATCCAGGCCGCATAGGCGGAGACGAGGCCCGCAACCCATCCGGGCACATGGTTGGCCATGGGTTTTCCGGGGAGGCGGGACGCCAGTTGTCCGGCGAAAATCCCCGCCGCCCATATGGGCAATAGCCCTAAGAGGGAGGGGTGGATTTGTGGTTGAAGCAGGAGGGTGAGCGGTAGTCCGATGGGGACCAGCAACCAGGGACGTTTTTGCAGGGAGGGATGTAAAAACACCTGCAAGCCCATGCCCGTCGCGCCCAAAACGAAGATGAAAACAAGGATGCGCCCGAGGGAGGGGATCTCGGGCAAGGGGGGCGGCATCGGAAAAAGCATCAAACCGCAGCCGACAAACAGGGCGGGAATCAGAGGAGTTTTGCGCATGATGCCTTTATACCACGCTTTGGCCAAACCCAAAACCGCAATCGTCAGGTTATTGGAACCGTTCGGCCTGCCGATGCGGAACCCTACGGGAGCGCCGGTCTCCGCACCGGCAGGGGCACAAGGGTCTTTCCCGGTGGATTTGCCCCCTTCGCCCCGGTGCCGATGCGGAGATCGGCGCTCCCGTCCCCCTTTTCCCCCCTTTGCCCCAATGCACGCTTCCAGATCAACCCCAAAAAGGAGCCCACGCACGTGCGGTGCTCCATGTCCAATCTTCTGCATGTCTAACCAACCGGGCCTTGACCGGATTTTGGTGAATGTATTCGACTGTCTTCCGGAAATGCCTGGGATTACGGATATAACGATCCCAGTATTCCCTTTCCCAAAAGGGTCGGGGCAGCGGTTGATGATCTTTGAGAATTTCGGTGGCGCTGTTTTTCTTCCAGCCGTTCACCACCCTCTCAAGCGGCCAGCCCGGAAAAGTCTGGAAGAGTACATGCACATGGTTCGGCATCACCACCCAGGCGAAGAGGCGGTAACGGACCTCGTGAAAATGCAGCAGCGTGTCACGCATTTTGTTTGCATTTGCAGGTTGACGAAGGGCGCAGCATCCGTGGCCGGCATCGGACCAGGCTTCGACCTTTTCCTCCAGTTCCCGCTTCGCCTCATCCTCTGATAAGTGCGCCACCTCCCGACGCATGCGTTCCAAAGCTTTTGCGGGCATCGAATCGGAAAGATGGAGGATCACGTGTTGCACCAACCCCCGGCCCAATTCATGGGGAAGGTACCCCCGAAAGGCCGTCTCCGGGGAAACCTTCCGGTTTTGGAGGAACGGGGTGCCGACCGTGCAAAGCTTTTCGGTGATGTTCATGAGAACGGATGTATTGTTCTCTTCGTGAGGGTCAAGGAGAATTTTAAGGGAAAACGGTCTGCCTTTCCCTCTTTGTCCCCTCGCCGATGCGGAACCCTATGGGAGCGCCGGTCTCCGCACCGGCTGGGGCACAAGGGGTCTTTCCCGGCGGTTTTGCCCCCTTCGCCCCGTGCCGATGCGGAGATCGGCGCTCCCGTCCCCCTTCGCCCCGTCGTCAGTCGTTCATTGTTCGGCTTGCCGATGCGGAACCCTACGGGAGCGCCGGTCTCCGCACCGGCTGGGGCACAAGGGGTCTTTCCCGGCGGTTTT
>JAFIGC010000026.1 GCA_020831635.1 Verrucomicrobiota bacterium | reverse complement strand
ATCAGGAACGCGATCAGGCCCGATCCAACTTGGAAAATGCCGAAAAGGCGCGCGATGCGCTTCAAGCCGAACTCGACGAGCAAAAGCAGCTTGCCGAAGCCTCTGCCGAAGAACTCGAAACGCTTCAAAACAAAATCAACGCCGCCCACCAGGAACGCGACCAAGCCCGAACCGCCCTGGAAAACGCGGAGAAGCAAGGCGAGACCCTTCAGGCCGAATTGGACGCCGAACGCCAAAAATCGAAAAAAGCCTCGGAAGAAATCAATGTGCTCCAAGCCAAACTCGAAAGTGTCGGCCAAGAACGCAATGACCTGCAAAGCACTTTGGAAGAAGTGGCCAATGAACGGGACGCCATGCGGGAATCCTACGAAGAAATGGTCGAGGATCAACGTGCCATCGAAGCCAGACTCGACCTGCTCAATGGAGTGAACACCGAATTGCAGGAAAAGGTCGAGACCCTCCAAAATGAAAATGAGGGCTTGGCCGAGTCCCGCGAGGCCGCCGTCAGCCGATTGGAAACGGTAAACCAACTTCGCGAAGAACTTCAGCAACGCGAGGAAGCCCTGCGCGATAAAAACAGCGTGCTTTCGGGCAGCCTGCGTGAACTGGAAAGTGAAACCGCCGAATTGCGTGAAAAAATCGCTCAAATCGAAGAGGAACGTCAATCCGGTTTCGAAAA
This sequence comes from Verrucomicrobiota bacterium, assembly GCA_020831635.1. Lineage (GTDB taxonomy): Bacteria > Verrucomicrobiota > Kiritimatiellia > SS1-B-03-39 > UBA6053 > PXAS01. The sequence continues at coordinate 49,220 of JAFIGC010000026.1, read as the reverse complement.
AATCAAAGCCCTTTCCGCGGCCAAGGCCAGCGCGGAATCCAGCATCGCCAGCCTCAAAGAAGATCTGCAGGCCAATAAATCCAAAGTGGCGGAACTCGAAACCCTGCTGGAACAGTCCCTGACGGAAAATCAGGACCTCACCGGCCAACTCAACGATGCCCTCGCAAAAGCCAAGAACAACGCGGAGCGGGCCGAACGGGCGGAAACCGAAGCCGAAGAAAGCATTGAACAATTGAGTTCCACTGCGGAACAGATGCAGAAAACCACGCAGTCGCTGATGGAAATTCGCAAGGAAAACAAATCCTTGCGGAGCAAAATCGACGAACTCATGGGCATCCCCGCCGACGAACGCGAGGCCGAAGCCTTGCAAACCAAGATGCAGGGCATGGAAGAAACCATCCGGCATTTGGAAAAACAACTCACCGATGCCGAGGAAGCCAACCAGAACAAGGCCTCCGAATTGTCCGACCAACACAAGCGGGAAATCCAAACCCTACGGGCTTCGTTGGAAGAGGACCAAAGCAAGCTTGGGAAATTGACTTCCGAGTTGGAAACCACCCGCAAACGCGCGGAAATGGCCGAAAACCGGATGAAAGAGGAAAAAGGAGCCATGGAGGCGCAACTCCAGGAACTCAAGGCCAAGCTGGAGGAAAACCAAGGCTCCATTCAAAGCAAAGGCTTGGAAACCGAGCACGCGCAAAAGGAAAACGAACAACTCCGCGCCCGCCTGGAAAAATCCCAAGAGGAAATCAAACACCTCATGGAACAGGTCAATCAGGCGGAAAAATCCCAGGATACCGCTGCTTCGTTGAAAGCCCGGCTGGAAGGGTTGGAAGTCGAGCGCGAGGAACTCCTGCGCCAAAACCAGGAATTGACCTCAAAATCCGAACAGTTGCGCGAAAAAGCGGCCCTGGCCGAGAAATCGGCGAAATCCGGCGAAGAAGTCACCGCCCTCAAAGCGGAGTTGGCGGAAGTTCGCGCCCAACTCAAGGAAGTTCAATCTTCGAAAACCAATCCCGAGGGCGCGGCCCTCATGCAGGAAATCGAAGAGTTGGAGAAGAAAAAGCTCAATCTGAACCGGGACCTCGCCCAAGCGAAAAGCACCATCATGGATGCGGCCAGCATCATGGGCAAAACCAAATCCCTGCAAGACAAGTTGGATGCCCTGACCCGTGAAAACGCCAGACTGCGCGGAGAAACCCCTGGCGCAAGTCCCGTTCGGAGCGGCGGAGCCGGGGAGTCCAACCACGCATCCAGAAGCTTTGGACGCGGCGCGGGCGCGCATCCCAACGAGTCCCAACCTGCATCGGACAAAAAACTCAAGCTCAAAACCGCCGATGAGAGCGGCAGCGGCACCCCCAAGGGCGACAACAAAAACAAATTCGCCAAGTCGCTCTTTGGCTCCGTCCGCGGCAGCAAAACCGGAAAATAGGGTCGAACGCGGAAGGCCCGCGTCACTTCCGCCCGAACGGCCCCCGACCCCTAATGTTGCGCATCCTTGGGGTAGTCTCCACGATAGGGGGCGTTCCGGTTCATCTCTTCGGTCAGCAAGGCCTGTAGCAAACGAAAACGCAAGTCCGCATGCGCCGGATTTTTCCACAGGTTTTGTACCTGATGCGGGTCCTCGCGCATGTCATACAATTCGCCCCAGTCCGGATTGGCGTACGCCACCAGTTTGTAGCGGTCGGTGATATAAATCCGCTGATTGAACGCCGCGTCGTGGGGACGGTCCTCCACGACAATCCCCTCCCGAACCTTCTCCGTTTCCCCCAGCCAAACCGCCGATTGATCCACCCCCTGGAATTCTTGCACCAGGTCCATCCCCGCCAGCGCCAGCCACGTGGGCGCGAAATCCACCAGCCCTTGCAGACCCTCGCACTGACGTCCGGCGGGCACATGCCCCGGCCAACTCACCAACAGCGGCACCCGCAACCCCTCCTCATACGGATACAGTTCCTTCCACCACAAGCCGTGATCCCCCAGAAACTCCCCGTGGTCCGAAGTAAACACCACGATCGTGTTTTCCATCTCGCCCATCTCCTCCAAGGCATCGAGAATGCGACCCACGTGATGGTCCATCAAGCTCACCATCCCATAATAAGCGGCCGCATTTTCCCGCGTCTGCCGTTCATCGAACCGCAAATGCGCCGCGTTGGTCGGCCCCGAAGGTCCCTCGCTGTATTTCGCCGCATACGGACCCTCCGTCTTCAAAATTTCCGCATAAAACGGCGGCTTGTCGGCAAAGCATTCCGGTTCCCCCGGCTTGAATCCGAATGCCGGCATGTCCTTGGGATCGTACATCGAGGCCCAAGGCTCCGGCACCATGCACGGATTGTGCGGATCCTGGAAATTGCCACTGATGTAAAACGGTTTCCCCTCCCGCTTCGCCCGTTTCATCCCCTCGATCACCGTTTCCGCCACCCAGGCGGAATTGTGATGTTCCTCCGGCAAATCCCAGGCCCCGTATTGCTCGTAGGCCGTATGACCAAAATACCGGTCCGTGTCCACACCCCGATCCTCCAGCCACACCCCGAAATGCATCCCGCAGGCGTGGGCCTCGGTGCTGTGCCCAATGTTCAAATCCGCATGTTCAAACCCGTACCAGGGCCCATGCCACTTCCTGAAATATTCCCGGTCATGAATATGCGGCGCGCTTTCCGGACTCTCCGGATCATGACAGGGGTTCACATGACTTTTCCCAATCATATGCGTGTAATATCCGCCCTCTCGAAAAACCTCCGCCACCATCGGACGCAATGACGGACGCAGACAGGTGAAATTGTGCATCGCCCCCGAGGCGGAAGGGTAGCGCCCGCTCAACAACGCCCCCCGACAAGGCAGACAGACCGGCGTGGGCGGATACGCCCGGGTGAACAGTGTGCCCGCCTCCGCCAAACGGTCGAAATTCGGCGTGCAAATAGCCGGATTCAACACCCCGAGGGTGTCCGCGCGTTGTTGGTCGGAAATCAGAAAAAGAATATTGGGTTTCATGGTTTTGTCTTTCAGGTTTGGGTTACATCACCCGGTTAATCAATGGGACGCCGCGTTCCGCGCGTCGAAGGTTATCAAGAAAATGCAGCACCAGGCTCAGGGCCTCGTCCGCATGCCCCCCGGCCACATGCGGGGTGATCCAACAGCGGGGTTCCCGACGCAGCGGATGGTCCGCCGGCAACGGTTCAGGATCTGTGACATCCAGCCACGCCGCCCCCAAGCGATTCTCCCGCAAGGCCAAGCCCAAGGCCTCCTGGTCCACCGTCGCCCCCCGTCCGATGTTGTAGAAAACAGCGCCCGGACGGCACTGCCGCAGACGCGCATCGTCGAAAAAATGGCGCGTGGCGGGGCTATCCGGAAGAATATTCATCACATGATCCGCCTCGCCAAGGGCTTCTGCAAGAGCGGATTCATCCGGCAAAAACGTCACCCACGCCTCAGGCTCCGGGTTCCGTCGCCAAGCCAGAATCCGCATTCCGAACGGCTTCAAATAAGCCGCAAGACATCGGCCAATCGCGCCATATCCCACAATGAGAATCGTCTGACCCCGCAACGAAACGCAGGCATTCCGATGCGTCAGCCAATCCGCCGGCTCCGCAAACGCCACCGTTTGCAGGGCAGGAACCAGATTGCGGGATTGCGCCAGCAGAAACGCCAGCGCATGTTCCGCGCAGGCCGCCGCATACACCGCGGCGCTGTTGCACACCACAACCCCTTTTTCCGCCACGCCCGCCCGAAACTCCGGGGTATCATACCGCGTGATGCCCGAAGACGTCACCTGCACCCACCGCACCGCCTCCGAAGCCAACACCGCCGCCGGATCCGGCTGACCCAACACAATTTCCGCCGAAGCAAACCCCGCGTCCGCCCCGCCAACCTGCAGAACCGAATCCGCGGGCGTCTCGGGAAACAGCAACGCATACCCCTCCGTCCCCGCGCGGAGCGCCGCCAAAGCCCCCGCCGGCAACTTGAAGTCCACGAAAATACGCTTGCAGGCGCTAAAAGAAGTTGAAAAAGTCGATTCGGAAAAAGGCATTCTCCCTACCCACCAAAAAAAGATGCGTCTGTCACGGTAATTGTGCAGTTGTCAGTTGAAGGTTGCTGGTTGCTGGTTGCGGGTTGTTGGTTGCTGGCGGTGACAGCCGGTTATCAATTGAAGGAAATTACATTGAAACCACGGATGGCTTCGACAGACCACCAGGCCTCAAATGATGGAAGAACCACGAAAGGCACGAAAGGGCACGAAAAAGGTTCTCAAGATGGGGGGGCTTTATTCTTTTCGTGAAATTTCGTGCTTTTCTTGGCTGAAAAAGGAATCACGAAAGGTTTCAAAAGAGCAGACGTCAAATGAAACATTAGTGGTGGTCCTTGATCTTTTCCCCTATCCCGAATGTTTAACGATCCACTCTATAAAAATCACTGTGTTTGATCTGCACAAGATGCGAGGGCGGAATATGGTGATACACAATCCAAGACTCGGGCTCTGGAATCTCAACCACATAAACTTCCCGAGGCGCGTAGATGACAATCCCACCAAATCTCACGTTGTGATCCCCGTCAACGTCCATCTTTCGCCAGGATGGCGAAGGGCGGGACGCCGCCCGCAATAGTTGCAACTGTTCAGGTTTCCAAGGGAGGTTCTCTTCGCCATCGAGCGAGACGCGATGGAGCGTCAGGTGCACCGCCCGATCCTCCTGATATAAAACCTGAACGGCCAGAATATGATCATCAAACCTCCTCGCATGTTTATAAGCAATCGCATTGTTTCGATACTCAATGACTTGCTTTTCAAGGGCCGGGCCAAAAAGCGCTTCGATCTGCTTTCGGGTATTGCCAATACCGGGGTAGATATTGTCCCCCGGCTCCCCTCCCAGCCCTCGCCCGGCAATACAAAGCACAAGGCAGACCAAAGGGGCGCAAAATATGCGAACTCCAAGATTTTCCAAATTTTTCATCGCAGGACTCCTTTCAGTAGAGATATTGATCAGTTGTCAGAAACAATACCCCAACTGGCAAGCCAAATTCCGGATAAATGCAGGACTGGGAGTTGCTGGTTGAAGGTTTCCGGTTGTGGGTTGCCAGTTGAAGGTTGCAGACTGTTGACTCCGCACTCCGCACTCGTCACTCCGCACTCCGCACTCGTCACTCCGCACTCGGAATGGGCCCGCGAGCGTAAATACTTGCGAATCCCGGCGAATCCACTATGCTGAATATAACCTGAACGTCAACCCCCGAGGAAGCCCACGTGAACCTGGAAGATCCAAACCCGGAAGAAGAAACCATTCCCCCGAAAAAAGCCAAGACCCCCGAACTCGACCCGCCCGCGGCCGTGCCGGAAATCCCCGCATCGTCGCAAGTGCATGAGGCATCCGCGACCGACGAGGCGGACGAATATGACGAGGCTGAATTGGACCCCGTTCCCGTCAAAGAAGTCGAACCACCCCAATATTCCCTGTGGGAAAAGGTCAGCCCGCCCGCGCGGCGGAAAAAGCAAATCACCACCATGGAATCCGGTTCCCGGGAAGTGCTCGCCCTCGTCCGCGCCATTCGCGAAAACATGGACCAACAGGTGCGGGCTCAGAAAAAACTCGTGCAGTCCCTCGAAAATCTGCCCGAAGCCGTGGACAGCGTCCGCCAACTCGCCGACTACACCGGACAGCACGCGGAAATGCTCAAGCTCATGCACGACCAGATGGAAACCAGTCTGGACAACCACCGCAACATGGGCGAATCCGTCAACCGTTTCAACGACACCCTGCTGTCGATGGACAAAACCACGCAACTTTTGCTTGAACGCGCCCAACGTTCCGAGGAACGCCTCAACAAAATGCTGCGCCGGTCCCAGCGCCGCATGGCCCTGATGATGACCATCCTCGTGCTCATGTTCTGTGGGGCCATGTTCGCGGTCATCTACACGGTTCTGCCCGAGCGCACCGAAAACTGGCTCAACCGCCGCGGCCTCCCCACCATCAGCGGTCTCAAAGCCGAAGAAACCGCCGCCCCCGCCGAAGAAACGCCCCCGGCTCCGGCGGATCCCGCCCAACGCCCCGCCTCCGACATCCCCCCCCCTGCACCCGTCGACGAAGAATCCACCACGGACTTGGAAACCCTGGCCGCGAATGAACCTGAACAGGAGCCGGAACCGGAGCCAGCACCCGAGCCCGAGCCTGAGCCAGAGCCGGAGCCCGCGCCCGAGCCGGAGCCAGAGCCGGAGCCCGCGCCCGAGCCGGAGCCAGAGCCAGCACCCGAGCCCGAGCCGGAGCCCGAGCCCGAGCCCACCGATCCGTCTGATCCGTCTGATCCGACGGATCAGTCGGATCAGACTGATCAATCGGATCAGACCGATCCAGAACCAGCACCCTCCCCCGAAGAATCCCAATAGGAGACCCACATGCCCTTTCTATTTCTAGGTTTAATTGTTCTCGCCGTTCTTTTGCTTTGCGTCCTCGGCATGTCCGTGGGCGTCCTCTCGGGCCGCAAGCCCATCAAGCACTGCGGCGCCGTGGTGGATGCCAGCGGCAACAAAGTGGAATGTTCCATATGCGGCAACACCAGTTGCAAAAACAAAAAAGAGCTGGAAGAGAAAAAACAGGAGGCCTGAGCCAAGGAGATGCCCTAAGGCGGAATTCCAAGCCAAATTCGCCCCCGCGGCCCCGGCCAATGCGGAGATTGGCGCGCCTTTTCCCCCCCGAATTCCCCCGAAGGGCATGACCCTGAGGCCTAGCCGCCCAAAACCGTTTTCCGACGCTCGGAAGGGCTCTGAAAAATCGTTCCGACGCTCGGAAAACCCCATGCCATGAAAACCGTCGATCTCCCGGCCATCATTTGCCAGAGTTATCATCACTGGACCGGACGGCATCTGGTTGCTTCTCCGGAATTGACGGGGCGGGATTTGGAGAGAGCCCTCTATGCATTGGATCAGGTGGTGGTCGCGCACGATACCCGGGACGATCCCGTTTTCATGTATGCCAATCGCGCGGCCTTGGACCTGTTTGAAATGACCTTGGAGGACTTTACCCGCCTGCCCAGTCGCTTTTCCGCCGAACCCATGGCCCGCGCGGAACGGGAGGCGCTTCTCCGCGAGGTCCGGGAGAATGGCTTTACCGACGCCTATTCAGGCGTGCGCGTATCCAGTACCGGCAAGCGTTTTTTCATCGAAAAGGCCACGGTATGGAATTTGTTGGATGCCGGAGGAGCCCCCTGCGGACAAGCCGCCACTTTCCCCGTCCCGCAACGGACATGCGGGGAAGATTAAATTGACCTTGAGTTTCATGGGCCATTCTGGCCGCGTTCGCGGACTTTGGCTTCGATATCCAGGCGTCCGACCAAGCGAAATCCGCCCTCCCCGTCGGGCTCCAGCACAAACACCCAGCCCTCGCCGGCGCCGATTCCGATGATTTGGGAGACGTTCGGAGAGTGGGTGACCAGCACCACGTTGCCCTCCCCTTCGATCCCCGCGAACAGCTCTTTGAGTTGTCGGTCGCGTTCTGCGGGTGGCGGACCGCCGGGTCCATCCAAGGCATCCAACACATCCCAGGTCTCGTATTCGCCAAAAGCCAGACGGGCGGTGTCCCGAGCGCGGAAAAGGCGGCTGGAGCGGACGACCCCGGTGTCCACGCCCTCTTCGGATAACACCCGTCCAATCTGGGCGGCTTGTCGTTCCCCATCCGGGGACAAAAGCCGTTGGGTGCCGCGGTCCTCCAGATCCATGGGCCCCCGTCCACTTGCGCCGGTTTGTGCGTGACGCATCAGCAAAACCACCCCACCCCGCCGGGCGCGATCCCAAGGATCCTCTTCCGTTGGCTCCTCCCCGGCGAAAAGCGGCGCGCCCATGGTCCAGGCAAAGATTAGCAGCAAAAGAACACGTGACTTTCGTGGAAACGGTTTTTCGGAATGGGGTCGGGATTTCAAATTCATCCCTGAAGTCTACTACATCGCCACCCTTGAAAAAAGCGGAAATCACCTTTGTTTCCAATTGGGTGCACATACATTAATGTATAGAAACAATATATTACATACATTTATGTGGTTGTTTGAATTCATTAAGGCTCATAACCAATAACGAACCGTTTTCTTGCTGGAAAAAAGCTGGGACACCCTATAAGATTCTACATATCAAACGCTCCCCGCAACGGGGTTCCAAGCAAACATGACGAAAAGTCCACACGTCCATCAGGGCGAATTCAAAAAAGAGCACAAACATGAAAACGAAATTATTGTTACTGAGAACAGCCCTCGGGCTGGCCGGAGCTTTGGCATCGGCTTCTCCATTCGCAGTGAATTATGACTTTGCCGGCGAACCGGGGGATCAAACGTCCACTGCGGGCACATCCACCTCTCTTCTGGTCAGCGGCCCCATTGTGGATCGTGGACCCGGCATCGGTGCAACAAGCGCCGGTAATTCCATCAGTTCTAACGGTTGGGATGCGCTAGATCCCAGCGAAGATTATTTTTCATTTCGATTTGAAGTCGATTCCGGCTATTTCGCAAACATTACAAATCTGAAAATCGGCACGCGTTCCTCCAATACGGGCCCGGGCGATCTGGGTCTGGTCTACAGCGGCGATAATTTCACTTCGACACTCTACACCTTCACGCAGTCGGGAATCAACTTCCTGAATTCCGACATCCAACTGAATCTCGCAAACTTGACCGATGAAGTTGAATTCCGAATCATTGCCCTCTCGGACACCCGCGCGGATGGAGCAACCGGCATCACTTCTGGCGGTACTTTTCGCATCGTCAACTACTTTGCAGGCGGTGATACGGGCGGGATAACCTTCTCGGGGACACTTGAAGCCATCCCCGAACCTTCCGTGGCCCTCATGGCGCTGCTGGGGATCGGCATCCTTGCCAAAGTCATGCGCAGGAAAACTCAGTAACTCAAACGGAAAAAACGCATGGGCACCTGTGGAGGGATCTCGATGTGTTCGATGATCCACGGCGGATGTTCATGCGAATATCCGGGGGCTGCGGGCTGCCAGCTTTCGGGGTCCCCCAAGAAATCCGCGGATTCGGAGAGGGGAAAGGGCCCGGGAAACAAACGATGCCGGGTATATCTGAATACCAGGCCTTTTTCGGGGGTCATGACGATTGCGGGCAAATGATCCGGGGTCACTTCGGTGTTCGGCGGCACCCCCAGAATGTATTTCAAGGCGTTTGCGACATGGTCCCCCTGTGGTTGAGCGGGGGGACCACTGATGTTTTCGTCCTCCAGTTCGGCGGCGGTGAAATGGGTGTTGGCCCATTCCATATATCCGCCGGGCGCGTCGGGCCCAAAATCAAATCGCAGAATCCCGCCGTGCACCGGCCCGGCATCGACTTGCAAGGTATGGGCGACGGCTCGGATTTCCGGGATCACGGAAACGGGCGTTTCCTGGCCTTTTTCATCCAGGGCCAGAAAGGTCCAGTCCGCGTTTTGCACACTTGGGACTGAATTCGCGGCCACATCCGAAAAGAAAGCGGCGCGATGGCTTTGGCCTTCGTAGGCAAGATCGGGATGGATCAGGGTGATTTGGTTGGCGGCATTGAATCCGGCCACGAAGGGCGGATCGGCCCGCAAGCGCAAGAGGGCACCTGGCTGAAAACGGTAATTCAGTCCGTTCACGCTTTCCACGCTGAGCAGATCGCCGGCATGGAGGACCACTTGACCCAAACCAGAGAGGGTCCCGAGATGTCCGCTTCCGGAAAGCACGCCATTTTCATCGATAGACACGGCGCTGTTCGCGAAATCTCCGTTGACGCGCAGTTCGCCGTTTGCGAGGGAAATGGGCATGGGATCCGCGCCCGTACCCGAGAGGATCAAGGAGCCGCCGCCTGATTTTGAAAGGGTGGCATTTCCGGACACCGTCCCCTGTAGGTCCAGGGTATTTCCGGTTCCATCGACGTGCAGGGATACGGTTTCGCCCTGCAAAACAATATTCGCGGGAACGAGTCCTTCATTGCCGTTGCCGGAAGGATCCAAACGCAGGGCACCGAGAATGCCGCGCTGATCGCCCTCGGGCACATCGTCGGGATTTCGTCCCATACCCGCGAGATGCAGGCTGCCGCCAAACGCATAGGTGCGGCCCTCCCCTTCGGAAACCAGACGCAATTGTCCGCCGGGTTCCACAACCACGGCCTCGATTTGCCCCGGGGTGGCGTTTTCCGTGATCCGCAAAACGCCTTCCTGAATCCGCAACTCTCCGGTGAAACCTTTCCCGGCCCCCGTGACCGAGGCCACCCCGGGACCGGTTTTCGCGAGGCTCCCGGGTCCCACCCATTCGCCCCGCAGGCGTACGGCGCCAAATTCCGGCATGTCCGGCCCGATTTCCACCACTTGGGTGTCCAGAAGGAGGTTGGACATCAGGGTCACGGAACCGTCCAAATCAAATTCGGCGAATCCTTCCCCGGCATCGGTCACCCGAATCAGGGCGGACGTTTCCGAGGCCTCGGTTTGAAAGGTCAATGTGCCCAATCCTGAAATCCGATTGCGGTAGGCACCGTTGGTGAAGATCATTTCCCCGACGGTCACATCAAGGCCTTCGGGCAAAACGATTTCCCGGTTTCCGCTCACGGGCGCGCCCATATACACGCGCAGGCCCACGGCATTGGGTACGGCACCGGTACTCCAGTGATGGGTAGCATCCCATCGTCCGTCCCCGGGCGGCAGGAAATGATATTCGGAAGTTTCGGGCAGCCACACGGCGGCGGAACCGCCCGAGGCCATTACCGTTTGCGGCGCGCCGTCCTCGTAGACGAGGGCGTCCACTTCATTACCGTGAACATCGAGAAACGAAATGCGTTTGACCCCTTCGGCAAGTTCATTGGGGATCAGGGCACCCCACACGCCCGGATTTCCGGCCACCACTTCCTCATAAAACGCGGCGTAACGGTCGTCGAATTCCGATCCGCCCGCCTCGACATGGGTGATCGCCAGGGGACGCCCCTCGCCTTGCACGTTGTCGTGGAGAGCCACGAATTTGGCGGACGACTCCGTACGACCATACAGGGCGCTGGCTTGGTGCGGCATGTCGCCCAGTTCCAGCACCTCGAGGGTGTCGGAACCGCGCAGGTACCAGGTGGCTTCAAGGGTGGGGTCATTCAACATCAACAGGGGCCGCAGGACGTTTCCGGGGGCGAAGCGCGGATTGCCCGAGGGTTCCGTGATCAGCCAACCTTCCCATTCCCCCTGGGCATCGGCGGTGAGTCGGGCATGACGGCTGTTGAGGTCGCCTTCTTCAAAGCGTGGAAATGAGGTGCTGCGCACATAGGGGGCGCCCGCTTCTTCGGGGATCAGGATGAAATTGCCCGCGCCATTGGAGGCGGGATCCGAATCCATATCGTCGTAAATCATGCGGTTGCCATAACCGTAAGCGGAACCGGGGGCGAGCCCCTGCAGGCGGATGCGCCAGGCGAAGGGCTCTCGATTTAGATTGTCCCCGAGTTCATCCTGCTCGCCCTGCTGAAAACGCGGCGTCATCAGGGGAATCATCCGCACCCGACGCAGTTCGGGGCTCGTCGAACTTGGTACGCCGGACGCTTCGGCCAACAGGGTGAAGGCCCCGATGCCGTCCCAGGTCAGGTCGTCAAACCAAGCGATCCCGTCCACGGCATCCGCGATCAAGGTGCCGTCCAAAGTGCCGCTGCCCTGCAGGGAAAGGGTGATTTCCCCCTGAAAATCGGAGACCCAAATGCCTTCGGCATCCACGACCCGCACCGAAAACGGGGGAATCCCTTCGCTGGAGAGCGCTTTGGACAATCCGTCAAACACAAAGCCATCCGACACCAGGGGGTTCTCGGCGGTGGTGACCGCGATTTCATCCAAGCGCAATTGCGCCCGGGGACCGGAATCGCCGGACACATGATAATATCGCCACTGCAATTGCACAAAAGGCAGGTTTTCGAGTGCCTGCGGGAGTCTCACAGGCCCCATCAGGCGGGTATGTCCCTCCGAAGGATTACGCACATATTCCACGGGCAGTCCTTTGTGCAAGACATTGGACCAGTCCGCGTCGGGGGAGGTGCGGTACTGCAGCCGGAGGGCGTATTCGCGTTGGTTGGGCAACAGGGTGCCGGCCAGCCAGGTGACACGGATGTCGCTGACATTCGTAGTGTCCAAAGAGAGCACGGCCGCGCCCAGATCTCGTCCCCTGCCAGTGTTGATCAGGGCAAGGCCGCTTTCTCCCAATCCGTTGATGCGGGTGCGGCTGGTGGCCGCGTACGGAAATGCCGTGTCCACGGGATCGGCGGCATCTTCGGACGGAATTGCGTAAGCGCGGTTCAGCGGGGTGAAAAAGCCGGGATCGCCAACCTCACTTTGAAGAAAGAGCATGTGATCGGGATACACACCGGCGGGCGTCTCCGCGTCCCAGTGATTGAAGTGGTAATTGCTTGATTGGAGGGAATGTGGGGTGGGATGCACCAACACGCGGGTTTGCGCGGCCACGGGCGGTTGGCCGTCCCGAGAGGCGGTGACGGTGAGAAGGCTCTCGCCCGCCTTGAGGGGCGTGAAGGTCAATTCATCCCCGTTCAGGGACACCTGCAAAACGCCGGCATCCGAAACTTCGACCAAATAGTCCAAGGGCGTGCCCCCGGCATTCAAAAACCAAGTGGAAACATCCATGGAAACCGGCTGGCCCGCGAGCAGGGTTCGCATTTCCGGCACCGTCTCGTCATCGACCATCAGCGGCGCGGAAGCAGGGTCCATCGGGGTCCCCCAGAGCATCACGTCGTCAAAGCGATTGTTGCCCGCGGTGCCCCCCTCTCCTTGCGCAAAAGTGATGCGGACGGCGAAGTCCGGGTTGTCACTGCTCCCGGCGATCCCGGAAAAGTCAAAGCTCCTCGGCTGCGGGCTATCGTTGTAAATCGGATAGAGGGCCCATTCGACCCAATCCGTGCCGCCGTTGAGGCTGTAGGAGAGGTTCTGCAGTCCCGCGCCCTGTCCGGAGCGGCGGGTGAGGAACTCGAAACGAATGTTGTCATATCCCGTGGTGGGGAGACTGAGAATCATCTCTTTCCCGATCGGATGGTTGATCCGCAGATGGGCGGTTTCGAAATCTTGGGCGGGATCATTGCGAAACACATCCTCTTCGGGCCCGGGGACAACCTTCAGCGTGCCGGGCAGAAGGGAAACGGATGGCGAAAGAAAGGTCTCCGGATCTTCGAAATCCCAGCCGTGCAGCGGCAGGGGCACGTATTCCGCGGGTTCGAAATAGGCCTCCAGCAGGGCGCTCCATTCCCCGTTGTGCCAGACGCGGGCTTTCACGGTGGCGGGGGCTTCCAGAGAGATCGGTTCCGTGTAAGTCACGGCATCCGGATCACGGGGATCGCTCTCGTCCAATGTGTACCGGATTTCACCCTCCGGGGCAGTGATTTCCAGGTCTTCGCCCAGCGCCAGGGCCCCGCCGTGTTGATGAAAGGAGGGCGCGTCCACCTGGGGATACAGTCCGGCGTTGCGGAATTGTTGCAACACCACCCCGGTGCGTTGGGGCAGGTAATTATTCACCAAACGGTGATATTCCAGCAGCCATTGATCGTCACGGGTATATAATTCGTGCGGGCCATCCACTTGATGCTTGTCCCGGCGGTAGTTGCCCCAGCGGGCGGATTCGGCAATCACGGCCAGTTCCACGGTTTTCGCGAGGGCCGCGTAACGGGCAATGGCGCGTTCGGGGGTCAGTTCCCCGCCGTTGAACATGTGGCGATGGACATGATCGGCAAATTTCAGGCGAAATTCGGGATTCGCGCGCATGGCATCGTACGGCCGGGCGGCGTGATGATAGACATCCACCCGGTTGTCATGGAGTCCTTCCATGGACCGCTCCGAGTCCCAGCAAAAAAACTTCCATCCCGCGCCCGGTTCCCTTCGACGGACCGCATTCCAATTGTTGTGGGGCCAATCGTGCATGCCCGACCACAAATTTACGATCATGTAGTCAATATACTGGGGCAGGTCGATGTGTTCTTGGACGAAGGTTTCGTAATCCTGCGCATTCGAGAAATCCGCATTGTCGATAAATTGTTGCATGGCATTCCAAGCATTTGCATTGCCATCGCGAAGCCCGTTTTGTGTCCGCGCGTCCCAATCCTCCCGTTCGCCCCCGAAATGGGAGGCGGCAAACGCGGCATCGATCCGCATGGAAGGATTGTACAGCCCCCAATACACGCCATTGATGTAGAGGTGGACGTGTTTGCTTCGCGATCCAGACCCGCTCATCGCCACCTGCGAAAAACGAATGAAGGGGTCGCGGACGTATTGCCCCCGGGCGCGTTGGTTTCCGCCGCCAATTCCGTTGGGGTGCAGCCACTCGTTGTTGTACTCCGAGCGCAGGGTGATGGTGTTGAATTCCTCCAGAGCGGACCCCGCGTTTTTGAAAAACGGTTCATTCATGCGCGTGGATCCGTAAATGCCTTTGAACAACAACCGCAGGGAGCCTTTGGGGGTGCGCGCGACTTGGCGGCTGGCTCCGCCCTGGGCGCGCAGACCGGCGTTGATGTGAAAGTTCCGGCCCCGGGTGTTATCGGGATAAATCAATTCCACGGAAACCGGACGCTCCCAGGCCACTCCTTTGCGGGTGCGGTTGGCGTAAATGCCGGTGTCATCGTCAAACATATCCTCCATGTCGATCACCAGCGACAAAGTGGGCACGGCGGTCATGACGTCATACATGAGGGGCGCGTAGGCGGGGTCGTGCACAACCTCCTCGGTAAACCCGTAATGGGTCGCGGACCAGGAGCCCCAGTTTTCGGGCATGCCGAGGCTGGCGGGGTCGTCGCGTTGCGCCAGCACATCGTCCAAAAAGAAATAGCTGTGGGTCATGATTTCGGGGACGGGCAAAGCGCCGGGCTTCAGGGCCGCTGCCCGGATCGTGCTAGTGGCGTTGATCGGGATCGGTTCGGTGTACAGCGTCCCCCCGCTTTCCGTGGGTTCGGATCCATCGGTGGTGAAATAAAGTTCGGCCTCTTCATCCGCATGACTCAGGGACAAATGAAAAGACTGACCATAAAAGCCCCGCGCATGGGAAAACGTGGGCGGGGGCAAGGGTGCGGAATAGGCCGGGGCCGTATTTTCCGCGCCCGGGCTGGGGTCCATGAACCAAGCGAAATCCTCCCCGCCATCGGGAAAGCGCCCATACGAACGGTCCCGGGGAATCCATTGGGGCGGAATCTGGTCCGCAATCCCGCCATCGGGACGGGTGAGCACCAGCGGCTCGCCTTCGGAAGAAATGCTGAAATTCGTATGGAGCGGCGGCGTGGCACTGTCCGGGGAGCTTCGTCCGTACTTGATGTTGAGATAGTCCTCAATGCCGAGACGTTCTCCGGTTTCCAGCGCCCGATTGAACAAAATCACCTCGGCGATCGCGCCCTCAAAATTACGCTGGGAATTGTGGGAATTTCCAAGAAAAAACCCACCGTATTCGGCCAGAGCGGAATTCCCGGTGTCCTCGAAGCGGGTGCCCACGATTTGACCATCCACAAACACCCGGGACACGGGATCATCGTCGTTTGACAATTGGCTGGCCCCGAAAAGATGCCATCCGGGCTGCACCGCATTCGAGGCTTGAATGGAATCCATCCCCGCCACCCGAAGGCGCAGGCTGCCCCCGGAATTAATTTCGAAGTGCAAGTTCCCCGAGGTGGCGTTGGAGGGCCCCGTCCCCCAAATCCCGGAAATGGTTTTCCCTTCCCAATTCGCCAAGGCGAAAAAGGTGAAATTTTCCAGGGAATCCATCCCGGAAAATGTTTCGCGGGGGAGACTGAACTGGTGGGAACTGCCATTGAATGAAAGCGCGGGAAGGTCGTTGATGACGTTTTCCAGATACAGGGGCATGGCCAATTCCGCGTCTTGGGTGGCGTGATTCTCCAACCCGCTTTGGTCCGGCCAGAGCGTCACCGCTTCCCCATGGTCAAGACCGGTCAAGGCATCCGCCTTGAACCAAGCCACCAGCCCCTCCATTTCGTCGGGCGGGATGGGATTGACTTCCTGATCCTCTTTGCGGTCCTTTCCCGTGGCCCAAACCAGCACCCGTTCTCCAGGCCCCAGCGTGAAAGAAGGAAAGACCCAGCGGAAAGGCTGGTCGAGGCGGTCGCTGATCCCCCAACCCTCCAAATTGACGGAGTCATTCCCCCGGTTGAGAATTTCGATCCAATCGCCGTAGTCCCCATCCTCATCGTGGATGACCGACCCATTGGACGACATCACCTCATTGATCACCACGTCCGGCGGGCCCGCCCATGCGGGAAAGGCGGCAAAGAGAACGGCGCACAGACTCAAAACCCCTGTCCGGGAGCGCGTTTGGGGGCAAAAAAAGCCACTGGGAATTCGCGGCCAAAATCGGATGGAAAATTTCATGGCATTAAATTTCGAGGAAAAGCATATTCTAACCTGAATCCTACACCAAGCGGACATCAATGTTAAAGAATAATTCCCTCGGATTCGTGAATTCCAGCAGTCTGTTGGACCTTGGCTTCAGGGTCCGCTCAAAAAATGAAGAAGTAAAACTTGCCATCCTCGTTCCTTTGCTTATGACAATTCCAGTCCATGGGGTGACCTGCGCACAGGTCTGAGATGGAGCTTTCATGGCTCCGAACCCAATGAACCTGATCCGGATGATACCGGCGTAGGGATGGCATCGGAGCCCCAAGAGGCCGTGTGCGCACAAAAGTGCTTGGCGCGCGGTACCCGGGTCCGGAATCTTCGCTGTGTCGGTTGGTCCTTCACCTCAAACCCACCCAAGAAGATGAAATTCAAACCCACCGCCTTGTTTCTGATCTCCGCCCTTGCGTTGAGCCATTCCGTAACCGCCGACGAAACCGAAGTCACCGAACTCCCCCCCATGCGGGTTCAACCCGCCCGCACCGAAGCCCGCCTGCCCACTTTCAGCACCAGCACCACGCGTCTGGACAGCCTGGACCTCCAGGAACGCGAGGCCCACCATCTGCAGGACGCCTTGGGCATGGTCCCCAACCTCAATTTCGCGGGTGGCACCTCCCGTCCCCGCTACCTGCAACTGCGCGGCGTGGGCGAACGCAGCCAATTCGCCAGCGAAGGCCCCCCGAATTTCTCCGTGGGGGTGCTGTTCGATGAAATTGATCTTTCCGGCTTCGCCGGCGCCGTCTCGCTTTTCGACGTCCAACAGGTGGATGTCCTGCGCGGTCCCCAGGCCACCGTCTATGGCAGCAAAGCCCTGGCCGGCCTGATCCTCATGCAAAGCACGCCCCCCACCCCTTTCCAATCCAACCGACTCCAACTCTCCGTCGGCACCGACGATTATTTTGAAGCGGGCATCGCCACCGGCGGCCCCTGGTCGCCCGAAAACGAGGATCTCACCTATCGCCTGACCCTGCACGCCCTTTCCCAAGACGGCTTCCGCGACAATGTTTTCCTCGACCGCAGCAACACCAACCGTCGCTTGGAGTTCAACGGACGCTTCCAACTGCATTTCGAACCCCACGCCGACCTGCGCCATGAGCTGACCCTCCTTGGCACCCGTCACGACAACGGCTACGACGCCTTCGCCCCGCGCGGGGACGGATTCACCATGTTCACCGACGAACCCGGACGCGATGCCCTCAGCCTCGGCGGCCTTTCCCTGCGCTCCTTTTACCAAGGCGCGGACAGTCATGACCTGATCTCCATCACCTCCGCCACCCGCGCCCGCTCCATCTACAGCTACGACGCCGATTGGGGGAACGATGAGTTCTGGGCCGCCGCTCCCTACTTCTTCAATCCCGAAGCCGAAGGATACCGCTACTCCTTCACCGAACGCCTCGACCGCGTCCGCAACCAAGCCTCCCAAGAATTCCGTTTCCAGGGCAAACCCGACGCCAAAATTTTCGGCGGACGTTCCGCTTGGAGTCTGGGCGTGGCCGCGTCTTGGTTGGAAGAGCGCGATGATTACGTCGGCTTCAGCGCCTTGAGAAGCGACTACCAGGCCTACACCGGCGCCGGGTACGGACAACTCACCACCGACATCGCCGAAGGTCTGCAACTCGTCACCTCCCTGCGTCAGGAATTCCGGGGATCCGATTACAGCGACAGCCAGGACGTGGATTTCGACACCTCCGACTGGATGACCGGCGGACGCGTGGCCCTGGAGGCCAAATTCACCCCCGCCAGCCACGGGTTCGTGGGTATCAGTCGCGGCTTCAAAGGCGGCGGTGTCAATGCCAACCCCAACATTCCCCCCGAACGCCGCGCCTACGATCCCGAAACCATCTGGAATCTCGAAGCCGGCGTCGGCACCCAATGGGACGAAGGGCAGGGCTACCTCAACCTGACCCTCTTCCACATGTGGCGGCGCGACGTGCAAATCGGCACCTCCATTCAGCCCGACCCCTCCGATCCCACCACCTTCACCTTCTTCACCGACAACGCCGCCGAAGGCACCAACTACGGATTGGAACTCGAAGGACGCGCCCCCGTGAACCGTCACTTGGCTTTCTTTGCCAGTCTCGGTCTCCTGGAGACGGAAATCAAGAACTTCCAAGACGCCGGCGGCAGGCTCAATATCGAAGGACGCGAACAGTCCCACGCCCCCTCCTACACCTTCCGCGTCGGCACCGACATCTCCTTCACGGAAAACTGGTTCGCCCGCGTGGAAGTCGAAGGCAAGGATCAATTCCATTTCTCCAACAGCCACGACAACACCACCTCGCCCTACGAACTCGTTCACGCCAGCTTCGGCTACCGGGCCGAAGCCTGGTCCCTCACCTTCTGGGGCAGGAACATCCTCGACACCGCATACGACACCCGCGGGTTTTTCTTCGGTCTGGAACCCCCCGACTTCCCCAGCCGTCTCTGGACCATGAAAGGCGACCCCGCCCAATTCGGGCTCACCTATCGGCTGGATTTTTAAAGGCGGGTTCTTCTTGCGGAAGAAGGATTACGATCAGGATTAAGATGAAGAATGGAATGAGTCATTTCCCATTCTTTTCATAATCCTAATCCTAATCCTAATCTTAATCCTAATCTTAATCCTAAACATCCGTGTGAATCCGTGCCATCCGTGGTTCTTCTTCCAAAATCAAAAGCCAGCGCCTTGGATCAGTGGACATCAGTGTGATCAGTGGTTTCCCAATCTTCGCATGAATCGCATGGGAATCGCATGGCCCTGTATAATAACGCTTGCATGTCCATGCGAAACGGTTCATGATCCAAGTCATGTCCGCGCCCACGAATTCCCCCGCCCCCAAAAACGCAATGGCTTCGATTCTGAAACTGATTCGTGGCTTTGAGTTGTTGGTCGTGGTCGCTTTGATCCTGCTCATGGTGGTCGTGGTCGCTCTGGCGACGATTGAGTTGGTCGTCGTCCTCTGGGCGCAGGTGCGCACGGAACCGTTTCCCATGATCGGCCTGTCGGAATTGCTGTCCCTTTTCGGCTATTTCATGATGGTCCTCATCGGCCTCGAACTCTTGGAAACCATCAAAAATTACCTGACCGAAAACTCCCTGCACGTGGAAATTGTCGTTTTGGTGGCCATCATCGCCGTGGCCCGGAAAGTCATTATCCTGGACATGAAAGAATTGGAGCCCATGACCTTGTTGGGCATTTCCTGCTTGTTGATCAGCCTGTCCCTTGGCTACTGGTTGCTCAAACACGCCCATACCCGCCCCCATATTTCCGCGGATGGCAAAGACCCACCCGCCGCCAAGGAACATTGACCCGAAAGTGAGCGTGCCCCATGTCCGCCGACCTGCGTTTCCAAGAAGATTTTCAACCCGCGGTAAAAAATCCGCGAAGAAAGGCGGCGGTCACGGCATTGATTTACGTGCTCCTATGCAGCTTTTATATCCTCTATTCGGGGAAATTGGCGGAAATGGCCGCCTCGGGATCGACGGAAACGCTCAAACGCATTGAATCCCTGAAAGGCATTCTGTTTGTCCTCGTGACCGGGTTCATCTTCTTCCTCATCATTCATCGGCAATGGAAGCAAATCCGGATGAAAGAACTGGCCATTATCGACCGCGAACACGCCTTGGTCGTTGCGGATCGAAGAACCACCGCCGCCATGTCCATGGCCTGCCTGGCCCATGACCTCAACAACTTTCTCATGGTCATGGAGATGAGTTTGGAGGAGCTCAACACCCTCGTGGACGAACATCCACAGACAAAGATCATGATTCAGGCCATGAGCCGCAACAAAGATAACCTCCAAAAATTCACTGAACGCATCAAACAAACCATCTCCGTTGGCTACGCGGCCAAAGATGCCGAGGAAACCGATCTCAACCAGGAACTCGAGGCAATCCTCACGTTTGTGCGTCGGCACCCGGACATGCGGAACTGTAAATTGAACTTCAATGCCCCTCCCCCCCTCAAGGCTCATGTCAATCGCGCCCTGATGAATGACGCAATCTCCAACCTCCTCATCAACGCCGCCCAAAGTGCGGTACGCGACAAAGGAGAAATTCAATTGAACCTGCGCGAAGAAAATGAAAAGGCCATTCTCGAAGTGCATGACAACGGACCCGGCATTCCCGAAAATCAACGGGAACTGATCTTCGAGCCCTGCTTTACCACCAAACCCAACGGCACCGGCCTGGGCATGCTCTCCGTGAAAGCCTTCGCCCTAAGTGCGAGGGCAAAAGTGGAGATCGACCAATCCCCCCTCGGCGGCGCCCTAATCCGCATCAAATTCCCCTTGCGGGGCAATGTTTGAGTGCGGATTCAAGAGTGCGGAGTGCGGACGCGAAGCGTCTTTGGAGTGCGGCAGCGCCGGGAGGAACGACCAGAGCTGCCGCTTTGGGGCTTGGGGAAGGCCGGTCGATGTTCGCTTTCCATCTTCCAGCAGTCTGTCGATTCATTCAACCACTGATGGACACCGATGGACACTGATGTATTATTTTGAATTCCAATTAATTTAAATATATTAAATATCAGTGTAAATCAGTGTAAATCAGTGGTTAATTCTTATTCGTGCTGGAATAAATCAACAGGCCCTTTATCCGGTTTCGACACAGTGGGCTTCAGCCCCTGTGTTGCGGTGCCTTGGCTTCTGCCAAGGGTGAGGTGGCCCCTTCTACCTTCAGACTTCCTGTTATGTTGAACCCAACATAACAGGAAGTCTGAATTTTGACCTCACCCCATCTCCCCTTCTCCCCTTCTCTCCTTCCTCCCCTTATCCAGCGAGCTTGCGAGCGATTATCCTTTAACATTATCCGCGGCGAAGCCGTCCACCCATTCCCGCAGGGTGGCCGCATCCACCAAATATTGCTCGGGATCGTCGTTTTTCACGAACTCCATCAATGCCCATCTCGGGGTTTCCGTTTCCTCGAACATTTCCAGATACCGTTTCCACCTCGCCGCTCCTTCCGCAAGCGCATACCGGTCCCCCCATCCGCTTCCCCAATGGAACACATGCACATTGCTCACTCTTGGCAGCACCGCACGCAAACTTTCCAAACATTGTTCCAGACCCTGCCCATTCGGCGGCTGCCACAGGGTATCCAGATTCTCCAAAGGCAAGGCCTCCAATAAAGCCTTGGCGGAGTCCGTGTCATCGGTCAGGGTATTGCCATGGTACTCGAAGGCCACGCGGATCCCTTCATCCGCCGCCATGGCGCAAATGCGGCGGGTGTCCTCCTCAATCCGCTTCCGGTCCGCGTCCGAGGCTTCCGCCGACCCTTTTTTCCCGGCCCAAACCCGAATCGTCGGCGCCCCCAGGGCATGGGCGCTTTCCAGCACCGCCTCGAAGTCGGGATTGTACGCCACTTCGCCCACGCGATAATACGATCCGTAAGCCGCCACTTCCAAACCCGACTCACGCGTCCAACGCCCCACCTCCTCGGCCCGGGTCAAATCCCCGTGGGGCACATGCACGTCCCCGCCCCATTCCACCCCCTGCTGACCCGCCCGGGACACCAGTTCGATCAATTCCTCGGGCGGCAAATTGCGAAATGTAATGGACACCAGCCCGGTTTTGAATGCACTCATTTGTTTTTGCTCCATTCGGGTTCCAACCCCAATCGTTTCCATTGCTCCGCGGGCGCATCCACCGCCAAGAGATGGTGGTGCAGCGCCTCCTGAAAATGCGCTTCCGTCTCCGGGTCCTCCACCGGATGCATTTGTCCGGGATCGCGCTCCAAATCAAAAAGCATGGTCTTCAGGCAATCCCGGGATTTCTGATCCTCAAACAGGGGTCGATCACAGGGGATGCGCAGGGGACGAACCCCCTTCATAAAGGAAAACGGTTCGCTGAGATCATGATTTTGCAAGTCTTCCACCGGCCATTGGATCCGCATGTGGGCGGGCATCAAGGTGTAGTTGTTCAGGGGACGGTTCCCCGCTTCGGTCACCCCCCGCATGTAAACGTGCTTGCCGTCAGTGATATTCACCTGACCGCCATGAATGCCGAAAATCCCCGTTTCCCGGACGGGCGCATCGTGGTCAAAGGTCCTGGCCAAATCATATCCGGTGGCATGTTCCAAGGGCTCCAACCCGAAATAGGCCAACAAAGTCGGCCCCAGGTCGATCGAAGGCTGCACCAGCGCCTGGCGGCGTTCGCCGGCTTTCCGACAGCGCGGATCCCAAACGAAAAACGGTGTATGCGCCACCTCTTCGTAAAACGGCATCCAGCATTTTGCCCAGCAATCATGCTCGCCCAATAAAAACCCGTGGTCCGTCCAAACGATCAGCATCGTGTCTTTCCAAAGATCATGCCGATCCATGGCATCCAACACCTCGCCCAGATACGCGTCGCACATGCTCACCAAAGCCGCGTAATTCAAGCGCATGTGTTCCACCTCTTCGGGCGGTTCCTTCACCTTCTCATACGGGGGCCAGTCCCAGAGCATCTCCCGGGCCTTCTCGTAATGATCGGCGTACATTTTCTTGAATTCGGGCTGGGTGAAAAAGGGTTCGTGGGGATCGAAGGTTTCGATCTGCAAAAACCAGTTGTCTTGATCGGCATGGCGGTCGAGAAAGTCCAACCCGTCCGCAAAAGTCTTCGCCTGGGGCATGTCGGTCTCGGTTTCGCATTGCATGCGGTTGATCCGGTCCTGGGTGGACCAGGAATCGGTGCCTGCATTGCGCTGGCGGGCATGGGGTTCGGGCGCGGGCGGCGGGAGCATCGCAGTATACGGATCGCCCTCCTGCCCCCGGATCATGGCATGGGTGTTGTACGCGTGCAGGTAATTCCCGCCCGCGCCGGGTTCCCAATAATGCTGATGATCGGTGCTGATGTGCGTGTACACCCCGGACGCTTTCATGCGCGCAATGCAGGAGTCGTCCCAAGGCTCCAGCGGACCCCAGGAACGATGCAGGAAATTCGGACGCCCGGTATGCAAATCCCGGCGCGCGGGCATGCAGGGCATCGAACAAACGTAACTGGTTTCAAAGGTCACCGTTTTTTCCGCCAGCCGACGAAAATTGGGCGTGTGCGTCCAGTCATTCCCATACGCGGAAAGAAAATTCCGGTTCAGGGAATCGAACATCACCATCAATGCTTTCATACGCCCAATTTATTGCGCGATGTAACCGCCGTCCACATTCAGCACATGACCGGTCACGAAAGAAGACCCCTCGGAGCACAGCCAAAGGGCGGCATTGGCCACCTCGTCGGCGGTGGCCACCCGTCCCATGGGATGGCGGGCGCTGATCTTCTTGAAATTCTCCTGGCTTTCGTGCACGGTCCGCCAAAGCATCCCCGTGTCCACCGCCCCGGGGGCCACCGCGTTCACCCGGATGTTGTGGTGCGATTGCTCCAGGGCCGCCGTTTTCGTCAGCCCGATCACCGCGTGTTTCGCGGCCACGAAGGGTGCCAACTGGGCCATGCCCACCTGGCCCAGCACCGAGGCGGTATTCACAATGGCGCCGCCCCCGGACGCGCGGATTGCCGGGATCTCATGCTTCATGGACAGAAAGGTTCCGGTCACATTCACCTCCATCACCCGCTGAAAATCCGCCAGCTTGGTTTCCACCATCCAATGCGGATCCGCTTCCAGCCCCGCGTTGTTGATGGCAAAATCCACCCGGCCATGACGCTCCACCGCTTGACCGACAAACCGCTTCAGATCCTCCTCGCGGGTCACGTCCCCCGACACGAATTCCACGCGCAAACCGTCCCCTCGCAAGCTTTTCGCCTGCTCTTCGCCCAACTCCGTGCGGCGGCCCAGATAGCTCACCAACGCCCCGGCGCGGGCAAACGCGGACACCGTGGCTTGGCCAATTCCGGAGGTGCCTCCGGTGATCAGCACCACTTTGCCGGTGAATAAATACGGATTCGTTCCTGGGGGATTCATGCATTGCTCCTATGGGTTGATTGTGACCCCTCCCTGCTGTGAAAAAATTCACGACATTGCAAGAAATTCCGCCAATTCTCTTGCGCTTTTTTACGGACAAGCCGCCCCCGAAGGCTTATAAGCTCTCAAATGACCCGATTCCGACCCTGCATCGACCTCCATCAAGGCCGCGTCAAACAAATCGTGGGCGGTAGCCTGGACGCTGCGGACGCCCCCCAAACCAATTTCATCAGCGAAAACGCCCCCGCCTGGTTCGCCGAACGCTACCGCAGGGACGGCCTACGCGGCGGCCACGTCATCCAACTCGGCCCCGGAAACCGGGACGCCGCCCGCGAAGCCCTCGCCGCCTGGCCCAACGGCCTGCAACTCGGCGGCGGCGTCAACGATGCCAACGCCAACGAATGGCTGGGAGCGGGCGCCGAAAAGCTCATCGTCACCTCTTGGCTCTTCGATGAAAACGCCCGCTTTCAATGGAAACGCCTGGAAACCCTCGCAAACCAAATCGGACCCGAAAAGCTCGTCATCGACCTCAGTTGCCGCGACGCCCACCCCGAATGGCGGGTGGCCATGAACCGCTGGCAAACCCCCACCGACCTGTACGTCAGCCCCCAAACCCTGACCGAACTCGCGGATTTCTGTTCCGAATTCCTCATTCACGCCGCCGACGTCGAAGGCCTTCGCGGCGGTATGGACGACGACCTCATCCGCATGCTCGGCGATCACTGTCCCCTCCCCGTCACCTACGCCGGCGGCGCCGCCCGCTTCGAAGACCTCGCCCACACCGAAGCCCTCAGTGGCGGACGCGTGGACCTCACCATCGGCTCCGCCCTCGACCTCTTTGGCGGCAACATCCCCTATGCCGACTGCGTCGCATGGAACGAAAGAAGAACCTCGTGAAATCAAAACCCAACATTCTCATCCTGCAAGGCGAAGACACCGGACGGTATCAGGGCTGCTACGGCAATCCCATCGCCCGCACCCCCGCCATCGACCAACTGGCCCGCGAAGGCGTCCGCTACACCCTCGGCATTTCCACCGCTCCCGTCTGCGCCCCCAGCCGTTCCGCCATGGTCACTGGACGGACCGCATGGTCCATCGGTTCCCATCACATGCGCTCCACCCTGCTGAACCCGCCCCGCCTCTTCACCCACGAACTGCGCGACGCCGGTTACCTCGTCAACTGGCACACCAAAGACGATTTCAATTTCGACCCGCCCCCAGATTTTGCCGACGAGCGCCGGGACTGGTTTGACGACCTCGCCGCCGGAAAATACAAAGACAAGCCTTGGCTCCTGTACATCAACTTTTTCGAAACCCACGAAAGCGGCATGTGGGCCGACAACTACCGCAAAAACATTCGCCCCCGCCTCTCCGATGACGAATTGTGCGATCCCGATCAGGTGGAAGTCCCTCCTTATCTGCCCGACACCCCCGTCACCCGCCAAGAGATCGCCCGCAATCTCGATGCCCTCACCCTGCAGGACAAAGGCGTGGCCCGGGCCCTCGCCGCCCTCCGCGCCAGCGGCGAACGGGACAACACCCTCGTCATTTATTTGTCCGACCACGGACGCGGCCAAGTGCGCGAAAAACGCTGGTGTTACGAAGCCGGCATCCATTTGCCCCTCATTCTACGCTGGCCGGGCGTCCTGCCCGAAGGCGTCGCCGACGACCAGCCCGTAAGTTGGCTCGACATCGCTCCCACAATTCTCACCGCCGCCGGCGTGAAAGTCCCCGAGACGTATCAAGGCCGCGTCTTCGCCGGACCCAAGGTCACCACCCCGCCACGCGAATACTGCATCGCCGGACGGGACCGCATGGACGAAGCCTTCGACCGGGTCCGGGCCCTGCGAAGCCGCCAATACCTCTACATCCGAAATTTTCATCCCGAAATCCCCTACGCCCAGCGAAACCGCTATATGGAGACCCAACAAACCACCCGCATTCTGCGGGAAGCCCGGGCCCAAAATCAGCTCACCCCCGCCCAGGCCCTCTGGTTCGCCCCCACCAAACCCGAAGAAGAACTCTACGACTGCGAGGCCGATCCCCACAACATCCACAACTTGGCCGCCGACCCCGAACATGCCGACATTCTCCGCCAACACCGCGAAGCCCTGATCGAGGAACTTGACCGCACCGGCGATTACGGCGAACAACACGAACGCCAACTCATCCGCCTGGGCCTCGTCAAAAACCGCCTCGACGACGAATACGCCCACCGCATCCAACCCCTCCCCAAACGCTGGCAAGTCGTCCCCCAACCCACCCTGCTCGAGCCTTAAATTCTCAATCACAAAGTGTCCAACGGACTCACCACGCCGAATCCTTTCCGTAATTGAATGCACGCTCTACGTCTTCGCTCTCCGCGTCGTCCTGTTCAATAGGATGATCACCGATATATGCGCGTTGAGCATCCAAAAAAGCATTGATCCTGCTGAAAACTCTGTTTATGTGTGACTTTCCCCCGCGTTCAGGGGATGTAAACCATAGAGGAGGACCCCATGCCGGATTTCACGACCATACTAATCATCATCTGCCTGCAAACCGTGATCACAGGGTTATTGATCTGGTGCGGAATGAAACTGGTGGGTGAGGACGGGGATATCCGCGCTCTGCTGCTCGCGGCTTTATTTGCGGCTCTTGTGGGCATGGTTCCTCACATCGGCTGGCTGCTTTCCTTTGGCCTGTTGTTGTTTCTTCTTTCCAAATGGACTACCGCCGATATTTTTCCCAGCGGGGTGTTGATCGTGGTCATCGCCCGGGCACTCGGATTATTTCTGGTGCTTTTCTTGTTCACTCTTTTTTAAAAAGAGTTCCGAACCGGATCCCCACCCATTTAACATTCAAAGTCGGACGTTTGATTTCAGGGATCCGTCAGGCGACACTACCCGGGGAACTTCAGGTGAAAGGTTGTCGTTTTTTTCGAAACCGTGGATAAATTAAAGATCAACCGTGGAGAATGTCCTCCACCATGGTATAGACGATACTTCGGTGCTGGGCAAAGATGCAACGGATGACGGGTCCGCTTGAGGAAGTTTTCACCTGAAAGATCACACGGTGAGCCCCGGCGCGGAGCCGCTGGTAATCCGTTAAAACGCCCTCCAGATTCCGAATGTCCCCATGAAGGCGTTCAAGTTTTCGGATCGCCAGACGCAGAGAACCACGCGGCGCGGGGGGCAGGCCTTTCACGTAGGCAATGACCTGATCGGACACTTCAATCCTCATCGTCCAGCGCATCCACGGAATGAAAATTCAGCTCCCCGCGTTCATAAGCCCGGATCTGCGCCATGGTTTCCGGCTGGGACAGAAGCTCCATGGTCTCCACGATGGCATCCATCCGCACTTTGGAAACCACATAGGCCACGGTTTCCTGATGCCGGGTAATCGGGATCATCCCCACGGAAGCGCTTTCCCTGACCATGGCGGGAAATTGCTGTTGCGCCTGTGTGATGGTATACGTAGTTTTCATGCAAAAACTATGTGGGATGTTTCTGGAAAGTCAAGTTCGATGTCCGACCTTCGCTTTGCGTGCTTCTGTTCAAACCCTCTGTGTTTAGAACAAAAGGCCGCGAAGAAAGCGAAGCCTTGCAGTGGCTTTGCTCCGCGCTCTCCGCGTCCTACTGTTTTCAAAAACAACAGACACACAGGCATCATGGTTCCTTCGCGTTTTGTTCCAAGAGTGCGCGGATTTCTTCCCTCGGATTGTATCCCAGTTCTTTCAAAACCTTGATCATCACCCGGGCCGGGTTTTCAGGTGGGGACGCTTCCATGTACCGGATGGCGCCTCGGGTATTTTGTAAAACTTCCTCAAGTTCATCCAAGCCTTGCTCGATCTCAAAAATCTCGGGGGGCATGTCGAGGCGTTTCAGCATCTCGTCCCTTCGGGCTTGCAATTGTTGAAACAAAGCCAAATGATAACTCAAGGATCTCTTCTGACGACGTAAAGCCTCGTCATGCAAATACCAATCCTGTTCGGCAATCTCCACTTGAGAATAGCCTTCCATGTAAGGAAAGCCTTTTTCCTCCCATTCCGAAGTGATCTCAAGAATTTCTCGACGCCTCTCATCGGTTTGATTATGAATATCTTGAAAAAATGATACGTATTCATTTAATTTATTTTCCAAATCACGGTGGGGTTGAATCAGCTTTTCTTTCAACGACTCGTAGATTTCGGATGTGAAGCTCCGCAGAATTTCATCTTTTTCGCTTGGGTCCACCGGCAGAAAGCGGGTGGAAAGTGGCGGGGGCTCCTGAGCGGAAAAAGCCCCGGCTTCGATCATTTTCCGCATGGCTTCCTCGATCGGCATGGGTTGGGCCGATACTTGAACGAACAGGGTGGCGATCCCCGCAATCATGGCAGTTAAAACCTTTAAGACTATCATAGGTAAATGGCGATACCTTAATTTTGGGCGATTTACCATCCGGAAAGCGATGATGCATGTCACTTTTTATCCACAAATCCAGTGCAACAGGGGAATCTTCATCGTAAAACCCGTTTCGATCCACCGAAACTTTTTTGAACAGGAGGGAACGGAGGCCGCAGAGAGCGCGGGGAAGTAAGGGTCCACGCAAAAATAACTTCACATTTTGACCGCCGATGCATCGCGTCCTGCGGCGTTGCGAAAACACGAAATATTGCTAATATTCCTTTGTTTTCGCGCCTTGCGGGTCACGCGCCTCGACGCTCAAAATCTGTGAATTTATTTTTGCGTGGACCCTTAGGAATGCCGTCCACTCTTTTTTCATCTCCTTTCAGGCTGACAAGGGGCAACAATTCCAAAAAAATGTTCCGATACCCGATCCAACTCTTGGCCTGCATCCTGGTGCCGCGAATCCTGCAAAAGCGGTTTCCCAAACTCCCCCCACTGGTCGTGGGGATTTTTTTGATCGGCTGGGGAGGAATGGCGGTCGCGGCCCATGCCCTGGGCCAAACACATTATCCGGGTTGGTTTCTGGCCGAATCCTTCGCCCATCAGGGCGTTTGGTGGCCTTGGGGAATCTCTATGAGCTGCACACCGGCGAACCCGCGCCCTCCGAACGCACCCTCTCCCGCTGGGCGGGGACCACTTGGGATGGCACCACCACCCTGGGATTGATACGCGCCTCCCGCAAATTGGGCATGCCCCTTCGAGTCTTGCCTCCGGGACACGAACTCTCTCCGTCCGATTTGCCCGCCCTCATCGAAATCTCCACCTTGCCGGAAGTTCACCATGCCACCCTTCTGGTGGCCATGGACGAGGACCGCATCCGCCTGCTCGATCCCGACTACGGCCTACAGGAGGCCACCCGCGCCTGGCTGGAGCGCGTGCAAAAAGGAAAAATTCTGGTGCCATGATTTTTTTTGGGGGGGGATGGGTAGTTGAGTCGTTGAGTGGTTGAGTTGTTGGGTTGTTGGGTTGTGTGTTGCGGGTTGTTTGTGGATTGTGCGGATTCAAAGCAAAGATCTCACGGATTCAGGCAGAAATGCCAGAGGGAGATGTTTCCATCAGAAACAGTTTTCATCCGAGAACGTAAACGTCGGGCCATCCTGCATCCCGGATTCCAACATGATGACCACTCGGCCTTCCGTGCCTTGAATATCCCGGCCCTGGGAGTCCATCTGGATGGTACTATCGGAACCCGCGGCAATGGTTACGGGACTGCTGATCAGGGTTGGGAATTCCACGGACTGGATGCGCACCGTAAAGGCCTCGTTTCCGTTGTTGATCACTTGTGTAAAGGTTGTGAAGGCGTCGGCACAAAACGAGATGAAGCTGAAGTCGATCACCCGGGGGCAGTCCGTGGCACTGCTGTTGTGCAGGCCAAGGTCTCCGTCGAGGAGTTTGACCGGGATTGTCGGCCAGTAGTTTACTTCGAATGCCACGGTCTGTCCGGCGGGTACGGACAACGACTTCCCTTCGTTGCCGACGGTGAGCACGATATCCTCCTCGTTCAAGTTTTGAGCGGTGAAGCGGCTGAGGTCATTTGTCCGGCAGATCGCCTCAATGAGGATGTTGGCCGCAAAGCCGGGCTCGACGACGGAGGTGTTGGCGGGCGTACTCATGAGACTGAAGATGGGGTCGGCATCTACAAGGCTGTACTGTGTAAGGGTCACAATGCTGCCATACGCAACTTCAATGACGTAACTTCCCGTCTGATAATGCCGTTCGCTATACCCGTCATCGCCATAAAGTTTGTGATTCGCCACCACGGGCCAATGGGGATTCGAGGCAATCGACATCTCAAAAAAGGACTTGTTGTGCGTGGAATAAAGGTCGCGGAGAATGAGTTCGTTATAATAGAAGAGTGGATCTCCCTCCACGGTATCGATGTGTATTTCATAGGCATCCAGAAAACTCATCTCTCCAAGGGGAATCCCTTCCGCTGGCTCCAATTGTTGCCGAAGGCTTTCCCCGGATGGAATTGTACGGGTAACGAAGGGGGTTGGCGTTCCGGTTTCTTTGTGTATGCCATAGAGAATGACTTCCAGATCATGGCGATAAAGGTTGGTAAAAACAACTTCGGCGTCCGATAACCCTTCGCCCCCCGGCAGTCGTCGGTCCAAATAGATTAAATGAAACTTCGGCTTTATCCAATCGCCGTTTGCGGTCAGTGTAACCGTGGCGCCCGCCGCATCCGTGGCGGTGAAGGAGAACTGCTCAATCACCTGATTTTGCGATAATGTATTCACAAAAGACCATGCGCCATCATAGTCAATCACCCCCGGGAATTGCGTCGGCAAGCGCAGGATCGCCTTGGACGGAAGCTGAAAGGCTTCGCCGCCAAGCCAGGGGACACCGTTGACATGGGTGACGCGAAGGGAATCGCCATCGGCGTCATGGATCAGATCATGTATTTGGAAATTGCCGGTCAAACTATGGTTGGTGGCGAAATGAAACGACTCGACTGCCGTGGGTGCGGTGTTCAGCCGGGCGAGGTCGATGCCGGCGGTGCCGGTGGCGGAAAGTCCGCCGCTGTCGGTGACGGTGTAGGTGAAATTGTCGGTGCCGGTGGCCTCGTGGAGTAGCGTTCTTCCCGGGGCGGGCAAGTAGGTGATCTGCCCGTCGGCGGCGAGCGTCAACTTCGCGCCGGAGGGCAACACGGCGGGTGCCCCGTCGGCGAGGGCGATGCCGTTGAGATGGGAGATGTGCAGGACATCGCCGTCATCGATATCACTGGCGGTGCCAATGGGCAGATCGGACAGGCGGGGAAAGGCGCTGGCGGGGATGGGCTCGCGCGGCAGGCCGGGGCCGGAGTAGTCCACGGTGAGCGGCTCGGGATCGGCGGCATCGAAATAGCGCACCCGGAGGGTGTGCGTTCCGGCTGCGAGGGTTATGGTGCCGCTGCGCCCGGTGGCGGGGTCTTCGTAGGTGTTGTCAACCACGCGCTCGCCGTTGATATCGAGCACGACGCCGTTGGCGTTGCCGGTGTAGAAGGTGTAGGGCCCGGCGGCGGGGACGAAGAGTTCTCCGGTGAATTCGAAACCGTAGCCATCGGCGGCGGTGGCGGGGTCGAGGTTGAAGGTGGGGATGCGACCGGTGGCGACGGGTTCGGCGGCGAGCAGGCTTTCCTCGGTCGGATAGTCGCCTTCGAAGTAACGGTAGGCGATCCCGGCATCGACGGTCCCGACGGTATGGTTTCCGGTGAAGTCTTCCACCGTCGGCGGATCGTTTTCCCCGATCACGGTGAAGGCGAAGGTGCGGCGCACGGACTCGCCGAGGCGGTTGATCACGGTGTAAGTAATTTCTTCGTTCAAAACGGCAGTGCCGGGCATGGACTTGGGCGCCTCGACGGTGCCGGAACCATCCGCTTCGATGCGGAGGGTGACTCCATACGCAAAGCTCAGGAGGCTCCCCACCAGATTTTCATGGTCGTTCACGGCAATGAGGGTCAAATCATCCTCTCCTCCGAGAGAAAAATCGCTTCCCAAAAGGGCCCCGGCGGGAAAGTGGAACAGGTCTTCACTTTCTTCGATTTCGGTATCGAAAGGGGGGTGCACGGCGGAAAGCGGAGCGGACATTTCGAAACGCAATCGGAAAAAAACCTTGTTTTCTGCGGGATCCGGGATGTGGCGGGCGAGTTTTTTTCCCTCAACAGGGCTGGATTCGTGGGGAAGCGTGGTCCAGGCGTCTAAATCGGTGGACCATTCGACGGTGGCCGCCACGCCCAAGGGGTCGGGACTTTGACGGAAACCGAACCGGACTTCCTCCCCAACCCGATCCAGATCAAAACGAAACACGTCTTCGTTGTCGAGTGCGGGGTCGTAACCATGGAACAAGCGGGCGAGTTTCGGGACCGGATGAGCGGGAGCCGGATCGGACATCGCCAGGGGCTCACCGTCAAAGCTGACTTCGGCGAGGGCCATCCAGGGGCTGTCGCCACTGAGGGTCAGGGTCACTTCGTCCGTAACCATTCCCATATCGTTGAGTGCCAAGGCCCGGGTTCGCCCGGGGGTTGAGACCGGGGGGATCGACACATCCGCCACGAAGCCGCCGGGCGTGCGCACCTGAATCAGGGTGGGTGGTGAAACCTCGCTGATACCGTCTCCGTCCGCGGCATGGAGGGTGATGGTGTCGATGCGTACCCGCTCGGCGAAATGGAAGGTCAGTTCCGGTTCGACGTCATTCCAGGCCAACACCGACTCGGTGGCGACACCGGTGAAGGAAAACCAGGGAGCGCCCCACACCAACAACGGCCCCAGTCCGTCGGTGAGGGTGTCGCCTCCGGTGTCGGGATACTGCATATCCGGCGGGGGCGTCAGGGTGTAACCGCTCAGACGGTCGGCCAGGCTGCCGGGAGCGACAGCGGCCGGCAGGGAGGGCTTGTCGATCCGCGAGGGCGCCAAAACGGGAGAGACCGCATGCACATCGCCGACAAGCGCATTGGTTTCCAGCGTGCCCGTGGCCTCGGGGACGCCGGCACCATGAATGCCTTCAAACGTGAACAGAACGTCGAGTCCCGGCGCGTCGCTTGCGGGGGTGGTGAAGCGTTGGTCCGAAATCGTGACCGCGTCGCGGACATGATCCCATATCCGCACTTCCAGCATGCGGCCGTGGAAGGGATTGACCGCGGCACCGGAATACCCTCCCAACAGAAGTGGCAGGCTGTTTTCAGCAAATTGCCCGTCGGCGACGCGTTCCCCGTCCTGCACGCCATTCAGGAATATCCGTTGAATGCGGGTGTCCGCGTCAAAACTGTACGCCACGTGCACCCACTCCCCGGTCGGCACCGGGGTATTCCCGTTGAGATCGTCGTTCCAAAAACCGAAGTAAATCCGATCATTGCGGATCAGCAAGTGGAGGAGATTCTCCGTTCCGATTTGCCCCAGAACCGGGCGGTCGCCGCCGGCTGCATCCAGCCAAATCCAGGCCTCCACCGTGAATGCGCGCCCGGCAAGCGAGAACGACGAATCGAGCGTCACCCGCCCGGGGGTGTCGCCGAAGGCCAGCCCGGCGGTAAGCCCCGGTGGCAACTCCCCCCGCAGGTTGACCGCGTGGGTCATCAGAAACAGACAAACGCCGAAATAAAGGATTTGGGTGCGGATCAGGAAGCGAATGGAGAAAAGGCGAACTGGATTCATTGGATGACAACTATACACGACGGGTTTTCGAATAACCATGACCTATTCTTCTTTTTCACAAAAAAAATATTGGATTTATCCTTGATCCCAACCCGGAACGTCGTTTATCCTGAAATTGTGGTCCAGTATGTTTGACTGACCATTCGAGATTCCGCTCCTTATTATTTTCACAATCAACAGGAGAAAATGTCATGTTAGGCTGGTCCATACTCTTTTTCATCATCGCCGTGGTTGCGGGGATCTTGGGCTTTACGGGAATCGCGCAAGCCGCGTCGGGCATTGCCCAGATTATCTTTTTTATCTTCCTGGTTTTATTGGTGATTTCTTTGCTTGCACGTGCGCTGCGGGGCCGCCCTCCGCCCTTGTGAGCCCCTTCAACCCATGATTGGCAACCCATAATTGGAAGGAATCAGAAAATGAATCGAATGATTGGTATCGCCTTGATCGTCATCGGGGCCATCCTTGTCTATTATGGATACAGCGAAGGGACCTCGCCCGTGGGTGAGATCACCGAAGCGATCACCGGCTCTCCCCCGGACCGCTCCCTCGTCAAAATGATCGGCGGGATCCTCTTGATTGTGGTCGGAAGCGGTGCCACGGCCTACCGACGCAAGTAAATCTGAATTTTTTTCGCCCAAAAAATTTCACTAATTTTCCTATACACCACCTATAGTTAATACCTATGATTCGTGTATTTCGAATATGCGCCGCCCTTTCGCTTGCCATCGCACTTGCCGTTAGGACCCTGTCTTTCCTTCGTGCACATCCACGCCAACAATGTCGATATCCAACATTCCCTGAAATGAGGTCCCCTTATGAAAAATCAACACTTCCATTTCCCCCACAAAAAGAAACGTCAGTCCGGGTTTCGGCGAAACGTGGTCGGTGTCGCGAATCTCGCATTCCTGATGTTTGCAACGGGGTTTTCCATTGGAAACCTCCATGCGGAATCCACCATCAACGACGAGGCCAAGTACGGTTACGCGGCCAACGGCGGATGGATTAATTTCAGACCCTCGGTTGACGACGGCGTTGTCACCGGCGGTTTTTTCCTGTCCGGCCATGCCTGGGGAGCCAACTTCGGGTGGATCAATCTGGGCAATGGCGCACCCGCAAACGGCTGGAGCTACGCCAATGATTCGGAAACCGATTATGGCGTTAACCTCACCGATTTCGGCAACCTCGCCGGCTATGCCTGGGGCGCCAATATCGGCTGGATCAATTTCAACTGGGCAAATTCCATTGATCCCAACCGTCCCCGGATCGACCTCCTGACCGGCGAATTCAAGGGCTACGCCTACGCGGCCAATCTGGGCTGGATCCACCTCGGCGACGGACAGTTGAAAACCGATTCCTTTCTGCGGGTGGACAGCGATGGGGACGGCATTGAGGATGCCTGGGAGTACCGCTACTTCGGCAATCTGAATACCGCCGACGAAGAATCGGATTTCACCGAGGACGGTTTCACCGACCTCGAGCACTACCAAGCCGGCACCGATCCGACCCAGCTTGGCGCCCCGTTGCGGATTCTTTCTTTCGATCTCGTCAAAAATGGCGACGACGATGCCGCCGGGTTCGAATTCACCTCTTCCCCCCTCCGGGTGTACCGGGTGGAATCGACCGCCGAACTGCAAAGCCCGGATGAACCCGCCGACCCTTGGGAAGCGGCTTCCGAAACCTTCGCCCCGGAAGCGGGAAACGTCACCAATATCCAACTGGACCTTCAAGAGCTGCCGGCCATGGAATTTTTCCGGATCCGCGCGCTCCAACCCCTGCAAGAATAAAACGTCCACCTCCCAAAACCCCGGACCCTCATGAAAACGCCAATCAACATGAAGACATTCGCATCGGCCCTTGTGGCATTTCTCCTTATGCCCACACTGGCCATGGCCCAGGGTGGACCCTTGGAACCCCCCGGTCCGCCGGGGGCGACCATGCGCAGCCTCGAAGAAGTGGAACCCCGCATCCCCATCTCAGAGGTCCCCTACACCATCACCGAACCCGGATCCTACTATCTGACCGGAAATCTGACCATTGAAACCGGAGAATCCGCCATCACGATTACGGCCGACAACGTAACCCTGGATTTGATGGGGTTCACGCTTCAGGGTACCGAAGCCGCGGGTCAACGTGGCGTGGATATCGCGCTTGGCAAGCAAAACGTCACCGTGCGCAATGGAACCATCCGAAACATGGGAGAGGAAGGAATTTCAGCCAATTGGGCCGAAAGCTGCCTCTACGAACATCTTTCCATCGACGAAAATGGCGCGGAGGGTGAATTTAGCGATGGCCTCAGTGGGGGCGCCGGCGCCATTGTGAGGTTTGTGACCGCAACGGGGAACGACAATAGGGGAATTGCGATCAGAGATGGAAGCGTCACAAACGCTGTTGCCCGAAATAATGGGACCGCGGGAATTTCCTCCGCTTCCGGCAACGTGACAAACTCCGTTGCTCGCGACAATGGGGGTGTCGGCATCCAAGCGGATGCCGGCAGCGTCATAAACTCCATCGCCCGCAGTAATGGGGGCCACGGAATCTCCGCTTCCAGCATCGTCACAAACTCCGTCGCCCGATTTAATGGGGGGAATGGCATTTCGGTCAATGACGGCAATGTCACAAACTCCGACGGAAGCAACAATGGGGGTCACGGAATCTTCGCCAATCGCGGCAGTGTCACGAATTCCACTGCCCGTCATAATGAAGGAGACGGCATTTGGGTGGAACACCAGGGTGTGGTCGCCTTTTGCCAGGCAAGTAGTAACGATGGCGCAAACATCAACGCCCCCAACGCAACCCGCACCGGAAACCATCCCAACGATTAATCGTATTCCCATTTGTACTCCCCATCCCCCACCCCCCAACTTTCATGAAAACGCCAATCAACATGAAGACATTCGCGTCGGCATCCCAACAGGGTGTGAATATCACAAGTGGCTCGAAAAACATCACCGTGCGCAATGGAACCATCACCAACATGGGCGCGGAGGGGATTCTGGGATGGATGGGGTCCTTTTCCTTTCATGACCTAAACGGTCGCTTTGAAGATCTCGCCATCGACGGGAATGGAGCGCTTGAGCATTCAACAAGCGATGGACTTTACGTGGGACCTGGCGTCATCGTCAAGAATGTGACCGCAACCGGAAACGCCGGAAGAGGCATTGTGACTTCAGATGGCAGTGACAAAAACTCCGTCGCCCGAAATAATACCGGCATGGGCATTTCCGCAAATGAAAGCGTCATTTCAAATGCCACCGCCCGCAACAACGGCAGTCACGGCATCTCCGCCAATCGCGGCAGCGTATCTCATTCCACTTCCCGCGAGAATGGAGGTGACGGCATTCGCGTGGATCAAAAGGGGTGTGGTTTCTTTTTGTATGTCCAGCAACAATACCGGCGATGACCTCAACGCCCCGAACGCCACCCAAACCGGAAATTTCCCGCCCTCAAACCCGTTTTGAGTGCAGAGTGCGGCGTGACGAGTGCGGAATTCATGATATCGGAAATCAATCCAGACTCAAGATCAGTGTCTATCAGTGTCCTCAGCCTCCGGCCCTGAGGGGCCTACGCCCAGGAAGGTGGTCGATTTTTCAAAAACCCGCGAATGGCGCCTCCGTCGGCCATGCCACCATGGACGGCGACACCTGCGGGGGTCTCGCTCCCCTCGCCGGAATCGACAAAGCCGTCCCCATGGATGTGCTGGAACGAATGCACAACCCTGGAGGAAACTACATGAACGCCCTGATCCTTGTGGATATTCAAAAACGATTTCATGCCCGGCGGCACCCTTGCCGTGCCCAAGGCCAATGAAATCCTCGCGCCCATTCACCGCGAAGTGGACCGCTTCGACCTCATCGCCGCCACCCAGGACTGGCACCACGCCGAACACGGCTCCTTTGCCAGCCAACATCCCGATGCCCAAGTCTTCGACGCGGGCGAACTCAACGGACTTCCCCAGATCTTCTGGCCCGATCACTGCGTGCAGTGAACCGCCGACGCCTGCTTCGCGCCCGGCCTCGACACCCGACGAATCGCCCGCGTCTTCCCAAAGGCACCGACAAAACCATCGACAGCTACAGCGGCCTCTACGACAACGGACACCGTAAAGCCACCGGCCACACCGACTGGCTGCGAAAGCATGGCGTCACCCGGGTGGTCCTCACTGGGCTCGCCACCGATTTCTGCGTAAAATTCACCGCCCTCGACGCGGTGAAAGACGGATTCGACACCATCGTCTGGCTCGAAGCCTGTCGCGGTATTTTTCCGACTCGGAAACATTGAAAAAAGGGCTTCCGACAGTCGGAAAGCTGGAAAATGCATCCCCGCAAGTGGCGTTTCAGTCGGACTCATCCGACCCAAAGCCCACGCCCACTACCAAACAACCCAACCACTCAACCACCCAACAACCCAACAACCCAACCCTACTGGAAACCCATGCACGGTACATGTCACCGCCATCCCATGCTTGCCAATCCTTTTTTGCGTGTATACGGTTCGTCCATCCTTTCACCGATCCCCCTTACCCGACCCCGCAACATGACCGACGCCCACGACCGCCTGCGCGACCTTTTCCGCGATCCCGCCTGGACCTGGCTGCGGGATCGGATCCGCAGGTCGCTCGAACTGGATCATGCCTTGCCGTCCCGCTTTGTGCGCAAACACCCGAGCGAAGCGGAACTCCGCGCCGCCCGCAGTCTCATGGGCCGCAGCCTGCAAAGTCCCAAGGGAACCTCCATCAGTTTGTCCCGCGATGAACTGGAATCCATCCTCCGGTCGGCGGGTCTCTGTGAAAGCCTTCGGGAAATGGTGGAGATCGTGGATGGCCCCCTGCATCTCCGCGCGGCCCTGCGCCGGGAACGGGAGGCCGCTTGGGACGCGCTTCGGCAAACTTGGTCACACGCCACCGCCGAACCCGACGCTTTTTTTCTGGGACTCCGCCGTCTCGCGGGCGGTGATCCGGAAACGGGGCAAAGCATGTTGCTCGATCTCGACCGCCTCCTTCGGGAAATGGATTCCGAGGACCAATTGCCCACCCGCACCGCCGCTCGGCTCTTCGGCAACAGCCACGCGCTGGACGGCGACCGCCCGCTCACCCGCCTGTTGGCTCTCCACGCCGGACATCCGCCGGGCGAAACCCGTTCGCTTTGGCGCCGATTCGGGCTGACGCCCGATGAGGTGAGCAGCACCATCTTGACTCTGGGCATCCGCTTCCGCGAAGACCATTCCGTGGCGCGGGCCGCCAATGCCCTGGCGGGGGACGGCATCCCGAACCGCATGTTGTTGCGTCATTTCCGTCAGCCTTGCACGCCGAATGTGCCCGAGGTCTTTGTCTGCGAAAATCCGGCCGTTCTCGAAGCCGCCGCCGAATCCGGCGTCCGCGCCGCCTTGGTCTGCACGGAAGGTCAACCTTCCCATGCCTGCCTGCGCCTGCTGGATGCCTGCTCGGCGGCCGGGATTCCGATACATTTGCGGGCCGATTTCGATGCCGCCGGACTTCATATCGTCAACTTCCTCCACCGCCGATATCCCGCGGCGGATTTTTGGCATTTTGATCCCGAAACCTACACCGCCGCGCCTTCGGGCCCGCCCCTGGAGGCCAACCTGCCGGACACGCCGTGGAACCCCGCCCTCTCCGCCGTCATGTCCCAAACCGGACACGCCGTCCACGAGGAACAAATCCTGCCCCGGTTAATGCTTTTCAAATCAAAGCTTCCGCAGCATCAGGTCCACAACCAGATCATTTCCTGAAAAGGGAAAAACCCCCTGATACGCAAAAGTGTCCGCGGAGACGGAATGGACACAAGCAAACCCGCATTTTTCGTGACACATTCTCGAAGCGGGGCCGGTGCACTCGGCAAAAACGTGGCGGAATCCGCGAAGCCGGGCCTGGCCAAGCGCCGTTTGCAGAAGGCGGGTGGCCAGCCCTTGGCCTTCATAGCCCGGCGCGACACCCAATGCGGCCACATGCATACAGACGCCGGGTTCCCACGCCACGAGATCGGGTAACGGACGGCGAATCTCACTCAGAAAACCGCCGACAACGGCGACCGTTTCCTGTTCTGCGTCCGTGAGATTGTCCGGCAAGGTCTCCGCTCCGGGAAGCGTCGGATCGTCGCAAACCACAAACGCCACCGGCCGATTTTCCAGAGCCGCGTCGCGCGCCATCCAACATAAATTTTCCGATTGCGGTTTGCGGCCGTGCATGGATTCCGCGAGCGAGCGCATTCGCTCCCGGCCCAAGCCAATGAGTTTCGTGAGCGGTTCCCGATCATGGAAAAGGCTCACATACAAATCCAACAATTCCGACTGCGCGGATCCGGTCACGGGCGCAATCTCAAGATGAGGTGTGTTTTGAATCATGGGTAAACGAGATGGATGAAATTACGGAATAACAACTGCGGCATGGAGAGGATATGCCGCGTTTGTGTTGAGTTGAAAAGGATAAATATTACGTCGGGGTTGAATTTTATACAATTCCCATATCCAGCGGGCTCGCTCGCGCGTATCCCAACACCTGTCCACCAGAGACTCGCGAATGCGGGACGACGATGGATCCACAGGAAAGCCGCACCAACATTTACCCCCACGGCTGATTTTTTGAAGGTTGGATGCTGCTGGGTTGCTGACTTCCCGCCGCCCCTCCGCTTGTCGGAGGGGAGCGACGACTCTGTGCACGATGAGTCCCTCTCGCCCCCCAAAGCCGCCCCCGTGCTTGCCGCGGGGGTGTCGCTACGACTGAGCGTGCAACCGGAAAATAACGATATTCCCTTCATCCCGGGAACCATTCATCCAGCATCCGTATCGGTCGAATCTCAAAAAATCAGCCGTGATTTACCCCCTGCTCCACCGCTTTTTTCTTGATGTGAATCCCCATTTTATAGAAAGACGCATTTGGTGAGATTGACCTATAGGAGATGATGACCATGTCAAAACCCTTGGAGACCCTGCTCGACGAACTGATCGGGCGAAAAGAGATTCATTCCGCCGTCATGTCGGTGGTTTCAGGAGACGGGACCTTCCGGTGGGAGGGTGCGCGGAATGTGGTGGCGCCGGGCCAGGGGCCCATGACACCCGGGACACCCTGGTTTATCGCGAGCATCACCAAGCTGTTGATTGCCTCGACGGTATTGCGGTTGGTGGAGCAGGGAGAGCTAACCCTCGAGGATCGGGTTGTGGACCGACTTTCCCCTTCCCTCATGCATCGGCTCCATGTTCTTGACGGCAATGACCGGACAGATCAACTCACAATTGAACACCTTCTGAGGCACGCCTCCGGGTTGCCCGATTACATCGAAGACTACCCAAAAACCCGACGGAAATCGGGCATCGACCGGCGCAGTCTCGTGGAAATCCTGCTGGAGGAGGGCGACCGGGCCTGGACCCTGGAGGACACGGCGCACTGGGTCCGCGAACGTCTTGAGCCCCATTTCCCGCCACAGGCATTGGATGGACGGCGGGTCCGTATTCGGTATTCGGACACGAATTACCAGCTCCTCATCGGAATCATCGAAGCC
The DNA here is from genome assembly GCA_020831635.1 of Verrucomicrobiota bacterium. Lineage (GTDB taxonomy): Bacteria > Verrucomicrobiota > Kiritimatiellia > SS1-B-03-39 > UBA6053 > PXAS01. The sequence goes on along the minus strand of JAFIGC010000026.1, from coordinate 7,939 downwards.
CGCCGGAACAAAACGTTTTCCCATGTCTTGCACGAACTGATTCTGGATCCGCTGGAACTCCGGAACACCTGGCTTCCCGGTCATTTCCGAGGGAATGGACCGGAGCCCGCCGCGGCCGCGGTATACGCGGGTGCCGAGGTCGTCCGATTTCCAGAATTTCTGGCCGCCATCGGAGACCTGAACTCAACCTGCGGAGATCTTCTCCATTTTTTTCAGGCCGTGGTGCAAGGGCACCTCTTTCAGGAGTCCGACACTTGGCCGCGCATGCAATCGCACGCACACCGGTTCCCCTTTCCGCGTGACCGCGCCGCTCTCCGGCAACCGGGTTGGCCCATTGCGTACGGTCTCGGGGTCATGCGCTTCAAAATCCCCCGTTTGTTCACCCCCTTTCAATGCATACCGGAGGTCATCGGGCATACCGGATCGACCGGCACTTGGCTGTTTCACGCCCCGGAACCGGATCTGTATTTCGCGGGGGCGGTCAACCAAATCACCGCCGGCGCCGTACCGTTCCAGGTCGTCCCCAAAACCCTCCGGGTGATCGGAACCCCTCAATCATTCGCCTGAATCACGGCTTCCCGATGCAAGGCGCGAAAGGCTTCGTCGTCCAACCAGGGGGCGAATCCGGGATGGTCAAAATACCGTTCCGCCTGTCGGGCGTCTCCCAACACCAAATCGTCCATCCAATCGTACAGCGCCTCGCCATCGCCTTGTTGCAACAGAATCGCGGTGAGCCGTCGCGCGGCGTCGGGATGCCAGGGTTCCCTTGCCAGGGCGGCCCGACAGGCCAATTCCGCAGCCTGCAAATCCCCTTCCGCCTCGCGGACCATGGCACGCCGCACCCATTCCGCGGCGGTTTGCGGATCATCCACGTCTTCACCGGACCCCGCGTAATATTCGTTGAGGTACAGCCCCACCATGACCAGCATGGCCAGAACCAGCCAAACCGCCGCCCATTTCGACGGTTTGGGTCCCGCATTCAAGGCGTGGGCGGAACTCGTTTCATTTTGAGGTGGATTTCTCACAATCACAGTATTACTATGAATCGATAAGTATGTTCAAGATTTCCCCACTGAAATTTTTTTCTCTCGGACTGGATGAAGTGTTGATTGCCGCTGCCGCCGCCCTCTTCAAGTTGGCTTGGATCGGCATCCCCATTGGCGCGGGCAACCAGGCCTTGCAGATCGTGTTCGTGGAGCATCTCCGAAATCCGGCGATGTTCCAAGGGGACGCTTTGCTCGAAACCCTGCCGTTTTTCACAACCTGGTTTTTCCACGTTTTCGCATGGCTGCTGCCCGCAAACGCGCCTTTGGCGCCCGTCCTTGTGGTCGCCCATTTCTTGACCACCTGGCTGACGTTCATGGGTTTCGTGGCCCTGATGCGGGGGTTTTGGCCCGAGGAAAAACGCCCGCTGACGATCTTGATACCTTTGGTTGCGGGGTCGCTTTCCGGCTTGGGGGAATCTCCGCTCACCCCGCTTGCGTTCAGCCACACCAGCTTTGCTTTCGCCTTGTCCCTGATTGTCCTCAACTTCCTTTTGCGCCGCCGCGTGATCCCCGCCATCGCCTTGATCGGGCTCATGGCCAACATCCATTTGCTCACCGCCGCCTATACCGCCTGCCTCGCGGGCATGTGGGGCCTTTTCCATTTGCGGGAACTCCCATGGAAACGGGTGTTTCTCGGGGCGCTGGCCGGCATCCTGTTCGCCTTGCCTGTCGTGCCTTTGCTCATGCGCTCCTCCGGCGAATTCGACGCGGTTTGGCTGAATTTGCTGGAAGTCCGCTCCGCCCACCACGCCTTTCCCTCCACATGGTGGGCCTCTGGAGATCAAACCATTCCCCGCTTTCTGCTCTGGATGGGCGCCGGCGCTTTGGCGTGGAGCGTCGCCGGTGGACGCCATAAAGCCTTGGCGGCTTGGATCCTGGCCCCGATCCTCCTCATGACCCTGGGCACGGTGGGGTCCGAATTGGTCCCGATCCCGATTCTGCTCAGAGCCCAATTATTCCGATCCTCGATATTTCTCATGGTATTGGCCCTTTGCCTCACCGCGAGAATGGTCAACCGTCTCTTCTCTCCGCCCCCCGAAGTTTCCGCGCACATCCGCTGGCTGGGACCGCCCGTCGCCTTGGCCTCGGCAGCCATCCTCTGGCTCCCCGCCTTTGTTTCTTTGATCGCTCCTTTTCTTTTGTTGGCCGCGTGGACCGCCAGAGGCTTCCGAAAACTCACCGGCGGCGCCGCCCTGGTCGTCGGACTCGCTTTGATCGTATCCACCCTCGCGGATTTGCAGTTGCACACCGCGTTCTGGACGCCGGGCACGGGACGTTTCCCCCATGAGGCCATCTTGGTGGGCATCGCCGCCCTCTTCATCGCCGCCCTCTTTCCACTGCGCCGTTGGCGGTGGGCCCATCTCCCCGCGCTGCCATTGGCCGTTTTCCTGGCCGCTTGGTGTTACCACACTTTCCCCCGCAACGCCCCGCAAAGCGACGCTTGGAGCGAAATCCAAACCCTGGCCCGCGAACAAACCCCGCCGGACGCGATTTTCCTCACCCCACCTCGCCAAAGCGGATTCCGAATTGGATCCCAACGCGCCATCATTGGCGAATGGCGTGACGGAACCCAGCAATTTTTCGACCCCGATTTTGCCGTCAAATGGGACCTGCGCATGCAGGCGCTTTCCCCGGACCGCACCCGACAATTCCGCGCCGAAGACTGGATTCGCCTCGCCGAAGCGCATGGCGCCGATTTTCTCGTCCTGCCCCGCGACCACCATTTGCCGCTCATCGAAATCGCCGGAAACGACCAATGGATGATTTGCCGTCCGGAAATGCCGCCCCCGCCTCCTCTGCCCGATCCACCCGACAACGCCATCAACCCCGAGGATTGGCTGGCCCAGGAACGATTCATGATCGAAGTGGTGCAGCCCAATCTGCAACGCAACCGAACCTCTTCCGTCTCCCTCCGCCTCACCGACGACCGGGGACGGACCCTGCCCGGCGCGGACGTGGGAATCGTTCAGGAAACCCGCGATTTCGGCATCGGATCCGCGCTCAACCATTTTTCCGCGCCCGCCGCCCATTCCCGGGAATTTCGCGCCCCGTTGGTCCACGAAAAAGAGCTTGCGCGTTTTTTGGAAGTCTTCAATTATACCGTTGTTCCCTTTTCGGGGAAATGGGATGTCATCGAACCGGTGAAAGGCGAACGCAATCTCGAACCCTTGGACCGCTATGTCGCATGGTGCAAAGAGAACGACATCACCCTGGAGTTTCACTTTGTCACCGGATATGTGCCCAAATGGGTGGAGGATCTTGATGGCCCCGGACGCCAGGCCGCCTTGTTGCGCCATGCCGAAGATCTGATCGAGCGATACGCAGATGACATCGACATTTGGCAAATCCTCAACGAACGCCACATGCAAAACGAGGCCCCCGAGGTCTTTGCGCTCTTCCGCGAAAAACATCCCCGGGCCCAACTGGGGGTCAGCCACTGTTCGCGCTTTTTTTCGGACCGCGACGGAGATCGACGCGAACGCGATTTGTTGCGCGGATGGGATTCCGTGCGACAGGTCCAAAACAGCGGCGCCACCGTGGATTATTTCGGGGTGCACGCCCATCGACCCTTCGGGACGTGGTGGGATCCCCGGGTGATCTACGAAGTGTTGGATGAATATCAGGCACGCGGACTTCGCGTCCGCGTCACCGAGACCGGCATTTCCAACGCCGGGGCCATCGCGGGGTCCGTGCTCGAAGGCGAATGGAACGAAGACCTGCAAGCCGAATACCTCCGCCGTTTCCTCACCGTATTGTACAGCCACCCCAACGTGGACGGGGTCAACTTTTGGGGATTCGGACCCCGAAACTGGCAACGCCACATCAACCTGTTGGACCGCAATTACGAACCCCTCCCCGCCTTCCACGAACTCTCCAAACTCGTCAACGAAACTTGGAAAACCCAAGAAACCCAGCAAAGCACCCGACAAGGCCTGGTCACCTTTCGGGGATATCACGGCCGCTACAGACTCCAAGCGCGCCTACCCGACGGCAGAACCGCCGAAGCCACCTTCCACCTAGGCCCCGACACCCCCACCCGGCAAGACATCCAACTGGACCTCACAACCCAGCCCGAAGCCCGCTCCGCCCGGCTAAATTGAAGGGGTCTGTCTTTTTTTTTGATCTAGCCCTTTGTCTCTTCTTGAAAAGCCAGTCGGCGCTGACCGAAGTCCGGTTGTACGCCCTGTTGTAGGTCGCCTTCTTCGGGTACATTGCCCAGCCCATGCCGCGCCGAGACTTGAGCGCCCCACGGTGACGCACCTGCCGCTTCCACGATGTCCGAGCCGCAACCCGGCGTTTGATCGATGGTTTTCGAATCCCTAATTTTACAAGCTTTGGTCCGGGTTTCCGCAAGTTGGTAGCAGTGGGGATCAGCCCGTCTTCCGCCAGCCGTCCCTTTTGCCACCAACCGACGTGAGGAATACCGCAGTGGATTGCGGCATTCAATCTGCCCCGGTCCGCGTCCGGCGGTCCTCCCGATACGATTTTCTTGATCATGCCTCGTTCATAATCATGGTGGATGGTATGGACAAGAGAAAAAAGATTGCGGGACAAGGTGGAATTGCTTCACTGCCGGGATTGGGGCCGCCACTGCGCCACTAAACTGGATTGAACCATCATAACAACCCACAATTAGCAACACCCTTCCCATTATCTAGCTAGCTTGCCTCACGATTACCCCTTATCCACTACGGAGAAGCTCCATCTCTTATTTTCCATCAATTTTCGCCGCATTTCCGCTTGACTTTGACGAGGGATGTGATTCTTGTAAACTGAATCCTTTTTTGCATTCGATACCGAATGCTCAAAAGGATTGATGCGGAATCCTTCCGATCAAAACCCATGAAAAATGAACTCTATCTAATGTTTTCCCAACCTGGACTTGCGGATTGGCAGTACATTGGGTTTCGAAATGAGATGTACAACAACCCAAAGCGCAAAAAATCGAGGGCAGCCCCGAATGGCACTTTATGTTGCGCACAACATAAAGTGCCATTCGGGGTTGCCCCCCCCTTTTTTTTCTTTTCTTTGTTCGAATCAGAATCTCACTCACACTGCAAGAAAAATAATCTTACATCCAAATCGAAAGAGGAAGTCTCATGACGTTAAACATTAATTTCTTGAAAAAATCAAGCCAGATTCTTTTCTATATATATCCTATATTTTTGTTAATTTTAAGTTTTTCTTGTTCTGATGGTATACAAAAAGAACGCAACCAATCAGATGCAAACCCTGACCAAGTAAATGTTGGACAGATTAATCAAACAACAAAATCACAATCTAATCGAAACCAAAATATTTCAGATCGATTTTCAGAACCTAACCAGTTTCTTCAAAGACTATCACAAGCAATTTTAAATTATAACTATGATGAACTAGCGCATTTGACTAATCGCACTCAGATTCTTATTAGACGTTTTGATTCAGAACCAGATTTTAGAAGATCTAGACTTATTGAAGAGGAACTCCAGAAGGATAAGGAGCGATTTAATGGGAATATTGATCTACAGCATGCTGGCCCCCATCATATACATCAAGTTTTATTGCCAATTATCGGATTCGTAGCTCATCCCAGTGTAGAGTCTCGTGTTATTGAAATATCAAACACACCGATTGAGAAATTATACTATGTTGAATATTCGTTGCCTGAAAACCACACCTTACCAATGGTAAGATTCTCACATGGTTCAAGCCTTCCTGGTATGATAGGGGGGGATAGGATAGTTTTAGTTCAAAGATCAGTTTTTATTTTTAGGTTAAATACTAACGGACAAATATTATCGATTCGAGAAATGGAAGACGAGAGAGTTGTAAGCTTTTCAGAATCCAAATTAATCGCGGCGCAATTTTCAGCATATACCAGTACACTTGGAGCAACGCCTAGAAATCGAGCATCGCTTAAGCTCTCAATTAGTGGCGATGAACGGATTGTAGGAACGTTTTCCATTGCTAACGAGGAAGTGAGCATATATCCTCCAAACTATGCAAGTATATATTCAGATACAAGACCTTATTCCCCTCGAATTATCAACATCCCCAAAGTTGGTTCAAATAACATAAGAGTTGGGTGGGAACTGAACCATCCATCAAAACAAGATTATTCGCATTTCGTTACATTTGCTCAGCTCCCATCGTCTGCATACTTTTTGGACGATTCTTTGAGGCCAATTTGGAATACAAACTTTGGAAACTATTATTTAAGAAAACTTCTTTGGCATCATGGTGCAAGAAAACCAGAAAAAGATTACCCGGTAACTTTTTTAGATTTTACATGGTAACAGTAAAGAACCGAATTTCAAAATTTGTTTCTATTTCTGGGAATTCAACAAACTGCCTTTGTTCGAGGCATATCATGGTTTTCGATGGTATTCAGGAGCTTGATAATAAAAATACCTGCCTGGCTGTTTGACTCCAGTTATTGGTAAATTTTGGGGATATCGCCCCAAATCCCATCTATAACCTACAACATGTGGTATGTAGTGGAGTCAATCAGCCAGGAAAATTTTGTTTTATCTTATGAGTTGGTTGATTAATTGCTTTCTCAAAAATTATCAGCGGTGTTCAATGATGATCCGTTCGGGTTTTCCGGGAGCATCACTGAACCGTATGGTTGCGGCCATACCCGAGAGATTAATGCGTCCTGAATAAAGCTGACCTTGCTGAATCAGAGCCTTTGGACGTCCCGTCTCCCAGGTTCCGTCGTTCACCAAGTGAATGGTGTGTTCGAATGGCGTGTCATTTAGAATCACGGTATGTCCGTCTTCCGTGAACCGAACACGCCAGGTCTCGTTAAAACGCCGAATTTGGTTGCCCCTCACACGCTGTCCCCGAAGATTGATGTCGACCACTTCTCCTTTTAGCAGCTCAAACGCTTGAGGTTCAAGAGGATAAACATCACCGTCCCGCTCGATTTGGCCGCCTTGCAGGGTTACAAGTATGATATCCCGATAGCGAGCATTTTTGCGCAGTTCCGCCATCCGTTCCTGATGCGCCCTTTCCTCTGCCGCCCGCTCCGCCGCGCGTTGACGAGCGGCCTCCTCGCGCCGTGCTCGCCGTTCCTCGTTGATCCTGTATTGCTCGGCCCGCAATTCCGCCTGCCGCTCCGGCGGCAAAAAGTCCCATTCCGCTTTGCTCAACCCCATGGGGTACCTGGCACACCCACCCAAGACCAACAGCCCGCCGACTGCCACCAGTCGGAGGAAAACGTTCACTTTCATTTTGTGTTTGGATTTCAAAAAAGTCTTTTGGCAGTATTCCAATGGATTTGATTGGAGCACATTTTCATCAAGCAAACAAGAGGAAACTGCTTTTAATCATTCAATTTGTTTTTAATTTCAGTAAGAGTCTCATTCATTCGAAAGAAAAGAATTAAAAACTCACAGTAAATTCGTGCGACCAAAGGTCCTAAGACAGCCAAAGCAATGCCTATCAATATGTTAATCTCGCGATCTCGATAAGAGTTCCAAGAATTTGCAGTATGTATACTTCCAATGATTATACATGCAATAACGACTATCCAGAATAATATTTGGATCAGGATGGGCGTTATCATTTTTCGAAAAGTCCAGAAATCATTTTCTGAGCTGGTGTTTGTTTCTTTGAACTTTGATACAAACACTTCGTTTGAAGTATTGGTTGCTCTGGATTGTGGACGCTTTTTAGACATGGTCGGTTCTGGCCTAGGTTTCAGGGCTTTTGCCTTCTCATCGCCATGTAAGCTGATATTTTTATCTTCCATTGTTTTCCTTAATGCTTTTTAGATGTTGCGACAAGTAATTCAACAGGTCCATTGTTCCACTCAAAAAAGTGAATCATTTTCCAAAAGGGGGTAAGAGTTGAATGGCACTAACTTAAGGGGCATTTCAAAGGTTCTGAGCCCGGCAGATTTTGCA
>JAFIGC010000302.1 GCA_020831635.1 Verrucomicrobiota bacterium | reverse complement strand
AACACTGATAAACACTGATGCTTGGGTTGAGGGTTTGGTTTTGGAAAATCCAGAATCTTCGTCGTGCTGGATCAGTGAAAATCAAAGTGTTCAGTTGTTGTTTTCTGGAAGTAATAAACCACTGATAACACTGATAAACACTGATGCTTGGGTTGTGACTTCCCAAAAAATTGCGTCGTGCCGGATCAGTGAAAATCAGTGTGATCAGTGGTTGTCTTCTGGAAGGAATAAACCACTGAGAACACTGATAAACACTGATGCTTGGGTTGAGGGTTTGGTTTTGGAAAATCCAGAATCTCCGCCTTGCCGGATCAGTGAAAATCAGTGTGATCAGTGTTTGTCTTCTGGAGGTAATGAACCACTGATAACACTGATGAGCACTGATGCTTGGGTTGAGGGTTTGGTTTTGGAAAATCCAGAATCTCCGTCTTGCCGGCTCAGTGAAAATCAGTGTGTTCAGTGGTTGCCTTCTGAAAGGAATAAACCACTGAGAACACTGATAAACACTGATGCTTGGGTTGAGGGTTTGGTTTTGGAAAATCCAGAATCTCCGTCTTGCCGGCTCAGTGAAAATCAGTGTGTTCAGTGGTTGCCTTCTGAAAGTAATAAACCACTGATAACACTGATAAACACTGATGCTTGGGTTGAGGGTTTGGTTTTGGAAAATCCAGAGTCTCCGCCTTGCCGGATCAGTGGAAATCAGTGTAATCAGTGGTTTAATTCCAGTGGAGAAGAACCACTGATAACACTTATGGGCACTGATTTTTTTGAAGGGAGGGGGATTGCTTATGGATCAAATTAAAGAAACGCCTCTTTACCCGGAAGAATCCCATGCAATCATTGGATGCGCACTGGCCGTTCATCAGGAAGTTGGGCATGGTTTTTATGAAAAGCCTTATGAAAATGCGCTTGTGATTGAGTTTGCAGAGCAAAATATTCCCTATGTCCAACAGCGCCAATATGATTTATGCTATAAAAATCAGAAAATCGGTTTGTTTATTCCGGATCTGATTGCCTACGATAAAATCATCGTGGATACCAAAGTGATTGATAAAATCACGAAATATGAAGTAGGTCAGATGATTAATTACTTAAAAGTCACGGGTCTGCGTTTGGGGTACATTATCAATTTCAAACACGCCAAGCTGGAATGGAAGCGGGTGGTGAAATGATGCGGAATGAACCACTGATGACAAATTTCAGTGGAGAAAAACCACTGAGACCACTTATGGGCACTGATGCTCAGGTTGTGACTTCCCAAAAAATTGCGTCGTGCCGGATCAGTGAAAATCAGTGTGATCAGTGGTTGTCTTCTGGAGGTAATGAACCACTGATAACACTGATGAGCACTGATGCTTGGGTTGAGGGTTTGGTTTTGGATATTCCAGAATCCTCGTCGTGCTGGATCAGTGATAATCAGTGTGATCAGTGGTTGAATTCCGTTGGAGCAGAACCACTGATGACACTGATAAACACTGATGCGTTGGTTGTGAATTCCCAAAAAATTGCATTGTGCTGGATCAGTGAAAATCAGTGTGATCAGTGGTTGAATTCCGGTGAGGAAGAACCACTGATGATACTAATAAACACTGATGCGTTGGTTGTGACTTCCCAAAAAATTGCATCGTGCCGGATCAGTGATAATCAGTGTGATCAGTGGTTGAATTTCGGTGGGGAAGAACCATTGATGACACTGATAAACACTGATGTTCCGGGTATGAACCCCCAAAATTTTCCATCGTGCCGGATCAGTGAAAATCAGTGTGATCAGTGGTTGAATTCCGTTGGAGCAGAACCACTGATGACACTGATAAACACTGATGCGTTGGTTGTGAATTCCCAAAAAATTGCATTGTGCTGGATCAGTGAAAATCAGTGTGATCAGTGGTTGTCTTCTGGGAGTAATGAACCACTGATAACACTGATAAACACCGATGCTTGGGTTGAGGTTTTGGTTTTGGAAAATCCAGAATCTCCATCCTGCCGGATCAGTGGAAATCAGTGTGATCAGTGGTTGAATTTCAGTGGGGAAGAACCACTGATAACACTAATAAACACTGATGTTCCGGGTATGAACCCCCAAAAAATTGCGTCGTGCTGGATCAGTGAAAATCAGTGTGATCAATGGTTGTCTTTCCAAATTTTTAACTCAACTCATTTAAGGGTTTCTTATGAGCGATTCTAAATCTGACGAACAAAAATCTAACTCTGACGCGCCTGCGTTTGAGGGGGGCGCTTATGAGATTATCCGCCGCCGACTGCGGGGCCATGGCGAGGCTTTGCAGGAGCGGGTGGACAAACTGAATGCGGCCCGCCGCGATGTGTTCGGCTCCGTGGAACCGAAATTGGTGGGCACGGAGCGGGTGCTGACGGCCAACAACTGCGTGCCGCGCGACATGGTGGCGGTGGGCTCGAAAATGCTCTTCGGCTATAATGTGCAACTGGGGCTCCGCAAGGAAATGACCCCGGAGGATGTGTTTGCGGTCTATCGCTTTGAAGATCACAAGCTCACCGAAGACACGTTGGATATTCTCGATGATCCGGGTTTCGTCCGCGATTTTTCCGAGCTGTACAAGTACTACAAAAATACGCGTTTTTCCAAATTCATGCGCATCGGCCCCCATATCTTCATGGTCTTCCGGGTGGGCAAGGACGTGAAGGATGTGAAATGCTTCAAATGGCTGCGCGGGGATGACGGGTCGTTCACTTACATGGGCAACCGCAGCGATCACGAATACCGGTTTCCTTCCCAACACGAGTTCGAATGGGTGCGGGCCACCCGCGACATGCAACGCAGCGGCGAATTTCCCCATATTTCGTTCCAGGACCGGGTGTTCGTGGAAACCATGGGCGGCAATCTGACCATCAAGATCGAGGACAACACCGCCAGCGGGGAGGGGATTTATACCGAGGAAGTGGAGGACCCGGATCAAACCTTGGACGACGCGGAATTTCATTTTGCGGCCGTGGGCAATTTGATTTTGATCAAAATCAAACCCTACCGCGAAAGCAAGTTCCGCTATTTCGTGTACAGCGAAAAGGTCCGCGAGGCACGGCGCATGGACGCCATCGCCGGCGCCTGCGTGCTCTTGCCCGAAGATCACGGGATTATTTTCCCCAATGGCTATTACCTCCAGACCGGCGAATACAAACAGTTCGACAGCGCCAGCAGCGACATGGTTTTCGAGCGGCGCGTGGCCTCGCCCAACGGTGAGGATACCCTGTTTATTTTCTACAACCGCGAAAACGGCACCTATGGACTGCTGTCCTACAATTTGATCAGTCAAACCGTGGAAACCCCCATCGACTGCCACGGCTACAGCCTTTTCCGCGACGGGGAGCTGATGTATTTCAAGGCCCAGGAAGAGCCCACCAAATCGCATGTGGTGCAGGTCTGGCAAACCCCGTATTCGGCCACTGCGGAGGCGGTGACCGAACACAAGGATTCGATGCTCTTCAAAATCGGGAACCGCGACATCGTCCGCTGTATGGCGGGCTGTCAGACGCTGCTGGGTCTTCTGAACCGTGAGGACAATTACGCCAACCTCTATGTGGACGTCTCGCGTCAATCCACCGATTTGCTGGACAGCTTTTTCTGGATCCGCGAGCCCGCGGCCTTTGATTTGGGAGAACCGCTGGGAAAAATCAAAGAGGCTGCGGCCGCCGCCATTGACGAGTACGAAAAGGTGGTGCAGTTGCAAAACGCGGCCGTTTCGCGGCTCAAGGAAGCGGAAACTGAAACCAAGGATCTCCTCAACGAAATCCGTCTGCGACGTCACGACGACATCAATGGCCACGTGGACACCCTTTCCGGCCTGCGGGCCTTGCGGGGCAAGGTGATTTCCCTGCGCGAACTGCGCTACATGGACGGGGCGCGGGTGGATGAGCTGGAAAAGACGGTGCGCGAGCATACCGAACGTCAGGCCCGCCGCTGCGTGGACTTCCTGCTGCGCGACGATGCCATGACCCCGTATGCGAAAAAAATAGAGGGGCTGGAGCCGCGCATCGCCAAACTCGACAAGGTGAAGGAAGGGGAGGAACTCAAGGAGGAAATCGAAGCGGTCAGCTCCGAGCTGGAAATGCTCATCGAGATTGTCAGCAACCTCAAAATCGACGACGCCACCCAGCGCACCCGCATCATTGACGGCATTTCGGCACTGTTTTCCGGGATCAATCAGGCCCGGGCCGCGCTGACCAACAAGATCCGGGATTTGGCCCAGGTGGAAGGCTCGGCAGAATTCGCCTCGCAAATGAAGCTGCTGTCCCAGGCGGTGATCAATTATCTGGATGTCTGCGATTCCCCGGAAAAATGCGAGAGCTATTTGGGTCGGGTGATGATTCAGTTGGAGGAACTGGAGGGGAAATTCTCCGATTTCGACGACTATGTCAGTAAACTCTCCGAAAAACGGGAGGAAGTCTACAACGCCTTCGAAACCCGCCGCCTGTCCTTGGTGGAAGCCCGCAACAAACGGGCCGATACGCTGCAGCGCAGCGCCGAGCGCATTCTCAACAGCGTCAAGGGGCGCGTGGATGCGATGAAAACCGTGGAGGAGATCAACGGCTACTTCGCCTCCGATTTGATGATTGAGAAGCTGCGCGGGATTGTGGATCAGCTCAAGGAAATGGATGATCCGGTGAAAGCCGGGGACATCGAGACCAAACTCAAGAGCGCACGCGAGGACGGGGTGCGGCAGTTGCATGACCGTTCCGAGTTGTTCGTGGGCGGGGAAAACATCATCAAGTTTGGACGGCATCAGTTCTCGGTAAACACCCAGGCGCTGGACCTCACCATCGTACCGCGCGGCGATCAGATGATGATGCACCTGACCGGCACCAATTTTTTCGAAGCCATCACCGATCCCGCCTTTCTCGAAACCCGTTCCGTGTGGTCCCAAGACCTGATTTCAGAAGACGCGGACGTCTATCGGGCCGAATATTTGGCGTACCGTCTCTTGCTGGATGCCCGTCTCGAAGACGCGGAAATGGAAGAGCCCGCGCTGATTCAGAAGGTGCAGGCCTTTATGGCGCCCCGCTATGCCGAGGGATATCAAAAGGGGGTGCATGACGAGGACGCCGGGAAAATCCTCAAGGCGCTTTTGGAAATGCATTTTTCGCTGGGTCTGCTGCGGGCGCATACCTCCGCACGGGCCTTGGCGCTGGTGTTCTGGACCGGGTTCAAACAGGACGAGGCGTTCGCGATCATGCAGGCCCGTCTGCAAGGGATGGCCGCCTCCAACAAAGTTTTCCGTCAGCAGCGGCGTCAGGACGATGCGTTGAGCGAATTGCGGGACCGCATTGCCGCGTTCGCGGAATCCGTTCCCTGGTTCGATCCCCGTTTGGCGGAGACCGCGTCCACCTATCTTTTCGACGTGGAAACCGGGGAGGGCGAGCATCCCATCAGCCCCGAAGCCGGGGCGCTGATCAAGGCGTTTCAGGCGCATCTCAAAAAACTCGCGGCCCAAAAAGCGTTCGACGAGGCGCGGGACAAGGTCCGCAGCCGTCCGGTGGCGGAATATGGGCTGATTCGCGAGTGGATGCGCGGTTTTCTGGAAAGCAAGCCCAACGAGGAATGGGCCGAAGGCTTGGACGAAGCGGCGGCCTTGGTCTTTGCCGACGCCTATGCCCCCGCCCGGGTTTCCGAATTGGGCACCCGCCGGGAAATCGAGGGACTGCGCGGGGCGCACCGCCGTTTGCAGGAGGGGCGTTTGGAACTGCATTACAACGAATTCGTTTTGCGGCTGGACCGCTTTGTCCGCGAATCCGTGCCCCGTTTCGAGGCCTTTGGCCGCATGAAAAAGGAGTTTCTGGATCGGACCCGCAAGGAAATGCGCTTGGACGAGTTCAAGCCCAAGGTGATGACCTCCTTTGTGCGCAACCGGCTCATCGACCGCGTGTACCTGCCGCTGATTGGCGACAACCTCGCCAAGCAGATCGGGGTGGCGGGTCACAACACCCGCACCGACCGCAGCGGGATGTTGATGCTCATTTCCCCACCCGGTTACGGAAAAACCACGCTGATGGAATACGTGGCCAACCGTTTGGGCGTGGTGTTCATGAAGATCAATGGACCCGCCATCGGACATCACGTCACTTCGCTCGATCCCAGCGAAGCGCCCAACGCCGCCGCCCGCGAGGAATTGCACAAACTGGGGCTGGCTTTGGAAATGGGTGACAACGTGATGCTGTATCTCGATGACATTCAGCACTGCAATCCCGAGTTTTTGCAGAAATTCATTTCGCTTTGCGATGCCCAGCGCAAAATCGAAGGGGTGTACAAAGGAAACACCAAAACCTACGACCTGCGCGGCAAAAAAGTGTCCGTGGTCATGGCCGGCAACCCCTACACCGAAAGCGGCGAGAAATTCCGCATTCCCGACATGCTCGCCAACCGCGCCGACACCTACAACCTCGGGGACATTCTCGGGGACAACGGCGACGTGTTCAAGCTCAGCTTCCTCGAAAACGCCCTCACCTCCAATCCGGCCCTGAACCGCCTGGCCTCCGGCAGCAAGAAAGACATTTATTCCGTCATTCGCATCGCCGAAACCGGTTCCCGCGAAGGGGTGGAACTGGAAGGCAACTATTCCGCCGGCGAACTGCAGGAAATCATTTCCGTGATGGAAAAGATGATTCGCATTCGGAACGTGGTCCTGCGCGTGAACGAAGAATACATCCGCAGCGCCGGACAGGCGGACGAGTTCCGCACCGAACCGGCTTTCAAGCTGCAGGGGTCTTACCGCAACATGAACCGCCTCGCCGAGAAGGTGGAGGCGGTGATGAACGAGCGCGAACTGGAAACCACCATCTATTCCGAATACACCAACGAAGCCCAAACCCTCACGACCGGCGCGGAGGCCAACCTGCTGAAATTCAGGTTGATCCTCGACTTGGCCACCGAAGAAGAACAGGCCCGGTGGGCGGAAATCAAACGCTCCTACGCCCGCAATCAGTTGTTGCGCGGCGCCGGAGAGGACGACCGGGTGGGGCAGGCGGTGGCCCAGCTTTCCGGACTGGGCGAGGGCCTGCACGAAATTCGCGACGTGCTGAAACAGGGCGTGGGCGGCAAAGCGCCC
>JAFIGC010000307.1 GCA_020831635.1 Verrucomicrobiota bacterium | reverse complement strand
AAAGGTGCAGTCGAAAGCTCCGCTACGCGGAGCTTTCGCTACGACCTTTATTGTTATCCACTGCTTCCCTTTGAAAATGCATGGTCGTTTTTGATATGTATCATTACTTCGGTTTTTCCGACTGGTTTCGTTCTCTTTGATGTTTACGTTCATTACTACGCCATTCAAGTTTCTCCAAAAGAACCCAACCAATAGTCAAAAACGGGTTGAACCACGACATGAACATTGCTTGTTTCCAAATTTCTTTCATCTCTGCTTTTTCGGGACCTTGACGCAAAAGGGACTCAACCAGCTCAGATGGGGACATGGATTCATCCAAGTCTTTATAACCATTTTTTTGGGCCATCGCGATTACGACTCCAGGATCATCAGTTTTTTAAGCATTTGATACTGAGAATACGTGAAAAAGCTTCCCCATTGTCCGCAGGACTTTATTTCTTCAAAAACTTCGATCCCGTAAGTTTTGTTCATTTTTCTCTGGATAACGTCTAGGCAACCGGACCGTGTACTCGCGGTTCGGTTGGCCTTATGGTTATGATTATCAGCATTAGCATTCAATGTAGTCACTTCAAATCCCTGATTCCGTTGCCTATCGATTTGGTCACATAACCTCTCTCAGCAAGATCCCAGATTGCACTTGTCAACCTCAACTCCCCTCCACCGCTAACCGCCATGATTAGAAATTCATTATCTCCGAATCGTGATACATCTAAATAGCGAACATCAACGCCACATTTACTAAACACTTCTTCTATCTCTTTTGGACTAGCATCTATGGGGATTCCTAAATTTCTTCCAGCATTTGAGTCTGCCTGAATCACCAATGCAGGTGGAGTATTCGTATGTTGTTGGCGAATTAGGTCAATGCCATCTTTCCGGTAATCTAAACTGTATTTTGTTAACTCCGCCACAGTCTGCAATGTAAACAAAAAGGAAACATTGCGCATTTCCAGAGTAATCTGAGAAGGATAAGGATCGTTGGGTTGATCAAATATACGAATAGACAAACTATCTCCTGTTTGCTTGAACCACTCCTTTCTAATGGTTTCCAATGCTTCCCCAAGTGAGGCCTTATCAAATTTAATTTCTGAAATTGAGCGCGAATTCATACCCTTCATTAAAGGATAGGGTTCAGGAAGTGATTGGCATCCTGCGACTAGGAGCATCAAACAGATCAGCAGTATTTTTCTTTGTTTCATAACGTCTCAGTCCACCGGACCGCGTACTCGCGGTTCGGTGCGACTGATGGTTAGCAAGTTACTGACTATGGTCAAAGTCAATTGTTTATTTTTGCGCGTCTTCATGATGATGATCGGAAGCCTTTCTTTTTTTCGCAATCTGTTGGATAAATAGTATTATGATCAAGATGGTGGCTGACGCCTGAATGATCATCGATGACCACCAATATATGGGGGAAACTTGATAGATTCCGTATCTGCCGCCTTCAACAAGGTATTTCCCTTCAGAAATTTTACCGTCCAACAAAACAACTGGCATATATTTGTATCCGAGAATCAACATCATTGACAAGGCACACAAGAAGGCTGCGGCCATGCCTATTGGGTTAATTTCTTCTTTCATTTTCTTCATGGCTAACGTTTAGATGAGCGGACCCGAAGTATGAGGGTTCGCTCGATGTTTTTGTTGTAGTTATTTGAGCATTCCTTTGAATCTTCCAAGAAAGCCCGGCTTTTGAGGGGGAATAAATCTCGCGCTTCTTCTTTCTAACCTTGAGTCATGAGGCCAACAAGCGACATGACAAATGTACATCCCGGTTCTTCCATCTTGCGTAACCGCAACTGATATTCCACAGGTGTATTTTTTACTTCCAGATGGATATCTGCCATCCTCAAAATAGGACAATCTTCCTTCAATGGAGTCGAGATTGCACTTCGTGAGTTTGTCAGTAACCCGTAAAGAATCCAGAAGCTCATAGCTGTATATTTTTATCGGTTCCCCGGGTTTCACTTTGAAGTGGAACTGCCTACGGTTCTCAGAGATCGATTTCTTGCAAATAAAGCCAATCCCCCAGTAACCCGCAATGTCGTTGTTCCTCGACATTAAATACTCGCATATTGAGCGAGCTACATGGTTCATTTGCTTCTTTTTCATGTACTACAACGTATAGATGTGCGGACCGAGTTTACGAGGTTCGCACTATTGTGTTGTTCTCTTTTCATGCTATTGCAAAATCTCCTTCATACCTTTTTGGCCAAAGAACCTTGTATGACCCATTTCTCAGGTCTTTTGCCAATATCGCATCATTGTTCCAGGGCTGATTTTTTAAATACTGTTCCATGAACCAAGTTCCCCGTTCCCATGTTTTGATGATTATATAAATATTCATTTCGCCACTACCAATGTCATGGCCATCCACATAACCTTCCCCGTTTCGCTGTAGGGCAGCATTCAATTTCTCCTCGATTTCAACCAAACCATCGAAATCTTTTTCAGATCCGTGGCCATCGATTTTGAACTGGAGGACAAGCTGTTTGGGATTTTTCATTTCATCATTAAGAGAACGTTTAGATGAGCGGACCGAGTACTCTCGGTTCGCTCAATGTTTTTGTTGTCAGTCGCGTTCTTTTATTTCATCAGCTTCTTTGGTCATTGGTCGAGCCAATTGGATTATCCGCAGCATGCCATTTACCCTAAAAAGCAGAAAAATACCGAGTAAAGTTCCAACTGCAGGTGAGAGAAGTAGTGACCAATTGTCATAAAAACGTTGAAGTATCGGCACCTGTGGATTTTGCCATGACCCAAAAATAATGGTTTGCACGAGTGTTTGGACGAAATTTGGCGTCCAGGTAATTAATGCATAGATACCAGCGAGTTGCAGGACAAACCGGGAAACAGATTCCCCTGTGATTTGAACGAGTTCTTGTTCGTCTGACTGCACCAGCCAATTGGCAATCTTTGATGCACCGACCATGAATATCACAGCCATCAACAGGTAAAAGAAACAGGTTGCATTTGTAGAGAGCACCAATCGTGAAAAATACCCCAAAGCCATCTCATCGATATATTCACCTGTTACATTCTGGTAGTAATTCCGGGACTGGGTAACCGCAATGGCAGTGGGCAAGGTGGAAAGGAACTGGAATACTGAGAAGATTCCAAGGAGTTTGATTCCTGTTTCAGCTAGATTTCGTATTTTCATATTTACCTGACAACGGCTATCCGCACCGACTTGTTCGGTGGCGGAAATTGTTAGAGTTTTCTTTCGTTAGATTTCTAAACCTTTCGACTACATACTTTTTGTATATGAGGTCGAGACAACGCTTGTACTCCTGATAATCCATGTGGTCATGTTTACTGATATTTTCGAAGAGAGAAAAGGTTTCTGGTATAGCAAATAGTGTAACTGCATCAAAGGCAGTGATAATCTGTTTCGAGATTGGTTGTAGCCAGAATTCATTCTCGAATTCCTCAATCATATCATTTAAATCACAAAGCAACCGGATTACAGCCGCTTCTCTAATGAAGCTTTCGTCGATATCAAGGTTCTCCTGTACCTTGACAGCAAGGAAAGAGAATCCGTCGAAATCCTCCGGGTCAATGTAGACGGTTTGATCATGAGTGATTCCGCCTTCGATCAGTAGGTGGTAGTACAGCAACAGCGCAGACACCATTGCCTTGTTGCCGACTTCAACATTTTCCATTGTTATCTTCATCTCTGCTCTAACGTCTCAGTCCACCGGACCGCGTACTCGCGGTTCGGTGCGACTGTTGGTTGACATTTGGGGTTTTAACCACTGATGAACACTGATGGACACTGATGGACACTGATGGACACTGATGGACACTGATGGACACTGATGGACACTGATTTTTTCATATCTTCTGGAAGTATAGTTGGGTTTCTGGGCATTGGCAATTCGTTTCCGTGCGTTCTTTGGGGTTTTTCTCTTGGATTACTCGTTCATATGTGATTTTTCCTAACACAATATCCGTGTCCATCTGTGATATCCGTGGTTCATTTTTTTTGATTTTTTCTCTGCCAACGTTTAGGCGTTGCGAACCCGAGGTACGAGGGTTTTCCGTCGCCTCATGTTGGGTTAAAACCTATTTTTTCTCAGCCATACAGAAAAATTATCTGAATCCTTTGAATAATCTCCTGTTTCGTGATCCCAGAAGAGAACATCGGGATTGTCAGAGTCATTTTTACGCCAACAATACATATCGCCACAACCGTTTTCGGCAAACGGGATATGTTCTTTATCGGGGAGGAAAACGCTCGACTCCCAAATTTCGCCTGGTGATAAAACGGCGTGATTGAATCGAAGTTCGGATAACCCCCCAAGTTGCACGAATTCAAGGTAAGCTTTGGGAAATGAAAAACCCAAACCGATGCTGGCTACCTTGATGTCCGCAACAGTAGGCTTCTCCAAAGATTCGTCTTTACTGGAAACACCTGACTTCAAGATTGATTCGATTTCTGTCATTTCATTCAGCCAACGTTTTCAAACACGGATGCACACGGATTTTCACTTCTTCTGATTTTTCTCTGCCAACGACCCCGCACAGCGAGCATTCGCTGATGCGGATGGTTGTCAAAATTCACAACAGGAGAAATTATGAAAAACTTAATTTACAGACTACGCCTAAAATATGGCAAAAAAATCAAAATGCGAAAAAACGATGGTGAGACTATGTACATCCCCGCTTGCATGACTCTTTCAGACATGATGCGGCTTGGTTTTAGCGGCCCGCACTTTGTAAAGCCAGAGGAGCGACCACTTAAAGACAACGAGTGGGAGGTTAGGAGCCATCACCGAAACCGAATGTGTTTTCGTTCGTTTCCGCCCCCGCCTGACAACGTCTCAGTCCACCGGACCGCGTACTCGCGGTTCGGTGAGACTGATGGTTGGCAGGTGGGGATTCAACCACTGATGAACACTGATGGACACTGATTTTTTCATTTCAACCGAGATGGTAGCTGAGTTTCTAAGATTTGGCAATGCGTTTTCATAGGTTCCCGGTTTTCATTTATGGATTCCATTTCCGCAGAGCGTATTTTCCCGGATGCATGGATCAGTGTTTATCAGTGTTCATCAGTGGTTCGATTCTTCTGATTCATTCTCTGCCAACGCCACCGCTCACCGGGAATCCGGTGATGCGGATGGTTGTCAAAATTCACAACAGGAGAAATTATGAAAAACTTAATTTACAGACTACGCCTAAAATATGGCAAAAAAATCAAAATGCGAAAAAACGATGGTGAGACTATGTACATCCCCGCTTGCATGACTCTTTCAGACATGATGCGGCTGGGGTTTAGCGGCCCGCACTTCGTGAAACCAGAGGAGCGACCGCTAAAAGACAACGAGTGGGAGGTCAGGAGCCATCACCGAAACCGAATGTGTTTTCGCTCGTTTCCGCCCCCGCCTGACAACGCCACCCGCACCGACTCGTTCGGTGCCGGGGATGGTTGTGACAATTCAACAAACGAAACAACGAAAGGAAATGGCGATGAAAACGACACTGAATAAAATCCGGGAGCATTCCCCCTGCAAATCTGGATGGGAAAAGCTCCTGTCCCACCTCGGCAAAACCCACGCCGATGATGAGCCGTTGAGCCTGTTGACCATTATCGACAGCAACGGCGTAAATGATGCCTTGTGGTGCCTCCGCGCCGTCGAAAATCACGACCGCGAAATCCGTCTGTACTCAGTATGGTGCGCTCGTCAGGTACAGCATTTGGTGACAGATCAGCGCAGTTTGGACGGGTTGGATGTGGCCGAAAGGTTCGCAAATGGAGAAGCCACTCAAGATGAGTTGGCCGCCGCCTATGCCGCCGCCTATGCCGCCGCCGCCGCCTATGCCGTCGCCGCCGCCTATGCCACCGCCGCCGACGCCGCCGACGCCTATGCCGCCGCCTATGCCGCCGCCGCCTATGCCGCCTATGCCGCCGCCCGTGCCGCCCAAAAAGCGGAACTCAGCCGGGTCTGTGCTGCGATTGACGCAGGACAAGATCCCTACCCACGAAAAATGGTGCAGTCATGAGCATCCGAAACGCAGACGGGACGCCGGAGTTTATTCACAACGCAGAGGCCAGCGGACGAGCCGCTAAAGGCTCGTTCGCTGAGCCGGATTGTTGTCGGGAGGATTCGGTATGACCCGCTTCTGGTACACGCTATGCACGAAATGCAACAAGCTGCATCCCGAAGATGCCAACTTGGTCGAACTCGCTTACGGCAAAGGGGAAATCAAGGATTGTAAATACGGCCTTTGCCCTAAGTGTTCAGGCGATGCCCGGCGCGACAACGCCACCCCTGACCGGACAGCCGATAAAGGCTGTTCGGTCGAGGGGATGGTTGACCAAAATTCGGAGGAGTCATGAAATACAAAAATTACACACCAGTACGGTGTTGGCTGTGCGAAAAGGTTTTTTGCCTGACAAAGGCAAAAGTGCGGCAGATCACGGCCCCGAACACCCTGAACGGGCTGAGGGATTGGCAGGGAGGAGAGTCGCAGTGCCCCCATTGCGGAGCATGGGATGGCGATGGCGAGGAGCATATTTCTGTTTCGGTCAACACTAGCCGTGAGCGGCGCGCGGTAGCGCGTACGCTCCACGGCCTTGTTCGCTTCCGTCTTTTGTCTTGATGAGGCGCTTGCATGGCTCGCAAACTGTCCAGCACTGATCATCTTTGAGCTCATATGCGTTGGCACAAAGTGGACATTGAATCCAGTTCTTATCTATCATGGAACCATCCACGGGCGGAGGTTCAACCAAAGTCTCTTCCCATATTCCAGTTCTCGCGTCAGCCAAGATGGAGAACATGAGGTCCTTCCATTTGTGACCGCATGAATGGCATTCGCCTGCATAGATTGGTATGAGATCTTGTTCTAGTCTACGGGTTAAAAGACCTGCTGTGTCCAATCGGCAGTCATCATCGACCCTTTGGTCGAGAGGGGCCTGTATCCGCTCATGCCATACAAAAAGGCAGCAATCGCCCCAGTGTTTGCCTTGCCACCCTGCGAGCGGTGCTCCACAAGCAGGGCATTGTATCGGTGGCGACGGTTCAAAGTAATCGAATAGACTCATTTTAGTTGGCGAACGTCTACCCGCTCCGACTTGTTCGGTGTCGGGAATGGTTGACCTTATTCATAG
>JAFIGC010000226.1 GCA_020831635.1 Verrucomicrobiota bacterium | reverse complement strand
CGTACGATTACGATCACGAAAAAAAAATCGAACAAGACCCCTGCTGAATCCAATTTGGGAAAATTTTCATATAACCCCTTATGTTATGAACTTATTATAAAACTCGGTGCAACCCTGGAAACTTGCCCTCCCTTTTGCTTGCCGCAGGCAAGCCATTTTTCCCAAGCGAAGTCCTGGAAAAAACGTAGAGTCTTCCAGAGAATTTAGATGAAAATCAATCTGGGCCCTTACGCCAGATTGGGCGCCAACCATCTGCGCGCTTCCCGCAGGGTCATTTCCTTGCGCTCGGCATAGGCCCGCAACTGCTCTTCGTCGATGGTGCCCACGCTGAGATAATAGCTGTCGGGATGACTGAAATACCATCCGCTGACGGCCGCGCCGGGATACATGGCGTAGCTTTCGGTCAAACGTACCCCGATTGCTTTTTCGGCGTCGGTCAATTCGAAGAGGGTTTTCTTTTCGGTGTGGTCGGGACAGGCGGGATAGCCGGGCGCGGGACGTATCCCCTGGTATTTTTCCCGGATCAAGTCCTCGTTGCTCAAGGATTCTTCCGGCTGATAACCCCAGTGAAGCTTGCGCACGGCTTCATGCAAATACTCCGCCAGCGCCTCGGCACAACGGTCGGCGATGATCTTGACCATGATGGATTGGTAATCGTCGTTGTCTTTTTCGTACTCGGCCGCGATTTCCTCGGCGCCGATGCCGGCGGTGACCACAAACCCGCCCACGTAATCGCGCAACCCGGTTTCGCGGGGGGCCACGAAATCCGCGAGACAGGCGTGGGGCACTTCTTCGCCGCTACCGGTCTGCCGCCGCATGAAATGCAGGCGGGTTAGTTCGGTGGAGCGGGTTTCGTCGGTGTACAGGGCCACATCGTCATCATCCACGCTGTTCGCGGGCCAGAAGCCAATCACGGCCTTGGCCTTTAACCGTCCGTCCCGAATCAATTCTTGAAGGGTTTTCTTTCCGTTCTCGAACAACTCGCGGGCCTGTTCGCCCACGATTTCGTCTTCCAGAATCGCAGGATACGCCCCGTGCAAATCCCATCCCGAAAAGAAAGGACTCCAGTCGATATAGGGTGCCAAGTCGGCCAGGGAAATGTCCTCAAAGACCTTGGTGCCCACAAAAGCGGGTTCGGGCGGGGTATAGCCGTCCCAATCAATCGGTGCCTTGTTGTTACGGGCATCCTGCAGGGAGGCCAGGGTGATTTTGGCCCCGGTGCGTCGATCCCGGTATCCCTGATATTCCTCGCTGATTTTCGAGGCATACGCCTCCCGACGCTCCTTGGAAACCAAATCCCCGGCCACACCCACCACGCGCGAGGCGTCGGGCACGTACACCACCGGATGATCGTAGGCGGGATCAATCTTCACGGCGGTATGGATTTTGGAGGTGGTCGCCCCGCCGATCAACAGCGGCAGTTCAAAGCCCTCGCGTTTCATTTCCTCGGCCACGTACACCATCTCATCCAGGGACGGCGTGATCAGACCGCTCAACCCAATGATGTCGGCGTTGTGTTCCCGGGCCGCGTCCAAAATTTTGGCACAGGGAACCATGACCCCCAAATCGATGACTTCGTAGTTGTTGCACTGCAAGACCACCCCGACAATGTTTTTGCCGATGTCGTGCACATCGCCTTTCACCGTGGCCATGATGACCCGTCCGTTGGGTTCGCGTCTTTTGCCGTCGGCGGTTTCAAAGAAAGGTTCCAAATACGCGACCGCTTTTTTCATCACCCGGGCGCTTTTCACCACTTGGGGAAGAAACATTTTACCGTCGCCAAAGAGATCGCCGACGATATTCATGCCGTCCATGAGCGGTCCCTCGATCACCGCCAGCGGCGTGCCCAGGGTGGTGCGGGCCTCTTCGGCGTCCGCCTCCACATATTCGGCGATGCCATGCACCAAAGCGTGGGAAATCCGGTCGCTCACCGTTTTTTCACGCCACGAGAGGTCCACCACCCGTTCTTTGGTCTTGCCGGAAAAGGATTCGGAAAACTCCAGCATCCGCTCGGTGGCGTCGTCGCGTTTGTTGAAAATCAGTTCCTCGACCCGGGTTTTCAATTCCGGTTCGATATCCCCATACACCGTCAACTGACCGGCATTGACAATCCCCATGTCCATGCCCGCCCGAATGGCGTGGTACAAAAACACGCTGTGCATGGCTTCGCGGATGGCGTCGTTGCCCCGGAAACTAAAGCTGAGATTGCTGACCCCGCCACTGATGTGCGTCAGGGGAAATTTTTTCTTCAAAGCCCGGCAGGCTTCGATGAAGTCAATCGCATACTTGGCGTGCTCCTCAATGCCGGTGCCGATGGCAAAGACATTGGGATCGAAAATGATGTCTTCGGGCGAAAAGCCGATCTCCTCGACGAGAATCTCAAAACTGCGACTGAGGATCTCCACGCGGCGTTCCAAGGTGTCGGCCTGTCCGGCGGTATCGAAGGCCATGACCACCACGGCGGCGCCATAACGGAGCGCCTGTCGGGCCTGACGTCGAAAGGGTTCTTCGCCTTCCTTGAGGCTGATGGAGTTCACCACGCATTTGCCCTGCACGCAGCGCAAACCGGTTTCGATGACCGACCATTTGGAACTGTCCACCATCACCGGCACTTTGGCGATGTCGGGCTCGGCCATGGCCAGATTCAAAAAGGTGCGCATGGCCTCTTCGCCATCCAACATGCCCTCGTCCATGTTGATGTCGATGATCTGGGCCCCGTTTTCCACCTGCTGACGGGCCACGTCCAGGGCTTCCTCGTATTTGTTTTCTTTGATCAACCGCGCGAATTTCCGGGAACCCGTGACGTTGGTCCGCTCCCCCACGTTCACGAAATTGGTTTCGGGCCGAATCACAAAAGGCTCCAAGCCGCACAGGCGGGTGTAGGGCTTGGGTTGCGCGGGTTTGCGGGGCGGATATTTGGCCACGGCTTCGGCAATGGCGCGCAAATGCTCCGGTCCGGTGCCGCAGCAGCCGCCAATGATGTTCAAAAGTCCGTCCCGGGCGAATCCTTCGATCACCGGCGCCATTTGCTCCGGGGTTTCGTCATATCCGCCGAATTCATTCGGGAGTCCCGCGTTGGGATGACAAGTCGTGTACGTGTCCGCCACTTTGGAGACTTCCTCCAAATGCGGACGCAGGTCCTTGGCGCCCAAGGCGCAGTTGAATCCGATGGCCGCGGGCTTCAGGTGCTTCATGGAATACCAAAACGCCTCCGGGGTCTGACCCGACAAGGTGCGCCCGGAACGGTCGGTGATGGTGCCGGAAATGATGATCGGCACATGTTTGCCCCACTTTTCAAGCACTTCCAAAACCGCGTACCCCGCCGCCTTGGCATTGAGGGTATCGAAAATGGTTTCAATCATCAGCAAGTCCGCCCCGCCCTCCAAAAGCGCCAGGGCCGCTTCCGCATACGTGACCCGCAACTCTTCGAATGAGGTGTTTCGCGCCCCCGGATCCTGCACGTCCGGTGAAATCGAGGCCGTGCGACTGGTCGGACCCAGCACGCCCGCCACCCAGCGGGGACGATCCGGGGTCGCGAATTCATCCGCCGCCTGACGCGCCAAACGCGCTCCCTCGCGGTTCAGTTCCGGCACCAGTTCCTCCATGCCGTAATCCGACTGGGAGATTCGGGTGCTGTTAAAGGTGTTGGTTTCCACGATATCCGCCCCCGCATCCAGATAATCCCGGTGAATGTCCAGAATCAAATCCGGCCGCGTCAAAGTCAGCAAATCGTTGTTCCCCTTGACATCAGAGGGCCAATCGGCAAACCGGGCTCCCCGGAAATCAGCCTCTTTCAAAGGATGCCGTTGAATCATGGTCCCCATGGCGCCATCCAAAACCAGGATGCGGGACTTCAAACATTCATAAAAAGGATGGGTTCTGTCATTGATCATATATATGCGAATATCCGGATACACGGATTTTTCAAGTTTAAAGTTGTGGGACCGAACATCGAACGTCCAATTTAGAACGTTGAAAGAACGGGGCCAAGGGGAAAGGAGCGCCGATCGCCGCATCGGCTGGGGCGAAGGGGCATTTGAGTGCGGAGTGACGAATGCGGAGTGCGGAGTGTTGAAAGCGAACGTCGAACATTGACTGGCGACGCGAAGCGTCCTTGGAGTGCGTGTAGCGAGTGCAACGAAGCTACCGCTTTGGGGCCAAGGGGAAAGGAGCGCCGATCGCCGCATCGGCTGGGGCGAAGGGGGGCGGAACGGCGGGAAAACGAACGTTTCACCTCTGCGTCCTCTGCGTCCTCCTGTTCAAAAAATTCCGGCGTTTGGAACGGGACGGGAAGAGGTGTTTGAACAGGAGAGAACAGAGGGAACAGAGCAAAACCACTAAAATTCTTCGCTTCCTTCGCGGCCTTCAGTTCAAAAAAATTCTGAGGATTGGCACAGAAGCACGCAAAGGCAGAAATTGCGGACAGGCGTTTCCGCGCTCCGTTTTACGTGAGCGGCATTCCGCGTTCGGCCCGGACCTCCAGACACAACGCAATCGCCTCTTTCACATTTTCCAAGGCTTCAGCTTTGGTTTTTCCCTGACTGATGCAACCGGGGATGGAAGGACACTCCACCCCCCAGACACCATCCGCATCGCGATCAATCGTGGTCAAAAATTTCATGGTTTTTTTTTGATTTGCTGACGTGATCATCTGCCATATCTTAACCGCAATGCTTTCAACATTCAATCTTCAAAAGGAGATAGAGTGCTCTTGTGAAACCTTTCGTGGAGCCTTTTTCAACCACGGAAAGCACGAAATTTCACGAAATGAATCCCCCCCCCCATCTTGAGAACCTTTTTCGTGCCCTATCGCGCCTTTCGTGGTTCTTCCATCATTTGAGGCCCGGTGGTTGGTCGAAGCCATCCGTGGTTTCAATTAATTTTCCATTCGAACAAATGTATATTTGAGGTCTGGCGGACGCTGGTTCCTGCCTTCATACAATTCAAATGCCATCTCAAACCTCCTGACTTCGGTAAAAACTTAAAGAGCATTACCCTCCCAAATCATCAAAGTATATATCTCACGAAATGAAAATCCACATCAACCAAAATTTGATTCTCTTCGCATTTTGTTCAATCCTGCAAGTGCCACTCCTGCTATTACCATATACATTAAAGTTCCTGGTTCTGGGATTACAGGTGTTGCTTCTACAATGCTTGAATCTGAATATAATGGAGTATCAAATTGATCCGTAGCAATTCCTGCGGGTTCTCCAAACTGCGTGAAGTATGATACAGGGCCCATTGAGAATTGTAGGTCTCCTATTCTTGGGTTAAGAGTGTTGTTGAGGTTGTCGTTGTATGCAGATCCATCACCATCATAAGTTACAAGATTTGTGTGTATACCAAAGTTTCCTGCAAGAGTGTGTTTGTTAGGTTTAGTATTATCTTGCCAAGTTTCGGCTAGATCAAAACCAGGAAATTCTTCACTAAAGGTAAGACTTCCATCAGGATTCATTGAAGCTAACCATCCACTGTGAACATAGTTACTAGCATCATTAATAGAAAAGGTAACATTTTTTCAGAATTTGAATAACTATTAATCATATTTTCTAATGTGCCATATGTATTAGTATTATTTCCAAATTGGAAAACTTGATCTAAAAGTGGTTTAAAGCTATTTAAATCAACTTGAGTATATTCAGCTCCTTCATTGTTGTTAGTAATTAAAACAGGAATTGCTACATAATTTCCTGAAGGGCCTATGCCACCTGCTTCGTCTCCGATTTGGATGAATGCCGCTTCGGTTGGTTGTGATAGTACTCCAGTAACTAGTAGAGCTAATCCTGCAACACCATAAAACCTCATCCCTATCCGTGCGAAACCCTCGAACTTAAACAAACACAGTACATTGAATAAAAACAACTTATGAAAATAAAACCCTTCAGCAATTCTTCCCAAAAAGATGGACAAAAAAGCATTTCGTTTCGTGCGATATATTTCGTTTTTCATGATTTGATTCTCCTGATTGGATGGGGTTGAGTTGATGGCGTTCATTGTTTTCTCACGTTTTGGGATACGGTTCTCTGATCCCCGAACCACCCATTCACTATGAACTTTCATCCCGCTCCCGGCAATCCTGAAATGCCCCATATTCAAACTTTTTGCTGATCTTTCTTGACAGGCGGCGGCGAAAGCAGCGGGTGCAAGCACCCTTGCATCGTATCCGACCCCTGCCGGGGTCGCGATCAACGTTGCCATTCGCCATCCCCGCGTGCGGGCACGCGGGGTTATCGTATCCGACCCCTGCCGGAGTCGCCGTTCATATTTCGTCCTCGGATCCCCGCGTGCGGGCACGCGGGGCTACCGTATCGGACCCCTGCCGGGGTCCATCAGGCAAATGTCCGGGTGTGACCCCGGCAGGGGTCGGATACATTAGCCGCGGGTCGAAGACCCGGGGATCTCGCACACCACAACCACCACGACCCCGGCAGGGGTCGGATACAATGCAAGGGTGCCTGCACCCGCCGCCCCTCAATCAAAAAACCGCATATCCGGTTCAATCCCGGCTTGATGCAACATCTCCAAATATTCTTCCCGAAACGTTTTCACCTGATGATGCTCCTCCTGATTTTGTATATATTTTCGAACACCCGCTATTCCCGTGGGAGACACCGTGAACGCTCCATACCCCTCCTGCCAAGCAAAGGCTGTTCGCCGAGTCGTTTCCCGAAACCATCGGGTGCTCCCTTTTTTGCATTCCCGAACCACATCGGCAATGCAATGCGTCCCGCGGAATCCCATCAACAAATGCACATGATCCGACACCCCGCCCACCTCCAGGGGAACACACCCCTCACCCTTCAACAACCCACCCAACACCGCATGCATTTCCGACCTGATGGATCGATCCGTGAACCAATGTTCCCGGTTTTTTGTGCTGAAGACAATATGCGCGTGCAGAGAGAGAAATGTGGAAGCCATGAGGGGATCCTTGGGTTATGGGTTTATGGAATATTGGAACAAAACAAAATACCGGATACCCTTGTTTTGCCACGGGTGCAAGCACCCTTGCATCCTATCCGACCCCTCCGGGGTCGCCATCCATTTTGCGCCCGCAAATCCCCGCGTGCGGGCACGCGGGGCTACCGTATCGGACCCCTGCCGGGGTCCATC
>JAFIGC010000225.1 GCA_020831635.1 Verrucomicrobiota bacterium | reverse complement strand
CCCGCCACACTAGCCCCCCATCTTGACCAGCATCATTTCCTGGAGTTCCGACAGAAAGACATACATCCGCTCTTCCAAGGACCATTCGCCCGGGTCCTCGAAATCAATGGGGTCCGGATTTTCGGGACTCATGCCCAACACGGCCCCGAGCAGCAGTCTCAAATCCGTCAGCCACGCCAGCCAAGTGTCTGCCTTGGGTATGTCCAATTGCAGGGTCAACCCTTCCTCCAGGTGCTTTTGGGGATCCATGAAATCCAGGCTCACTTGTTCCACCCGCTCAAGCCGGTAGAGCAAAAGTTCCTCGTCCATGGCCTCATCCAATTCGCCGGCGGCGGCGGCGGGATCGTTTTTGCGCTGTTGCGCCGGGCTGAACCCGTGCATTGCCGGTTGACTGAAATCGCCGTTTTCCAACAAACGGCGCAATTCCCTGGTTAAAAAACGCAATAACTCCACCTCGTTGGACACGAGATGCAAGAGCAAACCATCGGGATGACGACGACACCAAGCCATAATGGCGCACCCAACACCCTTTTCCCGCCTTCGTCAAGCCAGACTCTTTTCTTTTACTTTGAATTGGGTATTTATGCAGTATATACAGTCCACTGATGCGCTTTCTACTCTACAACATTCGCTATGGAACCGGTGGGAACATGAACAGGTTCCCCTTGAGCGGCTATATTGGCCGAACCCGGAACCATTTGGAAGAAATCACTCACTTCCTCCGTGAATCCGCCCCCGATGTGATCGGGCTGATTGAGGTCGACTCCGGAAGCTATCGCAGCGGAAATCTGAACCAGGCCCAGCAAATCGCGGAATCCCTCGGTCATTATCACACCTACCGAGGCAAATACCCGGACAGCAACCGCCTGCTGCGTTGGCTCCCCGTCCTCAACAAACAGGGGAACGCCTTCATTTGCCAAGACAGCATTACCCGCGAACATTTCCACTACGTCACTCGGGGCATGAAACGTTTGGTCATGGAACTGGAACTGGACCGCGTGGTGTTTCTCCTCGTCCATCTGGCCCTCTCCTATCGCACCCGGCAGGAACAACTCCGGGAAATCAAAAATATTGTCCGCGGCATGGACAAGCCATGCATTGTGGCCGGCGATTTCAATGTGTTCAGCGGAAACGGGGAACTGGAACTCTTCATGGAAGCCGCCGGACTGCTCAACGCCGGACCCGAAGATGCCAAAACCTTTCCAAGTTGGAAACCCAAAAAGGGTCTCGATTTTGTGCTGCACACTCCCGGGGTCGCAATGAAACGCTTTCATATCCCCCAGGTATTGTACTCGGATCACCTCCCCATTCTTTGTGATTTTGAGGTTTCATGAAAACCCGGGCCCCTGGAAAACTGATTTTATCGGGAGAACACGCGGTCGTACACGGTGCCCCCGCCCTGGCCATGGCCGTGAACCGCCATGCCACCGCCGAAATCCTCCCCCACTCCCGCGAGGAGATCCTTCTCCAACTTCCGGAAGGTCGGGAAGTCCACATGCCGCTGTCCGACTTGACGGAACATCTGGCCCGCGTCGAAGCCCGTCACCAGGCCTTCCAGGCGGGCACCGGCGGTGTGTCGGAAATCGTTCCGGCCCCGGAAGATCTGTTGTTTGCCGCCGTCGCCCTCTGTCAGCCCCAAACGGGCCACATCATTCGTCTGGAGAGCAACATCCCCCGCGGAGCGGGCATGGGCTCGTCCGCCGCCGTGATTCTCACGATTCTGCGGGGCCTGTCCCCGGAATCCACGATGGAAATCCTCGCCAAGGACGCCCTGCGCTGCGAAAATTTCCAGCATGGACGCTCCAGCGGCCTGGATGTGGAAGTTTGCCTGCGCGGCGGCATGGTGTATGCCAAAAAGGGGGCCTTTCGCAACTGCTCGATTCCATACCCGCCCGCATTTCAAATCTGGCTGAGCGGCACCCCCGAAAGCAGCACCGGGGAATGCGTGGCCCAAGTGGGCAAACAATTCCCCAAACAAGACTCGACCTGGAACGCCTTTGCCGCCGTCACCCGCCGCACCCGGCTGGCCCTGGAATCCAAAGACAGTGCCGCCTGGCTGGGCCTGATCCGCGAAAATCATCGGCTTCTCTGCCAGATCGGCGTGGTGCCCCCCGCCGTACAAAAAGTCATCGCCGAACAAGAAGCCCATGGCGGCGCGGGAAAAATATGTGGCGCGGGCAGCATCCGGGGAGATGCCGCCGGCCTGATTTTGCTCATCGGCCCCACCCTGCAATCCCCGCCCCCCGAATGGACCCGCCTGGATCTGGATCTCAGTCCTTCCGGGCTTTGCGTTTGCTCCCCGATGGATTCGTCTCCGACAAGCCCATAAGGCACCCCATCCAAACACTCGTCACCCAGTAGCTGCTCCCCCCCTGACTGATGTAGGGCAAGGTGATGCCGGTGATGGGCAGCAGGGTGACCACCCCGGCGATGTTCACCAAGGTTTGCACCACGAATGCCGCCGTGATCCCCGCCGCGAACAAATGGGCAAAATCGTCCGACTGCCGACGGGTCGCGAGAATGGCGGCCCGGAAAAGATGCGCGAACAAAAACAGCAGGCAAATCGATCCCAAAAATCCCAACTCCTCGCCATAAACCGCGTAGACGAAATCCGATCCGGCAATGGGCAGACGGTCGGGACGTCCCGATCCCAGCCCGGTGCCCGCCAATCCCCCCGCATACAATCCGCTCAACCCCTGCAAAACCTGCCAACCCGAGCCCGTGGGATCGGCAAACGGGTCCATCCAAGCCTCCACCCGGCGAGCGCCATGGGCAAAAACCCGCACCACGCCCCATCCCGCCGCCACCGCACTTCCCAAGGCCCCCACGCCCCAGCTCACCCGCCCGGTGGCGCAAATCAAAACCACCAACAGGATCAGACTCAACAACAGCACCAACCCCAAATCCCGTTGCAAGGCCAAGAGCGCACAAAAGCCCGCCCAGACCACCAGCAAGAGCATCAATTGCGCAAAAGGCGGAAACCAGGGCGGACGTCCATGCCACCGGGAAATCGTCTTGGCAAAAAATCCGGCTGCGGCCACGGGGACAAAAAGCTTCAACAATTCCGTGGGGGTCATGCCCCCGGGCGCATAGAGTCCGCCCCGGTAACGGGTCCCCAAAAGCAGCATGCCCCCGGCCAGGGCAAACGCCGCCAACAAGGCCAGCCCCCAAAAAGGCTGCAAAATCTTCACCCGTCCTTTTCGGGTCATCATCCACGCCAGCAACAGCAAAATGACCCCAAGGGGTTGGATCAACACATTCATGTCCGACACGTCCGGCACCACCCCGCTCATGCGACTCCGCACCAACACCCCGATGCCGGAAAGCAGCAGTCCGCCCGAAACCAAAACCGAGGAGCCTGAAAACCGTCCCCCCTTCAACACCAGGCACAAAACCGCCCCCGAAAGCGCCCACAAGGCCAACGGCCACAAATTCGAGTACATCAACACCCGCCCCTCTGCCGTCCGCGCCCCCAAAACCAACAATTGACCCGCCATCACCAGAAGAAATATGGGGAAATAGAAAAACGAACCGGACTTGTCCCCGCTTGGCGGGCCGCCGCGGGATTTGCCTCCGGTGGTTTTGGCGGACTTTTTCGGGGTCTGTCCCCGCTTTTTCAGACCCCGCTTTTTCACCTGCTTTTTCGGGGCCTGTCCCCGTTTTTTCTCCGTCGTTTTCCGGGCGGTCATGGTTTCAACCACCCTTCCCGCACGCCCTCCCGCAGGAGGTCCCGGGCGATCGGCAGCGCGGTTTGGGATCCGTATCCGCCCTGTTCGACCAAGACCACAAAGGCCCAGCGCGGTTCACTGACCGGCGCGAAGCCCATAAACCAACTGTGCGATTCCCGGCCCGCACCGGTTTGCGCGGTCCCGGTTTTTCCGGCCACCGGAATCTCGGCCAGATCAATGCCGCGTCCCGTCCCCTCCCGAACCACCCGGAACATCATCCATTTCAGGGTCTCCGCATGTTCCGCCGAGCAAATCCACCCGCCGGTTCTCACCGGCATTTTTCCATCCAACCGCGGATATACCGTTTGTCCGCCCCGGGCCACCGCGGCCGCCACCATGGCCATGTGCATGGGGCTGACCAGCAAATCCCCTTGGCCAATGCTGTACTGGGCGATTCCGTAGGGGGCGTTGTTGGAAAGCTGTGGCATCCGCGCCGGTTTCACCGTGAGCGTCGCTTCCGGGCGTTCCCAAAGGGAAATGGGGTGCAGCAAACCCGCCGCATCCGCGGTCCGCACATGCGCGTCCCAATCGCTTCGCACCCCCAATTGGGCGAAAAACACGTTGGAGGATTTGGCCAGGGCCTCGCCCAAACCGATGGCGCCATGCCCTCGCCAGACGCGTCCTTCCCGTTCCGCCGTATAATATTGATGATCCCGAATGCGGGGATTCGCCGGCGAAGTGGTAAAACCGTCCGGCGGCGTGTCGAGGGTTCCTGAAAACCCGTCCTGCAACGCGGTGGCCGCAATCAGCACCTTGTATACCGAACCCGGCGGATATTGGCCCGACAAAGCCCGGTTCAGCAAAGGCGCGTCCGGCACCTGCCCGGCAAAGAGCCGGGGATGCAATCGGTTGGGATCGAATTCGGGGCGGCTGACCATGGCCAGCACATCCCCGTTTCGCACATCCAATACCACTACCGCGCCCCGGCGGCCCTCCAACAATTCATAGGCCGAGACCTGCCAGTCGACATCCAAGGACGTCATGAGGGTCGGACCCTCCGCATGGCGTTCCCTGTCAATCAATTCCGCCCCCATGGCAATCAGGTCCTCTCGCGACCGGAGCCCGCCACCCAACAAAACCGACCGAGCGGCGGCTTCCAAGCCCGTCAGTCCATAAACCGGATGGTTGTACCCGAGGGCATGACCGAAAACGGGCCCATAGCGATACACCCGCTGTAAACCCTGCTCCGTGACCCGGCTTCCTGCCAAAATCCGCCCCTTGCGGTCCACGATGCGTCCGGGGCGCACCCGATGGGCCGGATTGAACTCCCGACGGTCATACCGCTGCATGAAGGCCACGAAATTTTCATTGCGGCGACCGAACAACTGCCAATGCGCCTGACGCCAGGCGATCGCCACCAAAAACAAAAGAAAAAATCCCGTCATGGCCCGGGGCCAGACGCCCGAAAGGGTTCCCTGGCGTTCGGAACGCAGTCGCCAAGAGAATCTTAAGAGCAAAAACCCAAAGCCCAACAACAGAAACACCCGTAAAATCAAGGCCAAATGAGGCCAAGCCTCATCGGTGAGCAAGGGGTCCAACCAGGTAAATGTAGCGTCGGGGAGTTCGGGCATGGGATCAAAGGAAGTGCTTTCCGTGAAAACTCTTCCTTGACCGAACGGATTTAAATCGACAAGTGTTTTCCGTCTCAACTATTCATGACTGACAATCCGTGTCAGGAGACGGCAACACAATCAAAACAAGCCGGGATGCCGGCGGGAGATTTTTATGGCCACAGAAGGCAGAAAACACGCATACGATAAAGAAGACATTTTACGCGCGGGACGCGGGGAGCTTTTCAGCCCCGATTCCGCCAAACTGCCCCTGCCCAACATGCTCATGGCAGACCGGGTGGTGCACATCGACGAAACCGGCGGACGGTACGGCAAAGGCGAAGTCATCGCCGAGCTGGACATTCACCCCGACCTTTGGTTTTTCAAATGCCACTTCCAGGACGACCCGGTCATGCCGGGATGCCTCGGACTCGACGCCACCTGGCAGTTCACCGGATTTTTCCTCGCTTGGCAAGGCTTCACCGGCCGTGGACGCGCTTTGGGTGTGGACGAGGTGAAATTTGTCGGCCAGGTGCTGCCCGACGCCAAAACCGTGCGGTACCACGTACATATCCGCCGGGTCATCAACCGCAAATTGGTCATGGCCATTTCCGACGGTCAGGTTTTCGTGGATGATCGCGAGATCTACACCATGAAAAGCATGCGGGTCGGCATCTTCAAATCCACCGACGATTTTTAAATCGTGGAAAAAATCCTGACCGCTGACGGCAGCTACACCTGCCGGCATCCCGGTTACATGGAAAATTACCACGCCAAAGAAGGGGCGCGGGCGGAGGCTTTCGCAAAATTCGTCCGTCCCGGGCGACTGGCTGATCGACTCCGCGCGGGGCCGGTTCGTTTGTTGGACGTGGGCTTCGGTCTCGGGGTGAATGCCCGGGCCGCAATCGAAGTGGCTCGGGAGACGGGCGCACATTTCCTGCATATCGACTCCGTGGAAGCGGATCACCAGGCTTTGACCCGCGCCCGTACCCTCAACCCCGACTGTCCGGTGCTTTCCTCCCTCGAAAACACCGGACAATGGCGGGAACCCTTTGCGGAAATCCACCTGTACAACACCGACATCCGCGAGGTCGGCCTCACCCTGCCCGGTGACTTCGACCTGATTTTTCATGATCCCTTCAGTCCCATGAAAAACACCGAGTGTTGGACCGTGGAACTGTTCGCCCATTTCAAAACCCTGCTTCGGGCGGACGGCATGTTGTTGACCTATGCCGAAGCGGACGCGATTCGGGCCGGATTGTTCCAAGCCGGATTTTCCGTGGGCCTCACCCCGCCCGCCCCGCCGCATCGGGGCGGCACCCTCGCCGTCCCCCTCCCCGCCCAGGCCCCGGACCCGCTCGATCCGGAACCCTTCACCCACCCTCCGAAAAACATCGCCTATCACGATTTC
The DNA here is from genome assembly GCA_020831635.1 of Verrucomicrobiota bacterium. GTDB lineage: Bacteria > Verrucomicrobiota > Kiritimatiellia > SS1-B-03-39 > UBA6053 > PXAS01. Next base: position 488 of record JAFIGC010000225.1, on the reverse strand, counting down.
ACCCTGAAAGAAGACGGCAAAACCATCCGCGCAAGGCGGGAGGCACAGGTGCGCACCCTTGCCTCAGCCGAAGAGGAAGGGAGCGCCAATCGCCGTATTGGCGGGGCGAAGGGGGAAATTGGAGGGAAAGCGAACGCCGAACATCGAACGTCCAACATCGAACGTTGAACGAATACCGGCGGGGCGAAGGGGGACGGGAGCGCCGGTCTCCGCAGCGGCCGGGGCGACAGGGGGCGACGCGAAGCGTCCTTGGAGTGCGTGTAGCGAGTGCAACGAATCTACCGCTTTGGGCCGAAGGGACATCGAACCTCCAACATCGAACATTCAACGAATACCGACGGGGCGAAGGGGGACGGGAGCGCCGGTCTCCGCACCGGCAGGGGCGAAGAGGGCAAAGGGAGAACGCCGAACATCGAACGTCCAACATCGAACATTGAACGAATACCGACGGGGCGTAGGGGGACGGGAGCGCCAATCGCCGTATTGGC
>JAFIGC010000224.1 GCA_020831635.1 Verrucomicrobiota bacterium | reverse complement strand
CCTGAATGAATGCCAAATGTGCCAAATCAATTTCCGTCTAGATCAGGAAGTCTGAAGGTACATGACCTGAAACATCCCGCATTCTCCCTTTTCCATGCTTTTCTTTCGCTGAAAATCGGTGTAGGGTCTGTCCGTCTGCCCATTCTGCTATGAATTCCGATATCATGACCATTCTTTTGTTGATTGTGCTGGGTTTTACCACCCACCAAGGGCTCACGCGTCCCGGCGTGTCTGCCAAATACCGCTTTAGCGCGGAGGGGATTCGCCTGCGCCGTCAGTGGATTCGGCTGGTGAGCCCGGCGTTCCTGCACGCGGGATGGGGGCATTTCGCCGCCAATGCGATCACGCTGTTCTTTTTTGGACGTCAATTGGAGTTGGAGGGACCGGAGTTGTTTTTGGGCGTCTTTTTTCTGTCGGTCGTGGGAGGCTCTGCCCTTTGTCTGTGGTTGCATCGCGAGGAGGAATATCAGGCGGTGGGGGCTTCGGGCGGCGCCCTGGGGGTGCTGTTTGCCTGTGTGTTTTTGTTTCCAGGGATGAGGTTAATGATGTTTCCTTTGCCCATTCCCATCCCGGCCTGGTTGTATGCGTTCGGCTTTTTGCTGTTCACCTTGCAGGGCCTGCACCGGGGTTCGGGCGGCATCAGCCATGAAGGACATTTGGGAGGACTGATCACGGGGGTGCTGCTGGCCTGGATACAGTTTCCTGACCGCGTTCAGTCTCAGCCGCTCCTCTTGGCGAGTGTTTTGGGCGCTTCCGCGGCGGGAATTTGGTATTTTCATGTGAATCCCGGACGGGTGCCCGGCTTTTTGCGGTGGCGGGTGCGCGAGGGGGTCAACGACATCCGTCGCAAACGCTCCACGGAGCAGGCCCTGCACGTGGACGCGCTGCTGGACAAAGTGGCCCGCGAAGGCATTCACAGCCTCACCCCCCGGGAACGCAAGGTCTTGGAAGAAGCCTCCAAGCAAAGGAGGGGAACCCGATGAAGTCTTCCGGCACCTTTTGGCCACTCGCGAAACTCACCATGGTGGAGATACCCCGTCAGCCCGCCCTGCTGCTGCTGGCCACCACCGTGGTGCTGTTCATTGGCAGCCTGCCGTTTTTGATCGCCCACAACTTGGGGGAACCCGGCAAATTGGTGCGCGACAGCGCCATGGCGGTCATGTTCCTGGGGGCGCTTCTGGTTTCCGCCACCGCCGCGTGCGGAGCCGTGAGCGGCGAAATCCGCCGGGGAACCGCCGGGGCGATCTTAAGCAAGCCCATCGGTCGGGTGCGTTTCCTCACCGCCAAATACGCGGGCGTGGCCGGGGTCATGTTGGTGTTCGCCCTCATGTGCACGCTTTCCATTCTCATCGCCGACCGGGCCGCATCGCGCGCCTTCATGATCGGCTGGATCTTTCTGATCCCCCTCTATCTCGCGGTTTTGGGCGCGTATGTGCTCGCGGGGCTGTTGAATTATTTTACCCGCAGGCCCTTTGCCTCCACCGCTTTCTGGTGTTTGGCGGGTTTGTTGGTTTTTGCCTTTTTATTCACTCTGACCTTGGACGGCGCCGGGACGGAAACGGTGATCGACCATGGCGGACACACCCATGTCGCCCCGGGATCGGGTCAGCCGGTTCCGGTCCGCTGGGCCTTGGTTCCCGCCTGCCTCTTGCTCACTTTGGCGGCCCTGATGTTGCAAGCCCTGGCCTTGTTTTGCGCTTTGCGACTGGCGGTGGTGCCGACCCTGTCCATTTGTGGCGGGCTTTTTCTGGTGGGCTTGATGTCCGATTACCTTTTGGCCGCCCGGGCCGCCCAAGCGGTTTGGGCGCGCGTTTTGTACGTGATCCTGCCCAATTGGCAGCATTTCTGGATGGCGGACGCCCTGTCCGGCAACGGCGTGGTCCCCTGGTCGTACGTGGGCGCGGCGGCAGTGTACGCCTTGGCTTGGGCCTTGGGCGTTCTGTGTTTGGCGCTTGGATTTTTTGAACGCATGGAGGTTCGTTGACATGGCTGATGACCCGATGATTTACACCCGTGATTTAACCAAAATCTTCCGCGATTTTTGGCATCGTCCCCGCGCCCGCGCCGTGGACGGCATTTCCCTCGAAGTTCGTTCCGGCGAAGTTTTCGGACTCCTGGGGCCGAATGGTTCCGGGAAAAGCACCACCATCAAGGTATTGTTGGGCCTTTTGCACGCCGATGGCGGGGAAGTCAAGGTCCTGGGGCGTCCGCCCCGGGACGTGAACGTCAAAAAACGGGTGGGCTACCTGCCGGAAGAATCCTATTTGTATCCGTATTTAGATGCCCGGGAGACGCTGCGGTTTTACGCGGCCCTGTTCGGGTTGTCCGGGGCGGAGCGGGAACGCCGCATCGACGCCCTCCTGGAAATGGTGGGGCTGGCCCATACCGGACGGCGGAGGGTGGGGGAGTTTTCCAAGGGCATGGCCCGCCGCATCGGCTTGGCCCAGGCCCTGATCAATGACCCCGATCTTGTGATTCTCGACGAACCCACTTCCGGATTGGATCCCCTGGGCACCCGCCAAGTGAAGGACATCGTCCGCGCCCTCGCGGACCGCGGCAAAACCGTGTTGCTTTCCTCCCACTTGCTGGCCGATGTGGAGGATGTCTGCGACCGGGTCACGATTCTGTACGGGGGCAAGGTCCGCGCCGCCGGACCCATCCGCGAATTGCTGCAGGTCGCCGGGCATTTGCAAATCCAATTGCGGGATTTGGATGAAAACCGACGGGAGGAATTGTTGGACGCCCTCGAAAAAATTCTCGGCAGCCGTCCTTCCCTGGAGCCCACGCGCCGGGATTTGGAAACCTTCTTCTTGGAAGTCGTGGCCCAAGCCAGGCGGGAAAGCGGCGAATCCAGTGGCACCCGTGCCGAAGGCGCGTTGGCGGAGTTTTTGACCGCGGTTTCGAATGATGGCAAAGGCAAGGCGAAAGGCGAAGACAAAGGGCAAGACAAAGGCCAAGACAAAGGGCAAGAGAAAGACGCATGAAAAACTGGTGGGTCATCTACAAATTAACCCTTCGGGCTTCGCTGCGCGAACGCGTGGCTTGGTCCATGCTGGCCTTGGTGGCCGGGGTGTTGATTCTCCTGCCGTTGGGTCTGCGCGGGGACGGTACCCTGTCCGGCGAACTGCGCATGCACATCCGCTACAGTATCGGATTGTCCGCGGGTTTGTTGGCGGCCATGACCCTTTGGGTGTCCTGTGCCAGCGTGGCCGGCGATTTGTCCTCCAAACGTTTGCACATGGTGCTTACCAAACCGGTTTCGCGGGCGGCAGTGTGGTGGGGAAAATGGTTGGCCGTCTCCACCTTGTCGGTCAGCCTCTTGTTTCTATGCGGATTTGTCACCCTGTTCCGGGTGAACGGGGTGGTGCGAAGCGCCGCCGCCGAAAAAACGCCCGCGGAAATGCGGACCATTCGCGAAACCGTGCTGACCGCCCGCAAACCGGAGGCTCCGGTGCCGGAAGACCTGACCGACGAGATCGAGGCCCGACTACGGGAGGAATTGCGGACCGCCGTTTTGCCGCCGGGGGTGACCGAGGATATGTTGCGCCGGGAGATCGAACTGCTGTTGCTGGCCCTGCGCAATTCGGCCAGACAGGGACAGACGGTTCGCTGGGAGTACGAGTTGTCCGCCCCCGTGCGCGCCGAGGAGGATTTGCAATTGGCGTATCGGTTTGACGGCGCTTCCATGGGCGCGGTGCGCGTGCCCGGCGAATGGCGGGTCGGCACCCCGGAACAGCCGGATTTGTTTACCCGGCAGGTGGAACAATCCCCGGCGGGCGAGTATGTGTTGCATTTGAATGAAGACGGACAATTTGACGGCGCCGCGCGCATCGTGGTTTCTTTTGTTAACCAAAGCGAAAGCGGGGACATGGTCTTCTTTCGTCCCGGGGACGGCGTCATGCTGTATCGTCCCGGCGGCGCGTTCGCCCCCAATTTTCTGCGCGCCCTGGGTCTGTTGTCCGGCCTGTTGGCCCTGTTGGCGGCGCTTGGGGTGAGTTCGGGTTGCCTGTTTTCCCTGCCCGTGGCCTGCTACGTGACCTCGGTCATGCTGGTCATGCGGGGCTTTGCGAGAACCGTGGAGTTGGCCTTGGAGGAAGGCACCCCCTTGTCGCGCATGGAAGATCCGGGATTTGTCGTGCGCACCTTGAATTCCGTGAGCATGTTCATGTATCGGGGCATTCACATGGTCTTGCGGCCACTGGATTTGGACAGTCCCTTGGAGCGGGTGGCCAACGGCGTGTTGATTTCCGCGGGCGAACTGACGGGTGTCTTGTTCCTGCGCATGTTGCCGGTGCTGTTGCTGATTGCCGGCGGCGGCATCTTTTTGTTCCACAAACGCGAGGCGGGGGTGGCGGAATGAACCCGAAACGACGAGCCCGATCGCTCTTTTTTGTCGGGGTGGTCCTCATGGCCTTGGCCGGCGGGCGGCACGCCGATTTGGTGGACCGCCGCAGCGAACACCAGTTGCAGGCCGTTCCCCCCGAGGACACCACCCCGCTGGTCGCCATCACCACCGTGGCCTTCGGCGCCTTCCGGGGATTGGTGGCGAACGCCCTTTGGATGCGGGCCCACGAACTCCAGGAAAGCGGTCAGTTTTTCGAATTGGTCCAACTCGCCGCCTGGATTACCCAATTGGAGCCCAACATTCCCGAAGTCTGGGAATTCCAGGCTTGGAACCTCGCCTACAACATCAGCGTCCTGTTTCCCGAGGACGAAGATCGTTGGCGCTGGGTGCAACACGGACTGGATTTGCTGCGTGAGGACGGATTGCGCAACAATCCCCGCTCGGACGTGATTCATTGGAACATCGGCTGGATGTTCCAACATAAAATCGGCATGGATTTCGATCAGTCCCACGACCACTACAAAAAACGCCTTTCCGAAAAAATCACCGAAGCCTTTGACGGACCCCGTCCGCAAACCGAGGCCGCCCTTGAGATCGCCCGGCGGGAATTCCGCATGAATCCCGCCCGCATTCAGGCGATGGAAGATCGTTTTGGCCCCTTGGACTGGCGACTGCCCCACACCCATGTGCTCTACTGGGCCGACCGGGGAGGGGACCATGCCCGCAACCGTTTTCAGCAAGGGCGGTTGTTCCGAATGCGCATGCAAGCCCTTTCCGAACTCCTGCGCCGGGGGGAACTGGTTCTGGATGAAGACGGTCACCCCATTCTGGCCTTGCCCCGGTTGTCGCTGCTGCCCGTGATCCTCGAAGAGTTTGAACAACTCTCCGACGAAGATACCGTGCGCCGGGGATTTTCGGGATTTCTGCGGGAAGCCCTGTTGTTGCACGCCGAATACGGCGATCTGGAGACGGCCATGTCCTTGTACGAGCGTTTTCACCTGCTGGAACCCGAATACCCGTCCGGGGAGGAGGGCTTGCAAGCGGTTTTGGCCTCCCAAGCCCAAATGCCCGAAGAAATGATGAGCCGGGATCAGGCCATGATTCGCATCACCGCCCTGCTCGTGCAGGCCCGGAGATGGGAAGTCGCCGATCCCGCCCGTTCGCGGGGGCTCACGGGCATGGCCCGCCAAGTTCACCGCAGGTATCAGTCCGGACGCGTCAGCCGCGAACATGCCCAGCGCACGGGCCTGCCGCCCTTTGACCGCATGGTCGATGCCATTCACGCCCGATTGAATCCCGGCGAAATTTTCTAAGGAAACCCCCGTGGCAAACGACCTATCCATGAAAGCCCCTGAAACGGACGCACAAGCTTTGGATCCGCCTTTTGAAAAGCCATTGGAAATGAATTTGGAAGAATTGATGAACGCCCACGCCCCATCCTTGTTGAGATACGCCGCCCGCATGGTCCGAGACGACCATGCGGCCCGCGATGTCGTGCAACAGGTGTTCATTCGGTACCACGAACTTCAGCCCGGGGAACGCCCGGCGATTGGGGCCGTACGCTCCTGGTTGTATCGGGTCACCCACAACCGGGCCGTGGATTTGATTCGCAAGGAGCAACGCCGCAAAAAACTCCACGAAACCCACGCCGAGCTGGACTTGGCCGAGGAGCGAAGCCAACGCGCGGCCCAAAACCGGCAACGGACCCGGGCCGTGCTCGACCATATCCATTTGTTGAAAGAAAACGAGCGCACGGTTCTGTTGTTGCGGCTCCAAGAAGGCCTCAGCTACCGGGAAATCAGCGAAGTCACCGACCTCTCCGAGGGCAACGTCGGATATTTGCTCCATCAGGCCGTGGCCACCCTGTCCGAAAAACTGGCCCAAAAACAGGCCCATAAACAGGAAAAGGCGGGTACGTCATGAGCTGGCCCAAAGACGATCCCCGTTGGACGGCCCATGTGTTGGGCGATCTTGCCGACAATGAACGTGCGGAAGCGGAGGCGCAACTTGCGGAGGACCCCGCCCTGCGTCGTTACGTGGAAGAATTGGGTCAGACGGTGACCCTCCTGCAGACCGTTCTCCAAGAACCCGTGCCGGGGACGGAGCGCATTGTGGACGACTGCGGGGACGCGATCCGAAAAACAGCGCCTGCGGAGGAAACCCCGTCGACCCGTTCCTTTGCCCTGTGGTTGCCCACCGCCATTGCGGCCATTTTGGTCATTGGCCTGGGGATGGCGTATTTTCATTTCCACCGGCTGCAACACGGCGAAACCCGCGTCTATGATGAGATTTCCGACGCCCCCATCGGATTGTTGCTCAGTGACATCGGGGGAGAGGCGGATGAAATGGATCAGGCGGAAGCGGGTGAATCCGTGGATAGCGTCTTTGAGGCGACTGCGGATCCGATGATGGATTCCTTTCGCTTGACGGAGGCCCCCGATGAAGCGGCACCCCTTCCGAGGGAGAGATGGCGTGGACGGGAGCAAGCGAAACCGGATGCGGAAACGAATCAACGCTTGCCCGTCACCCGCGGATTGGAGCGGCGTGACACCACGATTACTTCCGTGAGCGGACGCCAGGAGCCAGCCCCGGATCCAGCCCCCCCCGCGTCACCCCAAAGATTGCAGAGTGATGTATGGGGTCTCGGAGGTGTCGCGTCCGAAGCTCCCCCCGCACCTCCCCAACCCGCCGCCGATACCGCCGCTCCCGCGGGCGTGTCCCCCCCAGCAGAACCCGTCATATCCGAGGATGCCCGACAAATGCGCACGTTTTATCGTTCCGCCGCGGAAATCATGGATGAGGATGCGGTTTTGGAGGAGGCGGAAATTTTTAAAGAAGAGGAGCCGCCACAACCCGAGCCGGATTTCCCAGGGGGCGAATC
>JAFIGC010000223.1 GCA_020831635.1 Verrucomicrobiota bacterium | reverse complement strand
CCGCCCCCCCCCCCCGGGCCGGGTATCCGTCGCCCCACCAACCCGCGGGCCGAAGGTCCGCGCAAATCACCCCGTGCCAGCCCCCCGGTAATCTGTGCGGACCTTCAGCCCGCGACTATGAAAATTTACACCGGTACCCCGGCCCGGTCACGGGTTCCGCTCACGCGGCCCCCGAGACCGGACCGGGCTGGTATTGGCTCGGACCTTCGGCCCGAACAACTCAATAGAATCTGCGATCACCGTAAGCATAATGACCCTTCAAATTGAGTTCTGGGGTTTGCGTGGCGCGCCCGCACCCCTTCGGGGCGCACATTTTCCCATATTCCAAAACCCAAGGGCACGGCCCTTGGGCTAACCGCCCGCACCCCTTCGGGGCGCACATGTCGCCGATTGACAATTCCCCGGTTTTCCGAATCTCGGAAATCAAATCGATTTGTTTTCCGAGATTCGGAATTGCATCTGTATGCGACTTTGGGTAGCCGAAGATATCAGTATCGATTATGGATTTACCCAAGGCACCAAAACCAGAGCTGAATGAGGAGCATCCCACCTAGTACTCAGTAAACCATAAATCTTCGCATAGGACCGTGAGATTCCGAGTGGATTTGTGCCACAAAAAGAATAAGGCGATACATCGTATCGTTGTTTCTTTTTGAGGTGCAAAGCCGCCGGAAGATCATGGCCCGAAGGGTTGGGAAAATTGAGAATATCCCTTTCAAACGCGATGAAATGTGAACGATATGACCAGAACTTTGGCCTCTTTTGGCGCTGGAAATGAGATGAGGGTCATGCACAACCTTCCAGGTTGCACAAGCCCCTCCTCCCATCCCCAGCATCCAAAATAGACCAATCCTATGCGAAGATTTATAGTTTACTGAGTACTAGTCAAAAAGGCCGATCCATCATCAGCAACCCGTTTTACTCCATCACACATCGGCGGGAATAGAACCGCATCCGCTTCGTCCAACTTCCATGAACGCCACATCATCTGACCCGCTTTTTTCTCCGGACACACCTGACAATCAAACCCTGCGTGCCCAGGTCGCGCCGACGGATTGGGTCAACCCCACCCCCAAAGGACGCTACAACCTGGTGGTGATCGGTGCCGGAAGCGGCGGGCTGGTCACCGCTGCCGGGGCGGCGGGACTGGGGGCGAAGGTGGCGTTGATCGAAAAACACGCCCTCGGCGGGGACTGTCTAAATGTGGGTTGCGTCCCCTCCAAGGCCCTGCTTGCGGCCGCAAAACGGGCGGCGGCGGTGCGGGATGCCACCCATGATCACGTTCAAGTACCCGATGGCGTGAACGTCGATTTTCCGGCGGTCATGAATCGCATGAGAAAACTGCGCGCCGACATCGCCCCCCACGATTCCGCCGAGCGTTTCCGCGATTTGGGCATCGACGTGTTCTTGGGCGAAGGAAAGTTTATCGACGGCGAAACCGTGGGAGTCGGTGACCATGAACTGAAATTCGCCAAAGCGGTCATTGCCACCGGCGCCCGGGCGGTGCTGTTGCCCATTCCGGGGCTTGAAGAGGCCGCGCCCCTGACCAATGAAACCCTCTTTTCCCTCACCGAACTCCCCAAACGCATGGCCATGATCGGGGCCGGACCCATCGGATGTGAAATGGCCCAGGCGTTTGCGCGCTTTGGAAGCGAGGTCACCCTGTTTGAAACCGCGGGCCACATTCTCCCCCGCGAAGATCCCGATGCCGCCGAAGTGGTGCGCAAATCCCTCGAGCGCGATGGGGTCAACCTCTTATGCGCCGCCAAAATCGAGCGCGTGGAAAATGACGGCGACCAACGGCGCATTCACTACAAACTCGACGGAGAAGCCAAGTCCTTGGGTTTCGATCAAATTGTGGTCGGCGTGGGACGCGCCCCCAACGTGGAAGGGATGGGACTGGAGGTGGCCGGAGTGAATTTCGACCCCCGCACTGGCGTGGAAGTGTCCGAGACCTTGCGCACCAGCAACAAACGGATTTTTGCGGTGGGGGATGTCTGCATGAAATACAAGTTCACCCACATGGCCGACTTCACGGCCAGGGCTGTCATTCAAAACGCCCTCTTCGGCGGACGGAAAAAGCATGGCGATCTTCTCGTGCCCTGGTGTACCTATACCCAGCCCGAAATTGCCCATGTGGGACTTTACGAAGCCGAAGCCAAGGAAAAACACGGCGAAACCCTCAAAACCTATCGCCGGGATTTCGCCGAAGTGGACCGCACCCTGCTGGAAGGTCACACCGAAGGGTTTGTGAAAGTGCACGCCGTCAAAGGCAAGATCGTCGGCGCCACCATCGTCGGCGAACACGCCGGGGACATGATCTCGGAAATCAGCGTGGCCATGCGGGCGGGCATGAAATTGGGCACCCTCGCATCCGTCATCCACCCCTACCCCACCACTGCCGAGGCCATCCGGCAAATCGGCGATGCCTACAATCGCGATAAATTCACCCCCACCGTGGCCAAACTTTTCCATTGGTGGCTCTCGAAAACGCGGTGATTGGCGCCTTCATGTATTTCGCAACCCTGACCGAAGTGCCCATCTTGCAGGGTCTTCTCGGCAGCGGGATGCACAAGGGGCCCGCCCTCGCCCTGCTCCTCGCCGGATCCGCCCTCAGCTTGCCCAACATGCTGGTCATCCGCAGCGTCATGGGCACGAAGAAAACCATCGTCTTCGTCAGCCTGGTGGTGGTGATGAGCACCATTGCCGGAATGACCTACGGAGCGTGGTTCTCATGAAGCGGTCAGCGGATATAGATCAGCGTGTAGACCCCCAACCACTCAACTCCAAATGAAACTCCAGATCCTCGGCACCGGTTGTGCCAAATGCAAAAAGCTCGAAGAAAACGCCCGCGCCGCAACCAGCGGCATGGACGTGGAGATCGAAAAAGTCACCCAGATTCACGACATAATGAAAATGGGGGTCATGAGAACCCCGGCCCTGGCCGTGGACGGCAAGGTCGTGAGTTCCGGCAAAATATTCGCCCCTGACCAAATCAAAAAAAGCCATGAAACCGATCCTCGACGAATTGATGGTCACCCATGCCGATCACTTCGAAACCATCTTCATCGATATCTGGGAAAACCGAGAGGCGGTACGGGAGTACGGCGTCCGCATGATTCCCACTCAGATATTTTACGATGCGGAAGGCAAGGAGCAGTTTCGTCATGAAGGCTTTTTCTCCAAAGAGGACATTCTCAGCGTCTGGCGGGGCCTGGGATATGTATTCCCGGATGAAACGGGAGAAAGTTGATGCACAGCCTGATGGATTCCCTGAATCAATCCCTGAGCATGGGCTGGGGACCCGCGCTGTTTGCCGCCCTGATCTGGGGGGTGCTCAGCATTCTCCTCAGTCCCTGTCATCTGGCGGGCATCCCGCTGATCGTGGCCTATGTGAATCGGCGGACTCTGGACCCTCTACGCGGCGCCATGAGACTCCGTTTATGCGCATAAATAGTTGTAAACATTTACGCCTCTCCTTCTCCTCCCCCCATCATTCTGTCATCCCATTATCCAGGCCTCTTCAAAACCGCAATCATTCTGCAAAAAAAAGCCCCGCGTAGCGGGGCTTTTTTCGTTTCACATTGGGGTGTGAATTATTTGTTGGAAATGCCGTGGGACTTGAAGGAGCGGGTGACCGCGAATTCTCCAAGCTTGTGGCCGACCATGTTTTCGGTAACGAATACGTTGATAAACACCTTGCCGTTGTGCACCGCGAGGGTGTGGCCAACGAAGTCGGGAAGAATCATGGAGCGACGGGACCAGGTCTTGATCACCTGCTTGCGTCCGCCCTCATTCATCTTGCTGACTTTGGTGTACAACTTTTCGTCAACGTACGGGCCTTTTTTAATGGAACGTGACATGAATTACTTCCTCCGTTTGACGATGAATTTGCTCGTGGTCTTGCTGCGCTTGCGCGTTTTCTTGCCACGGGTGATTTTGCCCCAAGGGGTCACGGGGTGACCGCCACCGGAGGTGCGGCCTTCGCCACCGCCCATGGGATGGTCCACCGGGTTCATCGCCACACCGCGAACGGTGGGTCTGATGCCCATCCACCGTTTCCGTCCGGCTTTGCCGAGGGAACGGGATTCGTGTTCACTGTTGCCCACGCGTCCAACGGTGGCCATGCAGTTCACGTGAATCATGCGGATTTCACCGGAGGGAAGTTTGATCTGCGCGTAGGTTTCGTCGCGGGACATCAATTGAGCCCCGGCGCCTGCGCTGCGAACGATCTTGCCGCCGCCGCCGGGCATCAGCTCGATGTTGTGAATGACGGTGGCCAAGGGGATTTCCTTGATCGGCAGGGCGTTGCCCACTTTGGAGGGCACGCCGGAACCGGCCACGATCTGATCACCCTGCTTGAGGCCGACGGGCGCGAGAATGTAGCGCTTTTCGCCGTCCGCATAATGGATCAGGGCAATGTTGGAGGTGCGGTTGGGGTCGTATTCCAAGGTGGCGACTTTGCCGGGCACGCCGACTTTGTCGCGCTTGAAATCAATGCGGCGATACAGTTTTTTGTGTCCGCCACCGCGGTGGCGGACGGTGATGCGGCCGGCGGAGTTGCGGCCGGCTTTGGATTTCTTGGGCTCGGTGAGGCTCGCCAGGGGGCGAACTTTGTCGAGTCCCTCGAAATCGGACAGCACCGTGAAACGGTTGCTGGGTGTCGTGGGTTTTCGCGTTTTTAAAGCCATAAGAATACTTTCAATTAGGTGAGGTCGATGGTGTCGCCCTCTTTCAGGGTCACCACCGCTTTTTTCCAAGCGGAGGTGCGACCGTAATTCGGGCGGCGTTCACGTTTTTTCTTGCCGATCCGGTTCATGGTGCGCACGTCGGTGACGTGCACTTTGAACAGGGATTCCACCGCCGTTTTGATGTCGTTTTTGTTGGCGGACGGATACACCTTGAAGATGTACTGGTTGTGCTGCTCGGTCAGGACGGTGCCCTTTTCGGTCAGCAGGATGGTATCAATCACTTGATGGGCGGGCTTCATGCCTTGCCTCCTTTGGCTTTGAGAAGTCGTTCTTCGATCACGGCCATGGCGGCGCGGGTGATGACCAGGGTCGGATACCGCAACACCTGATAGGTGTGCAGGGAATCGGCGGTGGTGACTTCAACGCGGGGAATATTGCGAGCGGCGCGAACCACGTCGGTATTCACGGCGTCGGTGACAAAGATCGCCGGGGCTCTTACCCCGAGACCGGTCATCAAGGCCGCGAATTCACGGGTCTTGGGCTGGGCCACGCTCAGGTCCTCGACGACGATCACTTGACCGGCGGCGATTTTTTCGCTGAAGGCGCGACGGAAAGCCAAGCGGGCTTCGCGACGGTTCTGGTTGCGATTGTAATCGCGGGGTTTGGGACCAAACACCACGCCGCCACCGCGCCAAACCGGAGATTGGCGCAAGCCGGTGCGGGCGCGTCCGGTGCCCTTTTGTTTCCAAAGTTTTTTGCCGCTGCCGGCCACTTCGCCTTTGCCAAGCGTGGAAGCGGAGCCTTGACGAATGTTGGCGCGGTAGTTCACCACCGCGTCCTGCACCGCCTGGAGGCCCTTGTCGAAGGTCAGCAAGTCGTCGGAAATATCGTATTCTCCGGCGGCCTTGCCCTGTAAATCTTTCATGGGAAGTTTGCTCATGGGGGTCCTCAACCTTTCTTGATGGCCTTGCGAACGAGAACCAAACCGCCGTTCGGTCCGGGGACGGAGCCCCTGACCAATATGACGTTGTCTTCCTCGCGCACTTGTACGACCTTGATATTCTGTGTGGTGACGTTGCGGTTGCCCATTTGTCCGGGCATCTTCTTGTTTTTGAAGACGCGGCCCGGCCATTCGCGGCACCCGATGGAACCGGGGGAGCGCAGATGGGATTTGCCGCCGTGGGAGGCGCGACCGCCGCCAAAGTTGTAGCGCTTGACCACACCCTGGAAGCCGCGGCCTTTGCTCACCCCGGAAATATCCACGTAGGTGATGTCTTTGAAGATGTCGGCTTTGACTTCGTCGCCGGATTTCAACGCGCTGTCCGCTTCGCAGCGGAATTCGCGCAGGAAGCGACGGGGGGTGACTTCGGCTTTCGCAAAGCGACCGAGGGAGGCCTTGCCCAACCGTTGGGGTTTTTGCTCCACAAATCCGAGCTGTACGGCATCGTAACCGTCGATCTCGGAATTTTTGCGTTGCACGACCACACAAGGACCCGCTTCAATGACGGTCACCGGAATTTGCACTCCGTTCTCGTCGAAAATCTGGGTCATGCCGACTTTTCTGCCAATAATTGCGTTCATGGTCAATCTCCTCAAATCTTGATGGTGATGTCCACGCCGGCGGGCAGATTGAGTTTTTTCAACTCATCCACGGTTTTGGCGGTCGGCTCGATGATGTCCAACATCCGCTTGTGTGTGCGGATTTCGAACTGTTCCATGGACTTTTTGTCCACGTGCGGACTGCGGTTGACGGTGAACCGTTCGATGCGCGTGGGCATCGGAATCGGTCCCGCAACGCGGGCCCCCGTACGTTTCGCGGTCTCGACGATGTCCCCTGCGGACTGGTCGAGCACCCGGTGATCGTACGCTTTCAATCTGATACGTATTTTTTGACCGTTCATATGTTTCCTCAGTAAATGCGGGCGATTCGATTGAATCTCCCTGTGACCCGGCGGGTTGCGCCGTTGCCATGGACTGAATTGTCCCTGGACTCACCCACAATGGGTCGCCCGGGGGGCATCTCCGAAAAAGCCAGTCGACGAATCGTCCGCCGTGATCATCTGGAATTTTTCGGTGTTCGAAACGCTCTGCGGGCGCTTTTTCAAGCACCTTCAGCCGGCCAAGTCCCTTCCGTTTTCAGGAAGTGGAAGCGTTTTCTTTTCATGATTGGCTCTACCAACGGCGGGTTTCCCCACCGCAGAGCGTCACGATTGGCCAAATAAAGGGAGGAGGTCTATCGCATAAAGGCCCGCCCCCGGCAAGTTCTTTTTCAGAGAATATTTTGCGGCCTTCTCCTCTGATTTCTGTATCGCTCCGGGGTTGGCCCCCGGGGGCTGGCGCGACACCTGCTCGGCACTCGGGACGGGACTCGAGGAGCTTGCGAAAAGCTGTGGGGGCGGCGCATCCTGCTCCGGAGTCTTCAGCACAAAGAAAGCTCATCCATCCCATCTGACTCCAACACGGAAGACGCACGCGCTGCCATTGCATTTGAGCCATGGGAAAATGGTGAGTATCTGAACGGTGTTGGATAATCACGACAAATAATTGAGGGAGAGTGGCCTCAAGAGCTCCACGGCGGAGTGCCAGGAAGGTTTGTGGACGAGGC
>JAFIGC010000222.1 GCA_020831635.1 Verrucomicrobiota bacterium | reverse complement strand
AGCAAAGATCTCACGGATTCAGGTACAAGCAAAAGCGGCCAAATCGGCGAAATGCAAAAGTTTTTTGACCCTTGGATTGCCAAACGCGCAAAAAAAGGGTTCAATGCGAACTTGAAATTCAATCCCCCGCCCAAACCATTGTCATGACTGACCTCCTCGCAAACCAGGAAACCCCGACGCCCAAAAGCGAACGTCTGCTTTTGGTGTCTCCGCAGGATCTGTTGCCCGGCCCCAACGCGCCCCGGGAGATGTCCGCGCAGCCCGTTCTCGTCGAATCCGTGAAACGCTATGGCGTGCTAGAACCCCTTTTGGCCCGAAAAAAGGGGGAGGACCTCGAAGTGTTGGCCGGGTTCAAACGCTGGGCCGCCGCCAAAGAAGCCGATCTGGAAAGCGTGCCCGTGCGCCTGTACCGGGTGGAAGACGCCGCCATCGCTTCATTTTACGCCGCCAGCAACCTTCAGGGCGAACGCCGCCGCGTGTCCCCACCCGGCATGGCCCCCGGCAAAAGCACCTACAAACCCACCGGCGCATTGGGCGGTCTCCTTGAAGAGGAACTCAACCGTCCGCCCTCCCAAACCCCATATTTGGGCGTGTTCATGTCCTGCCTGGCCGTGATTCTTCTCGTTCTTTTCGGCATGCAAATCACCCGATGCGTGCGCCGCGCCCCCCAAACCGACGAGGATTTCGACCCCGTGATGGTGGACGAGGGAACGGAAATCACCGAAACCGGCGACCGTACCCCCGCCGACCCCGCCCGTCCCCGCCGCGGCGTGGCGGAATGGCGCACCCATCTCGGGGACATCGACGGCATCGAAGTCCGCGATGCCAGCGGCACACCCCGCATCGTGTTTCAGGAGCCCGTCTTCAGCCGCCTCACCACCATCGATCCCAATCAAACCCGGCGCCTGACCCGCGTGGCCAGCAAAATTCGGGAAATCAGCCCCGAAAGCCTTATCGTCATCATCGGACACACCGACAACGACCCCGTCCGACCTGGCGGCGCCTACGCCAGCAACCACGAACTTGGAGAATTGCGCGCCAAAGAGGTGCAACAATACCTCACCACCCGCGCCCGCATCCCCGAAACCCGCCTGCGCACCATCTCCTCCGGCGACGAAAGCCCCCCCTTTCCCAACACCCCCGCCTCCAGCAAGGCCAGAAACCGAACCGTTTCCATCGAAATCATTTCCCCCGGCGGCTCTTGAACCCGCCGATTGAACACCTGAAACAACCCCAAAAACGAACTTATGAAAAAAGCGACCATCGAAACCAACAAAGGCACCATCCATCTTGAACTCCACGATGACAAAGTGCCCAAAACCGTTGAAAATTTTGCAAAACTCACCGAAAAAGGGTTTTACAACGGCCTCAAATTTCATCGCGTCATTCCCGACTTCATGATCCAGACCGGATGTCCCGACGGACGCGGCACCGGCGGACCCGGCTACACCTTCAAAGACGAGTTTCACCCCGAACTCAAGCATGATCGTCCCGGCATCCTCTCCATGGCCAACGCCGGACCCAACACCAACGGCTCCCAATTTTTCATCACCCACGTCCCCTGCCCCTGGCTCGACAACAAACACGCCGTCTTCGGCCATGTCACCGAAGGCCAAGACGTGGTCGATGCCATCGCCCAGGGCGACAAGATGATCAAGGTCACGATTAGCGACAGTTGAATTGAACCGCCGAGGTAGCCGTCAAAGAAAAGATTTTCATAAAAATATTCCTCTCCTTTTTGATGACCTCCATCGGAGGCACGCTGATCGCATTTGGCATTTTGCTTTCAAGCCTTTTACATCAACAGGGAGGGGGCATCCTTTCACACGGCACTGGGATTGCCAGTTTGCGTTTTGAATATTGGGGATTGTATAAGGCATTCATCCCTCTATCTCTCTTGTTTGGACTTGGGCTGGGAACCCTGACAACTGGCATTAAAATGAAAACGTGAAAGCCGCTTGGAATCATTCATGTTAAAGCCCAAGAGTGGCATCCCGTTGGGATGCGGGTTCGGGTGGGGTGGCAAACCCCGGGGTTTCACCCCGGTCTGACGAGTGGCATCCCGTTGGGATGCAAATCCCGAAATGGGACACCATACCCAATTGACCCCAACGGGGTCTAACCCGTCAGCCCGGCGGCAACGCCCCGGGAAATGTATCCCACCCCGTCTGCCGACCCCAACGGGGTCGCACCCTATTTTCTCGAATGCCCCAACAATCCACCGGATCTCGCTGTCTTGTGGAAAATCTTGTATGATGAAAATAGCGCATGGGAAAAGCTTTTCATCACTCGACAGACAGCTAGAAAATCCGCCCGCCCAAAATCGTGAGAATCACCAACGCGATGGCCAAAACCCCACACGCCAAAGAGCGTCGGCTGGGGGCGTTGCCATCGAAAAACCAGGCCACCGGTATCATGAAAATCGGCAGGGTCGACAACCCCGCCTGCACCAAAACGGAGGGCGTGGTTTCCAACGCTTTCATGAGAAACAACACCCCGATCACGGGGCCCAACAGGGTGGACACCGCCAACCAGGCCATGGGATGTCCACCAATGCGCCGATGCGGCAGCATGTCCGTGTAAGTTTGGCGAAACGCCTGTCCCCTGGTTTTTCGCCAAAGCAACCACAGGAAAACCCCCGCGCATCCGCTTGCGCAGCGCAACAAGGTCGGCATGAACGGGCCCACCTGCTGCCCCGCGGCGCTGACTTCCGCGTATCCCATTCGGCTCACGGCGGCGGAACTCCCCTGCCCCAACGTCGCAATCGCGCCCGCCAAAATACCCCGACGCAGTTCAAAAGGGGTCAGGTGCATCCGCTCCCGGGGCGCGACCGCAAAGGCCACGCAAACCAAAACCCCCGCCGCAAGCGTCAATTGCCACCACAACACCACCGTGCCCAACACCGCCCATTCCACCACCAAAGCAATGGGGGGCGCCAAACAGGAAACCGCCAATACGCCGATCCGCGGACCCAAGCGACGATACACCGCAAACAACCCCACATCCCCCACCGCCAAGTGCAAAAATCCCGACAACGCAAACAGCCACGCCCCGGCGGGCAAAACAAAGATGCCAAGCCCCCAAGCCAGCAGCGCCAACAAAATCGTGGAACAAAACAAACGCAGAAAATTCGCCTGTGCCGCTCCGAACAGTCGCGCCAAGCGCGAAGAACCGAATCCGGCGAAGGACCAAAGTATGGCGGTGATGATGGCAAAATGCATAGGGAATCCTGGATAAAACGCTCTCTTACATCCACTGAATCCGAATGAAATGATTTTTTTCAAAAATTTCTTTACAAGCGCATAATGATGTGTATTTTATTCACAAGGAAATAAATATGAGTTTTGATTTTTCAATTGTCAGAGAACTGCGGAAGCGGGCCAACATGACCTTGGCCGATGTTTCCGAGCGCACCGGGATCTCGCCGTCGGTGATTTCCAAGCTGGAGCGCAATCAAACCGCGGCGGAACTGGAAACCCTGTTTCGTATCAGCCGCGTGTTTGATCTGAATACCACCGATCTCATTGCCTTGGCGGAATCGCGCACCGCCCAAAAAGCCCGTGCCGATGAATACAATTCCGGCGAGTTCCATTTCCAGCGCATTACTTACAACAATGTGCGCGCCTTTCGCGCCCATGCCCCCAAAGGCGCGGCCGTGCGACGTCCGGAAATCCACGCCGACAATTTCGAAATGTGCTGGGTGGTGAGCGGAAAACTCATGATCCAATTGCCCAAAGAACGTCATGTGCTCAACGCAGGCGAAGCCTTGCAATTCGACGGAGCCCTCGATCACACCTACGAAGCCATGGAAGACACCGAAATCCTCATCATTCACCTCAAAAAAGGCAAACGATTTTGAAATTCCTGACTTCCAACCTCTGACCTCAAAACTCTGACCTCTCTCCTTCTCCCCCTGACCTCTAACCTCTACCCTCTGACCTCTCCCAAATGCCATGAAAATCAATCCCGACATCACCCCCGCCGATTTGCTTCCCAAGATTGAAAAGCTCTGGGAAATTTCCGCCGCGAAAATCGAAACCCTGCAAAAGGAATACGACCACGCCAAAGGATCCCCCGTCTTCACCGTCAACGGAAAATACACCACCCGGGGATGGACGGAATGGACGCAAGGTTTTGAATTCGGTTCCGAAATCCTGCAATTCGACGCCACCGGAGACGAAAAATTCCTCAAGGCCGGACGCGAGAACACCGTCAAGTTCATGGCCCCCCACGTTTCCCATTTCGGTGTGCATGACCACGGATTCAACAACGTCAGCACCTACGGCAATCTACTCCGCCTCATGAATGAAGGCCGTATCCCCGAAAACGAATGGGAACGCAATTTTTACGAGTTGGCCCTCAAACTCTCCGGCGCCGCCCAAGCGAGACGCTGGACCCCCATCGCCAATGGCGAAGGCTTTATTTATTCCTTCAACGGCCCCCAAAGCCTTTTTGCCGACACCATCCGCTCCTTGCGGGCCCTCGCGGTCGGCTTCCAACTCGGTCATCCCCTCATGGAAGAGAATGACCGCGCCATCTCCCTCCTCGAGCGATTGGTGCAACACGCCCGCACCACCGCCGATTTCACCATTTATTATGGCGAGGGACGCGACGCCTTCGACATTCACGGACGCACCGCCCACGAAAGCCTCTTCAATGTGAACGACGGCAACTTCCGCGCCCCCAACAGCCAGCAGGGCTTTTCGCCCTTCACCACCTGGACCCGCGGCCTCGCTTGGTGTATCGCCGGTTATCCCGAGGAACTGGAGTTTCTCGAAACCCTCTCCGACGAAGCCATCGCCCCCGTGGGCGGACGCGCCGAAATCGAAGGCTTCATGCTCAAAGCCGCCAAAGCCACCTGCGACTTCTACCTCGCCCACACCAGCCTCGACGGCATTCCTTACTGGGACACCGGCGCACCGAATCTGCACAAACTGGGCGATTACACCCAAAGCAAAGCCGATCCCCACAACGACATCGAACCCGTCGACAGTTCTGCCGCCGCCATCGCCGCCCAAGGCTTGATCCGCTTGGGACGCTATCTCATCAGAAAAGAAACAACCGGCAACCAGCAACCCACAACAAGCAACCAGCAACCCTCAACAAGCAACCAGCAACCCACAACAAGCAACCAGCAACCCACAACCGGCAACCAATACTACCAAGCCGGACTCACCGTGTTGGACACCCTCTTTGACGAGCCTTACCTCAGTGCAGATCCCAATCACCACGGGCTCATTCTCCACAGCAACTACCATCTTCCCCGCGGCTGGGACAACATCCCCGCCGGACGCAAAATCGCCTGCGACGAAAGTTGCATGTGGGGCGACTACCACGCACGCGAAGTCGCCCTCCTCGTACAACGCCTCGCCAAAAACGAACCCTACCTGAAATTCTTTCTCTGATCCGTCTGATCCGACGGATCGGTCGGAGCCTGACCTCTGACCTCTCTCCTTCTCTCCTTCTAAATCAACCTCTGACCTCTCAAACACCATGGAAATCAAAAAAATTCGCATCATCATGAACGGCGTCACCGGACGCATGGGCACCAACCAACATTTGGACCGCTCCATCACCGCCATTATCGAACAAGGCGGCATCAAGATCAGCAACGATCTCATCCTCATGCCCGAAGTGTTGCTCACCGGACGCAGCGAGCACAAGCTCAAGGTTCTCGCCGAAAAATACGGCAACCGCGCCATTGGCAAGCCTTTCGAGTACACCACCGACCTTCAGGGTGCATTCGACGGTAAATTTGGCAAATTCGACATCTTCTTCGATGCCTCCGGCACCCTGCAACGAGCCGGATTCGTGGAAAAAGCCGTCAAAGCCGGCCTCGCCGTCTACTGCGAAAAGCCCACCGCCGTGGAAACCGTCGAAGCCGTCCGCCTCGCCAAACTCGTCGAGGATGCCGGCCTCAAAAACGGCGTCGTCCAAGACAAACTCTGGCTTCCCGGCTTCCGCAAACTCAGAATGCTCAAAGAACTCGGCTTCTTTGGAAAAATCCTCTCCGTCCGCGGCGAATTCGGCTATTGGGTCTTCACCGGACTCGATTACGATCAGCCCGCCCAGCGTCCCAGTTGGAACTACCGTTCCGAAGATGGCGGCGGCATGATGATCGACATGTTCTGCCACTGGCGCTACGTGATCGACAACGTCTTCGGCCCCGTCAAGAGCCTCGTCTCCTGGGGCTCCGTCGATCTGCCCGAACGTCGCGCCGAAGACGGCAAGGTCTTCCCGGCCACCGCCGACGATTCCGCCTACGCCATGTTCCTGCTCGAAGACGGCACCATGGTCCAGTTCAACAGCTCCTGGTGTACCCGCGTGCGCCGCGACGACCTGCTCACCGTCCAAGTCGATGGCGACAAAGGATCCGCCGTGGCCGGACTGCGCGAGGTCGTGGTGCAAAGCGCCGCCGAAACCCCCAAGCCCGTTTGGAACCCCGACATTGCCCAGCCCATCGACTTCTACGAAGGTTGGAGCAAAGTTCCCAACAACATCGAATACGACAACGCCTTCAAAATCCAGTGGGAGCAATTCATCCGCCACGTTGCCCTCGACGAACCCTGGCGCTACACCCTCATGGAAGGCGCCAAAGGCGTACAGCTCGCCGAACTCGGCATGCAAAGCTGGAAAGAAAAACGCTGGGTGGATGTGCCGGAATTGGGATGTTGAAGGTTGCCGGTTTCTCGTTGCTGGTTGTCGGTTACTGGTTGCTGGTTGTCGGTTTCCAGTTGCCAGTTTCCGGTTAAAGGTTGCCGGTTACCCGTTGAAGGTTGCTTGTTGACTGTTGTGGGTTGACGGGTCAACATTTTCATCCTATGCACACCTCCACAAAGGAAAAAACGATGGCAGGCATCACACGCTTTGAAGATTTTGAGTGCTGGCAACTTGCTCGAAAATGCCAGCAAGTGGTTTACAAATTGACCCGGAATCCGTCTTTCCACGATGACAAAGATTTGAGATGGCAACTCCGGAAAGCCGCTGTGTCGGTTACCAGCAATATAGCAGAAGGATTTGAACGTGACAGCAGCAAGGAGTTTGCTCAATTTCTCAAAGTGGCAAAAGGGTCAAATGGGGAAGTACGCAGCCAACTCTATGTCGCTCTAGACGAAGCGTATATCACGCAAGACGAGTTCGAATCCACCGTAAACCTCTTGCAAGAGACAGGTGGGAAAATTGCCGGACTCCGGAAATATCTCTTGAACCACATAAAGAAAAGCGAGGTCAGACCATGAGCAACAATAAAGAACAAGCAACAAGCAACCAGCAACGAGCAACAAGCAACAAGCAACAAGCAACAAGCAACAAGCAACCCATTGCCATTGTA
>JAFIGC010000221.1 GCA_020831635.1 Verrucomicrobiota bacterium | reverse complement strand
CAAAGTGGAAAGGGAGATCGCCGCGTGTTGCATACATATGAATATATACATTTGATCTATCGGATGCAAGTGGTTTTTCAGAAACCTCGGATGTTCATGCGTTTTTTTGGGGGGGAGACCGCGGATGCTATTCAGAGGTTAGAAGGAGAGAAGGATTGAAAAGTCGGATCACGGTGATGATCCTACTCCTACTCCTAATCCTAATCCTACTCGAAACCCAAGATCAGTGTTCATCAGTGTTCATCAGTGGTTGATTTTTCATTGCCCTGCGGATGCTTCGCCGTCCTGCGGATATTCCCCCCCAAAAAAAATATCCGTGTGCATTCGCCTGCTATCCGTGATTCCTTGTTTTTTTTTTTTTATGAGGTCAGAGGGAGTCCGTGTGCATCCGTGCAAATCCGTGGTTCCTCTTCCAAAACCCAAAACCAAAACCCAAGATCAGTGTAAATCAGTGTGTTCAGTGGTTCATTCCCCGCCGATTTTCCGGTTGTTTTGACCTGCGGATGCCAAGACACGGCCTGCGGATGCGATTCAGCAGACCGCGGATGTTGGGAGACGTTCAGGGGAGATTTTCCTTTTCTTTTCCCTCGAATCCATCACAACGCTTCACATGAAATACGTGGAAATCATTGCCGACGCCGGCAGCGGGAAAACTTTGTTGGCCCTCGCCGAAAAGGTGCATGCCGTGGATGTACGTTTCGGCCCCACGGGCGAGGACGGCATGCGGACCACCCGCCTGTTGGTGGGCGCCGACCATTTGCAGGAAACCTTGGACACCCTCCAAAACGTGCTCGGGGCCCAACCCACCGCCAAAGTGCTGGTGCTGACCGTCGAAAGCGCCTGGCCCCAGGCGGATGAAAAGAGCCTCGAAAAAGAGCGCGCCGCGCCCGCTTCGCGGGAAAAACTCTACGAGGGCGTGCGCAAAGACGCGGACTGCAACCGCAACTATTTGATTCTCGTCGCCCTGTCCACCGTGGTGGCCACCATCGGACTGATTGAAGACAGCGTGGCCGTGGTCATTGGGGCCATGGTCATCGCCCCGCTGCTGGCCCCCAACCTCGCCCTCAGCCTCGGCATCAGCCTGGGCGACCCCAAGCTCATGCGCAAAGCGACCTTCGCGCTTTTCGCCGGCGTGCTCCTTTCCGGGATATTGGCCACGGCCATGGGCGCATGGTGGCCGATTGATGCGTACGGCGACGAAATCATGGCCCGCACCGACGCGGGCCTCAGTGCGGCCACCCTGGCCCTGGCCTCCGGCGCGGCCGCGGCCCTGTCCATGACCACCGGACTCTCCAGCGTCTTGGTGGGCGTGATGGTGGCCGTGGCCCTGCTGCCGCCGGTCGCGGCCCTGGGCATCATGATCGGACGCGGGGAACCCGAACTCGCCATGGGCGCGGGCCTGCTGCTGGCCGTCAATATCGTTTGCGTGAACCTGGCCGGTAACCTGGTTTTTTTCCTCAAGAACATTCGTCCGCGCAGCCGGGATGAAAAAGACCGGGCCAAATGGGCCACGCTGATTTGTTTGAGCGGCTGGATTTTCGCGCTGCTCCTCCTGCTCGGCGCCATTCTCTTTCGCCGCAGACTTTTGGGGGAATGAGGAAGCCTCTTCAAATCATCCGGATATTGCCCTACCCCCGATTTCCGCGCCGGAGAGGCAAAAAGAGCAAATCGAGTTTTGTCCCCTCTTCGGGTGAATTTTCGTAGCGGAAAACCCGCCACATGAAGGAGACCCGTTTGAAGCCGTCGGTTTTCCGGTCGTAGGTGATGAACGGAAAGCTGTCCACGCTCACATCTCCGTCCAGCCGCTCATAATGCCAAAGTCTCCAGAGAATGCGGCGCCGCACGTAGTCGTGGGGTTTCTCTTCGGTGCCAGCCTCCGTGCGATGATCGTACAGACGCCAGAGAATATTGCCCTCCGCAAGCTCCGGCCCCTGCCCTTCTTCTCCAAATTGCTCCCGCTCAAAACGCCAGAGCGGAAACAGCCGGTTCAGCGAACGGGTGACCTCGGGATATTCTTCGCCGCCAATTCGCTTGGGACGGGTCTCCATGAAGTTGACCACTTCGCGACTGCGGCGATACAGCAACAGGAGCGAAAAGCGGTCCGCCTCCCGCGTATATGCCGAACGGAAGCCCGGACGCGGTTGATCGAACACCTCCCGGTTGAAAACGGGAAACCAAGAGGTCATCCGATAGTTTTCACGGGTGCGGTGCTGCCCCCAGAGCAAAAACGAACTCCGGTGGTGACCGCTTTCCGCGTCCTGGTTCCAGTTGAGGAACGGAAACAGCCAGAATCCGCTCCTCTGGTTGCGGTAGCTGCCCACCAGCGGGGTCAGCCAATACCGGTAACGCCCATCCTCGGGGTGATCGCGACCATACAAGGGCGTAAACAAATGATCGTCCCGCTGCCAACTGTAGAGAGGAAAGAGATGACTGCGCTGACGCACCGATTCCGCGTCGAACTGCTGTCCATAGAGTCCGCCCAGCAGAAAATCTTGCCGCTCGCCTTCCGGCTGCTCCACCCGCCAGGACAGCAGCGGCGGCACGGCGCGGATTTGCCCGCCATCGTTCCGGGTCCACCGGGCGTAAAAAGGGCTCAGAACCGCTTCTGAATTCGGGTTTTGATAATAGAAAGGGAAAATGTGCGAGGGACGAGCCTCCTCGCCCCGACTCCAGCGGGCCAGGCCCATCAGGAGCCAGTTTTCGGTAAAAGTCGGTTCCTGAATGCGCCAGGACAACAGCGGCGGGACGACATGCAGAATGTGACCGGGTTTGTCCTCGACCCGGGCGTAGAGTGGGGTCACGGTTCGACCGCGTCCGTCTTCATGCCGGGTGACGCCCGCCAGCGGGGTGACCCACATGGTGGATTCGGGGCTGGTCCGATAATAGACCAAGGGAAAAACCGAACGCCACCGCATTTCGTCCTCTTCCCGGGCCCCCTGCTGATAGAGCGGACTCAGAAAAGTCCCGCCCTCGGGATCCCGGTAAAAGAGCGGAAACAAATAGGAGGCCTGCGGAGCCTCGCCGGAACTGAAGCGCCCCAAGGGCCAAGGGAAATACCAATCGGTCCGCTCTACCTCCCGGTGCCGCATCGCCAGAAGCGGCGGCACAATCATCCGCTCACTGTTTTCCTCCCGGAAATTCATGTACAGGGGCGTGATCAAATTGCCGGTGCCGTCCTCCCGCCAAGTGCCCCCGCCCAAAAGCGTGTAAAAGCTTTTCGCGTCGGCATCCTGGTGGCGGATATACAGCGGAAGCAGCCAATCGTTTCTCTTGTCCGCCTTCTCGGACTGCCCCCACAAGCCCATGAGGGCATAACGTGAAAACGCATCCCCCTCCTGCTGCCAGCCGTAGGGCAAACTGAAAAAGCCGGAGCGTTTCGGATCGGAAAACCGGACGTAAAACGGAAAAATCCATTGCCGGGAACTGTCGGCTCTCGGATCCACCTGGTTTCCGTACGGAAGCGATATGAAATGTGTTCTCCCATTCTCATGCGCATAAGTGGCAAACAGGGGGAAAACCCGGTTGCGCCGCAGCGCATTCGAACGTTCAAAGCGGGCCAAAGGCCAGCCCAGATGCAAAATATGGTGCTCCGGATTCCGACGGGTGTAGATCCACAAAGGAAACAGGGAATTCGTGCCGCGATTCCCGCCGAACGGGTCGTTGAGATGCCAGTACACCGGGAACACCAAAAAGTCGTTTTGATCCCAAAACACCGGGAAAAAACGGTACTCTTTGCGATGCGTGTCAAATTTCCCCAAAGGCCAAAGCACCGTATGCACCTTTCTTCCGGTGGACAAGCCCCGCACCGTATAGAGCGGACGTACCGCCACATGATCCGGGGTCTGTTCATAGATCGGCCACATCACCGACAGGGCCGGTTCGCGATAATAGAGAAACGGCCACAGCATGATCCGGTCCTCCACCGGACCCGTACGCTCCTCCCACTCCCCCGTATAAAACGGAGTTCCCTTCATCGCCGTGGTCGCGCAACCACTGAACTGCAGGGCCAGCAACACCGGCAAAATGAACGGACAGACGTTTCGAATCCACTTGAATGCTTTCATGCCGCCAATCTGCATTATGACAACTTTAATGTCAACATGGTTTTGAATCTTTTTTCAGGTCCCCTAGGGATGGGGATCATCAAAAGATTAGGATGACGAGCATGGAAATGCTTCGCCATCCAAAGCAAAGAAAAACCCCGAAAACGCAATGTTTTACGGGGTTTTTAAAAATGGTGGGCGATACAGGACTCGAACCTGTGACCTCTTGCGTGTGAAGTAAGAATTTTAACCTGTTATTAGCTATATTTAATAGGGTTTTTTTGATTTTGTTGTTGCATTGTACCACAGTTTGTTCTACATTCGGGGTGTAGAACGATTGAAGGCTGTACGTGGTGTATCTGGTGGAATGTCCCTGTAAATCCCGTTGAAAGGAGTTGTGTGATGGCTAGTTTGAAATTGATGAAGGATCGTCCGACTTGGCATGGAAATGTGAAAAAAGCGGACGGAACTCGAACCGTGGTGAATCTGGGGGTGCCGGTGCGGGGGAAGCGTCCGGATTCGGGGCAGGTGGGGGGTGACCAGGCGTTTAAGAATTCGCGGATCCGGGCGGAGGAGGCTTTGAAACGGCTGGTGGCGTCGATGGGCGATCCCCATGCGGTGATCTCGGCTCAGAAAACCATCGTGCGGCTGAAGGGCGGGGACACGGAGAAGGAGGTGAGGCTTTCGGAACTGCCGGAGCTGGCGAGGGACTTGTCGGATGGCGCGGAGGCGCAAAAGAGCGCGGTGGAGGGTCGGGCCCGTCAGTTCGCGGACTTTGTGCGGGAACTGATGGGGAAGGATGTCCCGCTGTCGCGGGTGGGGGTGAAGGAGGTCCAGGCTTTCTACGACAGCTTGCGGGATTCGAAATCGACCTTCCGGCGTCGGGAGGGGGAGCTGCGCCGTTTGTTCCGGGAGTACACGCCCCTGGGGGTTCGCACCCCGTTTGAGGCGAAGAAGAAAAAGGACAGGCTGAGGAGGCCGGAACATATTCAATCGGACACGGTGCAGCACCGGACTCCGTTCACGCCGGAGGAATTGAAAAGGATTTTTGCCGTGGCCAAGGCCAAGGATTCGCGGATTTATCCATTGATTGTGCTGGCGGCGGGCACGGGGCTGCGGAAGGGGGATTTGTGCACGCTGGAGTGGGCTTCGGTGGACTTGAAAGCGGGGATGCTGCGGGTGGTGCCGCGGAAGACGAGCAAATACGGGAAGGAAGTGATTATTCCGCTTTCGCCCAGTGTGCAGGGGGTGTTGAAGAACGTGAATTCGGTGGGGAAATATGTGTTTCCTAAGATCGCGGAGATCTATCTGTCCGGTCGCGGAGGGAGTGAGACCCTGCGCCGGGAGCTGAAAGTGATCCTGGCGGAAGCGCTGGGCGATGGGGACGGAGGTCAGAGTTCAGAAGGCAGAGGTCAGGTGTCTGGTCACGAAGGCAAGGATCTTGAGAAGGTCGGGGACGCGGATGCGTATATGAAGTGTGTGGCGTGTATCGCGGGATTGGGGACCACGGAGCGGCGTCGGGAGCGTTTGAAAGAAGTGGCGCGGCTGTATTTGCTGGAGGGGTTGACCTACAAGCAGATCAAGGAGAAAGCCGGGTACGCGAAATCGCAAATTTCGGAGGCGTTGCGGGATCTGGAGGATGAGACGGGGTTGAAGTTGCGGCGATATTCGGCCGAGGGTAAACGGTCGAAAATCCGCGAGGTGACGACGTGCAAGCCATCGGGAAGGCGATATCGTCAGTCGGTGCGGGACTGGCATTCGTTCCGGACGACCTGGATCACGGAGGCGTTGAAGTCGGGCTGGAGCGTGGCGGATGTGCAGAAAGTGACCGGACACGCGGAGACCCAGATCGTGCTGGAGAATTATTTCAGGCCGGGGGAGGATCATTTGAAGCAGTTGCCAGTGCCGGCGTCGGCGGCGGTTTAGCGCTTATGGCGCCTTCGGCGCGGAGATGCGCTCGCAGGCTCGCTGGATATGGGATATGGGGATAGCGGGGATTGCAGGGTTGCGGCTTCGCCGCGCAGGGGTTGCAGGGTTGCGGGGGAAAGCGAACGTTGAACATCGAACGTCCAACGTCGAACGTTGAAGGGGAGATGGAAGACCCCCTGTTGGGGATGCCCCCTGCCCCGGCTCGGGTTACGTGGACATTGGGTCTGGAGACGGTAGATGATTCTGGGGAGTAATCTGCGCGGGACGCGCCGCCCCCATGGTTTTTGACGCGGCGAGGGGTGCGGAGGGCGTTGGGGTCATGAATGTTGAGCATTGAATTTTGGGCGGCATCCTGTACTATGATCTTATGACAACCTTGGAAATACCTGTACCGGACAATTTGGATTTGGTGTTGGGCTGCGACAGTCCGGCCTCTCTGACGATGGAGGCTCGGTTTCTTTTGGCTGCAAAATTGTATGAGAGTGGTCGGCTCAGCTCCGGACCCTGCGCGGAAATCGCGGGTTGCGGGAAACGTGAGTTTCTGTTGCGGTTGCATCTCGCGGGCGTGAACGTTGTGAATTGGGATGCCGAGGATTTACAAGCGGAACAGCAGACTGTGCTGAAATGAACCGGGCAAGCTTGGTTTGCAACACAGGTCCCCTGATTGCGTTGTCGCTTTTGGAGCTTTTGGAAGAGGTGGCGGCCGTTTTTGATTTGGTGACAACGGAAACCGTGGTGGAAGAGTGGCGGAGCCGGGCGGGTGAGGTGCCTGCCGGAGTCAGGGTATTGGACCAGCCTGTGCAGCCGAACCCCATGCTTTCGGCACAACTGGACCCCGGGGAGGCTTCGGTCATACTGGCGGCCTTGGAGCATAACATCGGGAATGTGTTGATCGATGAAACGAGAGGCCGAAAGGTGGCGAGACGCATCTACGGCCTGAATGTGGTTGGGACCGCTCGGATCTTGGTCGATCTTCACAAGGCAGAGCGGATAGAGCGCATTCAACCTTATTTAGAGAAGCTTCTGGGGCATGGATATTGGCTTTCGAAAGCAGTGTTGTCTTGGGCCCTGGCTGAGTGTCATAAAAATCCGGGGACGGAAACAGGATAAGGGAGTAGCGCCCTATGGGCTCGGATATGGGATATGCGCCGCTTCGCGGCTGGGTATGGGATATGCGCCGCTTCGCGGCTGGGTATGGAATATGGGATCGCTCGCGGGCTCGCTGGATATGAGATGGGGAGAAGAATCGGACGGAATGGACTGAGCGGAAGAATGGGGGATGAGGAAATTTCTATCGAAAAAAGTGGACAGGGACCGGGAGTCATGCAAAGTATTGTTGATAAGAGAAGGCACCTCTACCAGGGGCAATCCCCAGACCTCAATTTAAGAGGGTGATTTCAGGAAAAGCATCGCAGATTCAAAT
>JAFIGC010000220.1 GCA_020831635.1 Verrucomicrobiota bacterium | reverse complement strand
CGGTAGCTTATCTTCGGGGGGTTCGTGCCGGAGGAGGCGTGCGAGATCGGCCAGGAGGGGGGAACCTATTTCGGGGGGGCCGCCCGCGAGGCGGCGGAGTCCCTGGAAAAACGGGTCGGGATCGGCGGGGGCGTGCGGCCAGGTTTGTCGCAGCGCGTCCCAGGCGGCTTCGCGCTCCCGCCGCAGGGCCGCGCGGGGGTGGACGGGGCCGTCCACGATTTCGACCAGTTCGCGGAGGCTGTCACAGAGTCCGGCGGTGCGGAGAAGGGCCAGCAGTTCGTCGCGGGGGAGGCTGAGGCTCTTGCTTTTGGGGGATTGCAGGCTGCGGCCCATCAGGCTGCGGGCGGCGCGGAGTTCCGCCTCGGTCGGATTGTTGCGCACAAAGCGGGACGGCAATTCTTTATCGAGCTCGAGGGCTTTGCGGATCCGGTTCCGCCGCCAGGTCCAGGCGGGATCGCCAAAAAGGGAGCGCAGTCGGTCGGGGGCGTCGGTCATAATGCGGGAATTCGTTTCCATGATCTCCGGATTCAGGAAATCTCCAACACGGAGCAATTGTAAGCGGAAAATTTCGCATTACAGGTCATGATCTGAAGGCCGCGGGTCATGCTTTGGGCAATGAGCATTCGGTCAAACGGATCACGGTGGTGGAAAGGAAGATCCTTGAGAGGGAGAGCGTCTTCGCCGTTAAACGGGATCAGTTCGAAACCGGCCTCCTTGACTTCCTCCACTGGGTTGAACGGGCAATCAAGCTTGCCAATGGAGCATTTGATCATGATTTCCGAAATACTCACAGAACTGACCAAACACTCGTTTGCCAGGGAATCCAGGATGCTTCGGTAAGACACAGGCAGCTTCTCAGGTTCGGAAACCGCCCATAAAAAAATGTGGGTGTCCAGCAGAACTTTCACGCGTCATCCCCATAAAACATCTCATTGATTTCATGGGACTCGTCCAGAAAATTGTCCGGCAGCGAGAATGTGCCCCGCATCCGCCCCAGTTTCCGTTTTCCTTTTGGTTTGTGCGGCACCAGGTCGACCAGAGGGGTGTTGTGTTTTGCAATCACGATTTCTTCACCCCGGTAGGCGAGATCGACAATTTTAGATAACTGGGCTTTTGCTTCGGATAAACTGATGATCATAATGGTCTGATATACCAAATATGGTCTGATTAGTCAATTTCTTTCAAGGCTTCAATGTGTACCGGGTGTTTTTAGAGCGAAGCGGCAACGGGTCCGACGAGTCCGACTGAACCCCGACGTGACCCCCAACTACCGTGGGTCTGCAAAAAGATCGTTTTCCGGTTCGGTTGGTTCGTCGGGCTGGGGCCTTGCGGGTTCGGGGGTGGCGGCGCTTTCGCGGGCGTGGCCGTTCCAGATCCAGCGGCTGATGGCGACGACGTCGGTGCCGTGCATGGCGGCGAGCTGGCAGATGGCGAGGCCGCGGATGGAGGCGTAGCATCCCCATTCGCGTTCGGAGGTCATGACAAAATCGAGGTCGAAATGTTCGAGCAGTCCCATGCATTTGCCGCGCATGTCGGAGTCGATGCCGACGAAGGCTTCGTCGAGAAAAATGAGCCGGGGGGCGTGGGGGAGGTTGTGGTAGTGCGCGGCGGCGGCGGCGAATTGGGGGAAGGTGAGGGCGACGGCTTTTTCGCCGCCGGAACCGGTGCCGTGGGTGCGGCGGGTGAGTTTTTGCCAGCCGCCGCCCTGATGGCGCTCGACCCCGAAGCGGTGCCAACGGCGGTAGTCCACGGCGCGGGCGAGGTGTTCCCGCCAGGTGCCGCCTTCGTTTTCTTCTTTTTCTCGGGTGATGCGCTCTTGCAGGAAGTCGCCGAGTTGGCGGCGGTCTTCGGCGGTGAGCAGGGCCTTGGAGCGTTGCAGGCGTTTGCGGGCCTCGCGGAAACCCTCGGGCGCGTTGGCGGCCGGTTCCCAGACCAGCCGCAGTTTGAGGCCGGTGCTCATGGGGCGGGATTCCATCTCGGCGTTCATGTTGCGGATGAGTTCCTCGGCGTTGAGGATCATGTTGTGCAGGCGGTCGCCGATGTCGTCGATCAAGTAGCGCTCGATGAATTCTTTTTCTTTGGCTTTGAGGATGTTTTGGCGGTGTAGGGTTTCTTCCTGCAAAATGACGTGGAGTTCGCGCATGCCCCTAGGTTTGCCCTGGTATTCGCAGAAGACGAGGTTGAGGCCGTGGCGGGGTTCGTTGACGGGGTTGAGGTTCCGGGCGGAGAGATCGCCGGTGAGGGCCTGAATGGCCTGATAAAGTTCGCGTTGAAGCCTGTCCATGGCGTCGGGATCCTGATAGGGCTCCGGCAGGTGCTTTGCGAGGGCGCGGGTCCAGTCGATCAGGGCGGTGAGGGAGAGGGTTTCCGGGTCCTGTTCGGGCGCGGGGGCGTTTTCGATTTCCGCGAGGATGCCAGTGGCGGTCATTTCGAGAAAGGTGTCGCGGAGGGTGTCGCGGGTTTCGGTGTCGCGGAGGAGGTTGGCTTCTTTTTGTTCAAGGTCGGTGGCGCACTGATATCGGGCGCGGTCCTGTTTTCGCTCGGCTTCGTCGAGGGTTTTGCGGGCGGACTGGGCGGTTTCGAGGCGTTGTTTGGTTTGTTCCAGTTGTTGTTGGATTTCCCGAATGCCTTTGCCGACCTGTGCGTCGAGGGTGTCGGCTTCGGTTTTCAGGCGCAGGGCCGCCTCGCGGGCATTGCGGGTGCGGGCTTCGGTGCGGGCCGCGTCCGCTTCCGCGCGGGTCTGTTCGGTTTCCGTCCGGGCCAGATTGTCGCGGGCATGCTCGGTTTGTTCCCTTGCACGGAGCCACAGTTGCAGGGCGTCTTGGGCGGTCTGCAGGGCGGAAGGCAGTCGGTCCAGTTGGTCCATCCAGGGGCCAAGTCTCAGATCTTTTCCGGTGACTTGCAGGGCTTCGCGTTGTCGGCCGACCTCTTCGCGGGCGGCCAGGGCTTTGTGATCGCAGGCGACCCGTTCATTTTGTTCGGCTTCCGCGTTTTCGCGCGCGGTGCGGACGATGCGGGCGGCTTCCTGAACCCGGGCGGGATCCGGGGCGGCGGTCAGTTCCGCCTCCAGGGTTTTGCGGTGTTCATCGACAGCGGCGAGTTTCCGGTTGAGCTCCTGTTCGGTTTCCGCGGCTTCGGCGAGTTTCTGATTCAGGATCTCCATCCGCCGTTGCCGGGCCGCGGCGCGGGCGGAGGCACCGATGTATTCCGCGTGGTCTTTGCGGGCGTTGCCGGTGAGCGCGCCCTGATGCCAGCGTCCGGTTGGGGTGATCCACACCGAACCGTTTTCCGGGGCGGCGCCGATGCCCGCGAGCAGGGCTTGCAGCAGGTCGGGGCGCACGCCGGCGGCGGCGGGATCGGGTTGCAGGAAGTCGGACAGGGCGGGGCCGGACACGGGCGAAAGGGCGTTCAGATCGAGCAGCAGGTCGCCGGAACTGTCTTCCCGCAGGTTGCCGTCCGGGTCGAGCCAGGCGTCCAAGAGTCCGGAGGCTTCCATCGCGGCTTCGACGCCACTGCGTTCGGCATCCGAAAGAGACGGGACAAAATCCAGGAGTCGCCAGAGGGGTGCGCCCGGCTGATCTTTGCGCGCCTCCGGTTCCCGGAAACGGGGCGGGGCGGGTTCCGGGTCCACGCCCCGGGCGAGGGTGTCGCGCTCGGTCCGCATTTCCGCCATTTCGCGGGCGAGGGTGTCCGCCGCCTGACGCAGTTGCGCCTCGCGGGTGGCCAGCCGTTCGCGGGCGACGGATTCCGCTTTTTGCCGATGGGCGGTCAGCGGCGGGGGACCGTCGAGGGTTTCGCACCACAGGGCTTCCGCGTTTTCCAAGGCCTCCGCATCGGAGAAAGACAGCACGCGCAAGGCGGTCAGCCATTGGGCGAGGGCCTCCAAATGTTCCTCGACGCGGCGGGTTTGATCGGCCAAGGCGCGGGTGGCGGCTTCTTCCGCGCGTTCCCAGCGTTCGCGCTGGAGGTTGGCGATTTTCTGGGCCTGGATTTCCTGTTGAATCGCCTGCGACAGTTCGCGGGAGAGCTTTTCCAGGACGGCCACGGCCTCGCGTCGGTCGCGGATCCAGGCTTGCAAGACTTTGGCGAGCGATTCGGCGGTCATGTCCCCGGCGTCCCACGCGTCCCACTCGCGGGGTGTGATCAGATCGGTGCCCGCTTGGCCGGCCTGCTGCCGGGATTGGTCGCAGCGGGTTTGGGCCTGTTCGACTTGCCGTTGCGCGTCCGTGAAGGCGGCGCGCCGTATGTCCAGGATTTCCCGGGCTTGGCGGAGGTCGGCTTCGGCGGCTTCGGCGCCCCGTTGGGCCTTGCGGGCTTCGTCGCGGGCGCGGGTGAGGCGGGTGGCGTCCTGGAGTTCCGGACGGGAGAGCAGGGTGTCGCGTTCCGTTTCGAGCGTGGTCAGGGTTTGTTCGCAGGCTTCGAGTTCGGCGCGGGCGGTTTGGTGGTCTGTTTCCGCCTGGGTCAGCGCCTCTTTGGCCTGATTCCGGGCGCGGAGGGCTTTTTCGTAGTGCGATTGGCCCGCGAGGAGTTTGGCGACTTGTTCGGCTACCTGGCGTTCGGCGTAGCGGGAATAGATGTGCAGAAAGCGGGCCACGGAGTCCACGGCCCGCTGATCGTTTTCGAGGGCCACGCGTTCCTCTTCGAGCTGTCGGAACGATTCGGCCACCGCGTGGATCACCGATTCATCCAGCGGGGGCAGGGAATAGGAGAGGGCATCGGAAAGTTTGCCTTCGTCGAGTTGACGCGAAAGTTGGGGTTGTCGCAGTTGGATGAGCAGTTCGATGAGGGCGTCGTAGCGTTCCTGGTCGAGTTGGTAGAGGGCTTCGTTGACGGCCCGTCGGTAATCGCGGGCGGTGGTGAAGACGGTTCCCTGTTCGCCGAGGGCTTCCTGGAGTTGTTGGCGGGTAAGCGGCACCTGGGCGTTGGTTTCGAGAAAGAGCGATTCGCCGACGCGTTGGCGGGTGACGAAAAACCAGCGGGTTGGCGCGCCTTTGCCGCGGGTGGCGTGCAGTCCGCAACCGATGGTGCGGTATTCGGTTTCGCCGTCCGGGGAGACCCTTCCGAATTCCAGCCAGGTGTAGCCGGTGCGGTTGTCGTACTTGTCGGTGAGCACGTTCCACTCCATGCGTTTGGCCGGGTCGGCGTCGGGTTCGACGCGGCGGGGGGAAATTTCGCCATCGAGGAGGAATGGGAACTGGAGGGCGAGCACGCGGGATTTGCCGGTGCCGTTGTTGCCGCGGATCAGCAGACGACCTTTTTCGAACCAGAATTCCTCGCGGTCATAGCGGTAGAGGTTCAGCAGTCCGCTGCGCAACGGCTGCCAGCGGAGGAGTTCGGGGATCGGAAAGTGGGTGGGCATTGAAGGGGCGGATCAATTTGTTGACGGCAGTTCGTCCCCGGGCATGGGCGTTTCGGCGGGAACCTTGTTCAGGATGGATTCGATATCCACATGTTTCCCGCGGTTTGCCCGCTCCTCAAGAAGCAGTTCTGTGTCCAGTGCGGAAAGTTTTTCCGACAAAGCGCTGCTGACCAGTTGGTTCACCGAAATGCCCTCTGCCCGGGCAAGACGCTTGGCATTGCGGTGGATGGAATTGGGTAGACGGATGCTGAGTGTGCTCATTGTGAACCTCCTGAATTAAATTTTGAAAGAAACTCAGCTGGAGAGATGATGCGAACCTGGAAATTGTTGGCTGTGGTGTAGTCTTTGAGATTGTGTGTAACAATATAGTTTGCACCTCCGGCAACCGCAGTTTCGAGAAACATATCGTCTTTGGGGTCGCGAAGAGATGGTCGCCACAAAAAATAGATTTTTGTGCGGGTTGAGACAGATGCAAACCAATCCAGAAACGCATGGATTTCATGGGGAGTAAGGGTTTTGATCATATTTTTTCGAAGTAAAACGTCCTCATACTCAAAAAAAATCGAGGTTGAGATGATAGGTTCGAATCGTTTTTGCAAAAGCAGACGTAAAATGGCATGTGAAGCACCGATGCTCGAGTTGAGACCTGCAACCAAGACATTCGTATCCAAAACAGCCTTCATGGTATTTCATATGATACCACTTTATTTTTTGATGTCGAGGTGAAATGTGAAGAAGTTTAACCTCCATGTACAAAAACCACCTCTTCGGTTTACCCGCCGCGCAATTGCTCCAGCATTTCCGGCAAGCCGAGAACCTGAATGTCATTAGAAAGTGAATAGGGGCGCGTTCCCGGATAAACAACGAAGAGTTTTTTGAGGTTCAGGTCTTTTCGGACGATGTTCATGGATCGGGTGAGTGACGGGGCGTCGTTGTGTTTGATTTCGATGCCCATATCGCGATGTGGGAGATAGAGGTCCAGTTCTCCGCCACTGTGGACGGCATGAAAATAGGCATCCTCATCGGGAAGGACTCTAAAAATTTGCTCCAGGACATAGCCCTCCCAAGATACCCCCAATTTGGGGTGCGCCACCAGATTCGCATAGGTCTCCACGCCCAGGAGCGCGTGGAACAACCCGCTGTCCCGTATGTACACTTTTGGGGATTTCACCACTCGTTTCCCCAAATTGGCAAACCACGGCTGCAATCTGCGCACCATATAGGTCTGCTCCAGCGCATCCAGATAATTTCGGGCCGTCTGCCCCGAACATCCCATTGAGCCCGCCAACTCGCTGGCGTTCCAAATTTGTCCGTTTACATGGGCCAGCATCGTCCAAAACCGGCCAATGGCCGCCGGGGACATGCCAAACCCCATCTGCCCGAGATCCCGCTCCAGAAAACTTCGGATAAATTGACGCCGCCAGACGTAGCTGTCCGCTTCCGTTTTCGCCAGGAAGGAACGGGGAAACCCTCCCCGCATCCATAAGGACCGTCCGTTTGCCTCCCCCAATTCCCGCAGAGAAAATCCGCCCATCTCCAGAATTTCCACCCGTCCGGCCAGCGATTCCGCCGCTTGGCGGGAAAGATCCGGCGAGGCACTTCCCAGCAGGAGAAACCGGGCCGGATTCTCCTCTCGGTCCACCAGAACCCGCAAAACCGGAAATAAATCCGGACGCCTTTGCGCTTCATCGATGACCACCAAACCCTGTAATCATACGTGAAATATGCAAAGTAAGTTTGCGAATTTCAAGTTAAAATCGGAAATATTCTGTATCAGCAACCCACTGCGCAACGGCTGCCAGCGGGGGCGTTCGGGGATCGGGAAGGGGGTGGGCATTGAAGGGTCGGATCAATTTGTTGAGGGCAGTTCGTCACCGGACTTGGGGGTTTTAACCCATCCTTTCTGAATGCCGAAAAAGGGGATTGAAATCCCCGGGTCCGTGAACCGTCACTACGCGACGGATTTCGTATTTTGCCTCGGACCGTGGGTAGAAACCCTGAGCCTTATACACAATTCTGATGCGTCCCAACAGGGCTGTTCGGGCCGTAGGTCCGAGCCG
>JAFIGC010000219.1 GCA_020831635.1 Verrucomicrobiota bacterium | reverse complement strand
CCCAAAAAGCGCCCCCCAAGAAATCGGAGGAGACGAAACCAAAGTCTGACGCGTCCGGCGATCGAGAGGCGAAAGCGGCCAAGCCGAGCAAAGCGCCCAGGAGGAGAAAAGCGCCCGTGGCGGAAAAAGCTTCGGATCAACCTGAAGCCAGTTCTGATGCCAAAACTGCGGCCAAACCCGCGGCCAAGCGGCCCCCGCGCAAGTCGCCCCCCCCGGCTTCCGATACCCCGTCCCCCAAAAAGCCCGCTGCGGAGGATCCGAATCATGGGCACATGCCCGAACCGTTGCGCCAAGCGAAACAAGTGCGTTCCCGGGAGGCGGCGGCCGAGGAATGGCGCCCCTCCAAGGCCAAGGCACCCACGCCCAAAGCGGAGCAGCCCAAAGCAGAGCAGCCCAAAGCAGAAGGTTCCGGAGAGTCCAGGCCCAGATCAAGGTCGTCAAGCCCCCGCGGAGACAACCCTCGCGAAAACAAGCCGCGGGAGGACCGCCCCCGTCAACGCAGGACCCGGGAAGACAAACCCAGAGAAGACAAACCCAGAGAAGACAAACCCAGAGAAGACAAGCCAAGGGAAGACAAGCCGAGGGAAGGCAAACCCGGGGAAGAACGCGCCGAGCGGAAACCCGCCGCCCCCAGAGGGGAAGGGCGCGGTCGTGGCCGAGGCCGTGGATCCCGGGCACCTCGTTCACGTGATGCGGCATCCGGCGAAAACGACGCTCCCCGCGAACGGGATAACGTCCCCAGTCGCGGCAAGGGCTTTTCTTTCCCGCGTCCCAAATCCGATCATGGCGATTGGACCCCCGCGCAATATGTGGTCGCGGAAAAAGAGGGCAAAACCCGGTTTACCGATCTGAAACTGCCCCCGGAATTATTGCATGCGGTGAGCGATTTGGGCTACGAGTATTGCACGCCCATTCAAGCGGAAATTCTGCCGACCTTGTTGGACGGACGCGATGGTTTGGGGCAGGCTCAGACCGGCACCGGAAAAACCGCCGCCTTTCTCTTGGCCAGCTTTACGCGGATGTTGCGCAATCCCCGTCAGGACCCGCCCAAAGGGGCGCCCCGAATCCTGATTGTCGCCCCGACCCGGGAATTGGTCCTCCAAATTGAAGAAGAGGCCGCGGAAATCGGCAAATACACCCCGTTTCAAACTCTGCCCGTCTATGGCGGCCTCGATTTCGAAGCCCAGAAAGACGCGTTGATGGACAACGTGGTGGATTTGGTGGCCGCGACCCCTGGGCGCCTGCTTGATTTCCTGCGGAAAAAAATCGTCAATCTGGCCCACGTGGAAACCTTGGTTTTGGACGAAGCCGACCGAATGCTGGACATGGGCTTTATCCCCGATGTGAAACGCATCGTCTACGCCACCCCCCACAAGGACAAGCGGCAAACCCTGTTTTTCAGCGCCACCTTTACCGATGACGTGCGCAGGCTGGCGGAATCCTGGACCCGTGACGCGGTATCCGTGGTGATCGAACCGGAAAACGTGGCCGCCGACACCGTGGACCAAACGGTCTTCATTGTGACCGACGAGCAGAAATTCCCGCTTACCGTGAACCTTTTGCGGAACCTGAAACCCTCGCGTTGTTTGATCTTTGCCAACCGGCGGGACAGTGCGCAGTATCTTTGTGATCGCTTGAAAGATTACGAATTTTCTTCGGCGCTGCTCACCGGCGCCGTGCCCCAGGCCAAGCGGGTGCGCACCTTGGAAGACTTCAAAAGCGGCAAAATCCCCATTGTCGTGGCCACGGATGTCGCCGGACGCGGCATTCACGTGGAAGACGTGGCCTTGGTCATCAACTTCAACTTGCCCGAGGATGCCGAGGATTATGTCCACCGCATCGGGCGGACGGGCCGCGCCGGCGCCGAAGGGCGTTCCGTGGGCTTTGCCGACGAGATGGACTCCATGTTGGTCCCCGACATCGAGAAGTATTTGGGACGGGAGCTGAAATGTACCCATCCCGAGGATTCTTGGCTGGAAGTGGAACCCCGGGAGCGCACCCACCACAAGCAACGCCGTGAACGCGACCGCGAAACCGGTGGTCGGAGCGGCGGCGGTGGCGGACGCGGCGGCTCCCGAGGCGGTTCCTCACGTGGTGGCGGGGGCCGAGGGGGCCCACGAGGCGGTCGGGGTCGTTGATTTTTCTGGGAATTGCGCGGCTAGAGACCTCAGTATTTCCTTGGCCCGTTCAGGATTGCCACACATGACATTCAGGCGGGCCGCCAAGATCCACAATAGCGGCTCCAATAAGTTGCGGGGATGATTCACCAAATACTCGAACTCCTCCAGCGCCTCTTCATGGAAACCCAAGCAGAGGAGAACCGATGCGTATTCCGTGCGTAGGGAGAGGTTGGAGGGCCGATATTCCAAGCCCAAACGCAGATAGTGCGCCGCATGTTGGAAAAAACCTTCTCTTCCCGATTCCATGGCTTCCAACCAAGTGAGCTTTCCGATGGTTTCCCGGTATGTATTCACAAGATTTGGCTGTTCCTTCAAATAGCGGTCCAGTTCATCCAGAATTCGACCCAGGGAAACGGTTCCCGCTTGAAAAATGCTCAACGAGGACTGCTTTCTGACCGGAAACGGCAACTGGGGGATATCCAGCTTTTCTGCAATTTCGGGAGCCATTTCGTAAAAAAACCATTCACTCATGATTTCCCCCCATGACTTGTTTCGTGACTTGTATCGTTTCAAGGGGAAGTCGAGTTGAGAATTGTTGGTTCATCAGAATTGCAAATGTTTTCGGGTCGGTTTCCACGTAATGTTCCGAACCACCACTTTCTTCATAAAATATCGGGGCATAAACCTCCAGAGATTCACTCGGGGGAATATCCTGCCAGATCTCATCCGGTATGGGGGCCGAAGCCGTTTCACTGCTTGGATGCCATTGGTACAGCACTCTTCTGCCGAGGCGCATGGGCCAGAATTTGAATGGATCGAGGACTTGAACAAACCGGAGTTGCCGGACGGGGATACCCTTGGCGCTTGCCAGTCGTTCAAGCACGCGTCGATCCGTGCGCCTGTAGACGGATTCCTGCCATTCGAAAAAGGCATTTTGCAAGGTTCCTCCCCTTCGTCGGATTTCTAAAATCGCACTTTGATTCTCCAGAATCCTCAAGGCTTCGACGCCCAGTTTTTTCCGGTTGTCGGATTGAAACGCAGCCTGGAAGTGGATGATTGTGTCCACGACACTGGCCTTTTTCGCCCTCCAAAGCTCTTCATGTTCGCGTATTCTCGCCGTGGGCATGTGATTCAAGCTAAGTGCAATTTGGTGAAACAAATCCCGTTCCCAGTCGGCACAGCTTTTCGTTTTCAGGGAAATCCCAAGTTCCATGGTGGCGAAAATCATCGACCCGAGTCGCTGATCCAGTTGAGGAGCATGGTCGACCTCGACGGGAACTTGATCCAACCCGATCAGACCGCTGGCGAAGACCCAATTGTCGAGACTCAGAGCTTCCACTTGTTTGAGTTGCGTCGA
Organism: Verrucomicrobiota bacterium; assembly: GCA_020831635.1. GTDB lineage: Bacteria > Verrucomicrobiota > Kiritimatiellia > SS1-B-03-39 > UBA6053 > PXAS01. Next base: position 4,044 of record JAFIGC010000219.1, on the reverse strand, counting down.
CATCGGTTTCGCATACAGACCGTCCCCACTCCCGGGCGTAAACGCCAGCGGGCTTTCGAGCAAATCTTGCACTTTCCGCATGTTTGCCGTTCCCCAGTTTTCTTTCTTGCAAATTTCTTTGTAGGTTTGATGAATGTCACGATGAAAGGTTGTGGACACGTTTTTGAAGTAATGCACCGCATCTTCTGCTTCAAGTGGCACCTTGTCCCACATTGTTTTAATGAAAAAACGGCTTTCGGGTCTCGGCTTTTGCTCCGGTACGGACTTTCGCGGCTCTTCCGGCACCTCGGGATCCCCTTGGGTGTCTTTGAGGGAGATCATTTTCCGAGGGGAAATGCTCCATGGATCCAAGGTATTGGTTGCCGTGGATGGGAGCGGAGGGGGCTTTTCCACCGGCACTTTCTGGGGGACGGGCCTGCTTCGCTTTTTCCAGGGAGCGGCGTGAATCAAAAACGTACATGCCCCTGCAAAGAGAAACGTATAAAGCGTCACCTCTAGAAAAGTCATCCCCAGTCTTGAAGGTACCATTTCGGAAAAGAGAATTCGCAGGAAATTCATTCGAGTTTCCACTCCAATATGAAAGTGTAATAATATGAATTCACAAAGCCTATGTTAAGTTGCCTGTTGAATTAAACAAGTTAATAGGCCTGATCAATTGATATATACCTGAAACCGTGAAATTTTTGCTGTGAATCCGCACAATTTCATGGTTTGCAAGGAATTGTCGGGAATGCTCGACAGACCGCATGGGATCGCCCGGCAAGGCAAGCCTGGATTCGAGCGATTATGCCCAAACCGGAGGACTGTCGGGGTCGAGTTCCTCGACCTGCCAGGGAAGGCCGTGTTGGTTCAGGGCGTCCATGAAGGGATCGGGGTCCATTTGCTCCATGTTCCAAACCCCGGACTGCATCCATTTGCCCGTGGCCATCATTTTGGCGCCGATCATCGCGGGCACCCCGGTGGTGTAGGAAATGGCCTGCGATTTGACTTCCGCGTAGCATTCCTCGTGATCGCAGACGTTGTAGATGTAGATTTTCCGCTTTTTCCCGTCTTTGAGGCCTTCGATGACGTTGCCGATGACGGTTTTTCCCTTGGTGAGTGGTCCCAGGGAGGCGGGATCGGGCAGCACCGCCCGCAAAAATTCGATGGGCACGATCTTTTGGCCCTGGAAATCGATGGGCTCGATGGAGGTCATGCCCACGTTTTCCAGCACATTGAGGTGGGTGATGTATTTTTGGCCAAAGGTCATCCAGAAGCGGATGCGTTTGAGTCCGGGCAGGTGGCGGACCAGGGATTCCATTTCCTCGTGGTAGAGCAGATAGATTTCTTTTTCCCCGACGATGGGGAATTCGTAGGGCCGGTGCACTTCCAGGGGATCGGTTTCCTTCCATTCGCCGTTTTCCCAGTAGCGTCCCTTGGCGGTGATTTCCCGGATGTTGATTTCGGGGTTGAAATTGGTGGCGAAGGGGAGTCCGTGGTCCCCGGCGTTGCAGTCGAGAATGTCCACGTAATGGATCTCATCGAAATAATGTTTGAGGGCGTAGGCGCAGAAGACATTGGTCACCCCGGGATCGAATCCGCTGCCGAGCAGGGCCATGAGCCCGGCCTTGGCAAAACGCTCGTGGTAGGGCCATTGGTATTCGTAGGTGAAGCGGGCTTCGTCCTTGGGCTCGTAGTTGGCGGTGTCCAAGTAATGCACCCCCGCTTCCAAACAAGCTTCCATCAGGGTGAGGTCTTGGTAGGGGAGGGCCACGTTGATGAGCAGGTCCGGCTTGATCTCGCGCATGAGCTTCACGGTCGCGGCCACGTCATCCGCATCCACGGCGGCGGTGCGGATGGGGTAATCGATTTCCGCCGCGATTTGATCGCATTTGGCGAGGGTGCGGCTGGCGAGGGTGATGCTGGAAAAGACTTCCGGCACTTGGGCGCATTTGTGGGCGACGACGCGTCCGACGCCTCCGGCGCCGATGATGAGGAGATTTTTCATGGTGTTGTTGATGAGAAAGGGGTTGTTGTTTTGAATCTTCCAGAGAAACGTTTATCTTGTCATTCGATGGTTTGCAAGGATTTGATGGGAAGTCCAGACCGGTTAAAGTGAGTTTGGGGCATGACTTTTCGGGGCCAAGGGGGAAAGGAGCGCCGGTCTCCGCACCGGCAGGGGCGAAGGGGGGCTTTGCCTTTGTCTCAAGCTTTGTCTTTAACTTTGTCGATTTGCTCAGTCGCCGGCGGTGAAATCGATGGGGGCGAGGATGCCGAATACAAAATCCTCAGCACCGCTTCGGGATGGGGTTCTCGGGGATCCACGCATCTTCGTGGAACCGCCATTGTCCACGAGGTTTTCGCCAATGGCATAGACGATGGCCTTGTCCCGATCATAGCGAAAAGGTTGCCCGTCGTAGGGGTCTTCTGGAATTTCGGCCAGGTAGGCGGGCACCAGGTCCTGCAAGGATTGGGGCAACTCGCCTTGTTCCCGCAGGTGCAGTTGCAGAGCCGTTACCAAGATCGTGGCCCGATTTTCGGCCTGCTGTCTGAAGGCTTGATTGACAAATCCATCCAACCCGGGGAGCAGAGCCATGATAGTCTTTTTTCCCGTTATATTGTGATATCTTCGGGGATCCCACTTTTGTCTGCTGCTGATTTCTTTCCATAGGTCGGACGCAAAACGATCGGAATTGATCTGGAATTCCAGATTCCCGGTTTCCAAGGTTTGTATCGCGTTTCGATATGACATCAAGGCGATGCGGCGAGTGTTGTTGGGTTGATAAGAAAATGAAATCGTTTTGTACCAAGCTCCCATGTCTTCCATCAACCAATTTTCAGCCTCTTGACGAAAATTGGTCAAAAGATAATCCAGTGCTTGGTATTCCATTCGGATGGCATTTTTCCAGGTTCTCTTGGAAATCGGGTTCTCTGTGAGCATGGACAGGAAATGCCATAAATGCTCGGTTGGAGTTTCCGGATTTCTGGCCTGATGCAATACGGATTGATTTGCGATGGAGCAGTTGGCAATTCTTCCGAGCACCTCCGTGAGCATAAAGGAATTCCGTAGGAGTTGATTGCCGAGTTCATATCCCATCATGACGTATTTTTGGGCTTCCATTGGATTCGCGGCCTCTTGGGCTGCCAAACGGAGCAGTAAAGCGCTACCCATGGATTCCGAATAATAGAGGGAATAATCTTCAGGATATGCGAAGTCAAGCGGGGGACTTTGCAAGCGTCCTTTTGCCAGGGCTGTTTCCAAAGCTTCGAAAAAGGCTTCATTGGCGGCAAGCTTTCTTTGGATGTCTTCCCGATGTTCATCTGGTGCTGTAAACCATAGAGGGGTATTTAAATTATCGGCATCCAGCAAGGCAAACGCCGCCAGCAAAAGCTCAAAGCCGTTTTCGTCCTTGGGTACGAGTTCGCGTTCCCAAAACATGTCCTCGTCATCCGGGGGCGGACCATCCCAGATGGGGGCGAGGATCAATGCGGCCACGATCCCAATCGGGGTCAAAATCGAGATCAGCGCCACGACCAGATTGAATTTCCAGGTGGCGCGTCTGTGGGTCGGCGCCGGAGGTGGGGGCTCCACGGCGGATGGGGACGCTTCGGGCATTGGGACGATGTATAGGACAAGGAATGTGTGATTCAAGTCCTATGGCAGACAATCCGGTGAAAAAGAATCCATTGACCTCTGCGACAAAAAGACGTAGAATTTCTGTATGACTGTTACAGCAGAGAAGGTTGTTTTCGAGGCAATGTCGCTTTCCCCGCAAGCGCGGGCATTTGTGGCCGAGCGTTTGATCGAAAGCCTGGATGCCAGCCCCGGGGAGGCCCTTTCCACGGCGTGGAGAGACGAACTCAGGAAACGCTGCCAGGAAATGGACGAAGGCAACGTAGAATTACGCGAGGCCTCCGATGTCTTTGCAAAGGCACATTCGATTCGCTTCCATCCCGATGCAGAAGCCGAGATGCTTGATGTCTTTACACACATTTCCTTCTGGACTTGGGTTCATGTGGATGCCGGCTGGGTTTTTCGAGCATTTCCAGCCCCAAAGGGACTTT
>JAFIGC010000295.1 GCA_020831635.1 Verrucomicrobiota bacterium | reverse complement strand
GCATTTGAATCTGCGATGCTTTTCCTGAAATCACCCTCTTAAATTGAGGTCTGGTGGTTAAAACCAACAATGCCAACCCGCAGTCCACCGAACCTCGTAAACTCGGTCCGGTGGACTGAGAGGTTCTTCTGAAAAACCAAATGATGGAGGAGACATAATGAATGCAAAGTCAAAGGGAATCGTGATGGGCACGGGAGGCATGTTTGCCGGACTGCTGTCTGCACAACTTGTTTCATGGAGCACCGTGCCAAAAGCCTTTCTTGCCACAGCAGTCTGCGTGATTGTATCACTGATACTACACGCGGTCCTGCCTCAGTCCAAAACAAACTCACAACCCTAAAAACCGGAAATTCATAAAACTAACCCCGAAACAATGATTTGAGAACAACACCCCGCCACTGAACAAGTCAGTGCGGATAGACGTTAGGCAAAAATATGAACACCCCTGACAAATACCTGCTAGCCAACATCATCGATTTTGCTGACGACAACGATCTGTCTCTTGAGCAAGCAGCATCACATTTAGCGCGCTATGCTCAACAGCGAATACCTGAATATAGAATTGAACAGCAGGCTTCAATGACGAGGACAAAAATAACTCGGGATGTTGCATCAGGCCCGAAGGAGTCTCTCATTGCTCGCATTCTGATACGGTCCAGAATTCATTCCGTCTCATGGACATACTATCCTGAATATCACGTAATTGACAGTCCCTATGAAACACACTGGTATTCAATCTGGTATAGAATGCCAGTCTGGGAGTCTTTCTCAGAGAAGAAGGCTCATTATATCGACGACTTGTTCTATGATGAAGAGCAAGAACAATTCTGGATGCCTGAGCCCTACCTTGCTGGCCTCCCATCCTCAAAAGCACTGTTTGCCCATTTTACCTCAAAGAATTTAGAGACGCTCGCAGGAACACCATTTCATAAAGTTGATCCACATATCATGGCAGAATTCTTGCAGGAGAGAAAGAATACACCAATATATTCACTACGCCAGGGTGACAGGAATAAACTCGGAAGAAGAAGACCTTATGGATCAAAGGGATGGCAAGACAGAATTAAGCATGTAAGCAAGTATGAAAGAATCACAAAATAAGCCTAACAATTCCCGTCACCAAACAAGTCAGTGCGGGGGAACGGTCAGAAAATATGAGTTACTACGCTCCCACATTTGGTAACATTGAGGCCGGTTGGTATTCCGACGAGAAGTTTGACGCCACGTGGACTCAAGACTGTGACGCATTGCTTGCGGAATATACAGACCGCTATGCACCCTTTCTACTCGCCTACATTTCTCGATTTCAGAAGGAGGTTTTAGCGCGATTTAAGATTAAGTTGACGGCACAGAATATTGATTACGCCATACTCAGCAAGGCGGCGAAGAATCCATACATTCGTGCGAAATGGAAGGAGGCCCATCAAGAGCTCGAAGGTTGTGTCCGCGAATGTCTTTTCTGCGCGGGTTCCTTCGGGTTATTAGACACGCACCCAAACGTTATTAAGAATTGCGGGACAGATGTTCGGTGGTGTCGCGGATGTAATTACAATTTCTGGCGATATGCCTCCATTTGGTCGGATGATTTAGGGACGAAGGTGCAGAACGCCAAGCAGACAGCTCACGAACGAAGAAAATGCAATTGGTGCTCCAAAGGGTTTAATCTTCTGAAGCATTTTTACTCCTCACGTTCATTTGCCGATCAAGGAATGGTCTTGACGACTTTGATTGGTCACGAGAATTTTGCCGCAGGTCATTCAGGCGTGGATTTTCTTTATCCTAATCTTTTTGTAGATATTTGTCCCGAGTGCTTCGCGAAGTGCTTTCACCCTGTCAAGACATGGGATCATGCTGAGATACTTTCAGCGATTCGCAGGCTGGGCGAGATGATCGGCAAGATACCAACTCAGGATTTTGACTCCTACATTTACTTGTTCTCAACTTCTTCATCTATTTCGGAATTTATTAGCGTCATGCACGTGTTGCCGAATCCAGAAGAGATAAAGGCTCGATTCGGATCGTTCTTCGGAGGTATTGCTAAATCAGGTTTGCTGCCAGATGGCGCAAAACGCATGAAGATAGGAACAATGGTGCTGGCTGAGGATGGAGACTTGTGTTTTTCACTGCCTGAGCGAGACATTGACAACTGGCTTTTCTCTCATGGCATCAAGCATCAAAAGGAAGTTAAGTATCCTGGATCAGACCTCCGTTGTGATTGGGAGTTATTTGGTTTCTCACAACGCATTTTTGTAGAGTATTTTGGCCTCATGAATCGCGCATCCTACGCAGACAAGGCCCGAATGAAGATTGAGATTGCACAGGGTGCTGGGATTCACCTTATCGAGATATTCCCAGACACTGATTGGAAGCGTCTTCTAGAACAAACCAAGACCGAACAAGGCGGTGCACCCAAAACTCACCCGCTTCACGCCTCGTGCTTGGTCGCTGACGCTCCCTGCACGAGTCGCGCCACGGGCTAGCGTAGGTGACCTTGGACGTTAGGCAAAAAGAAAGGATTGAATAATGAACTTCGAACACACATTCAGATGTTGGCTTAACGAATCACTTGCGCAGAATGTACCTGACTCCGTCAAAGCTTTTTCATTCAACCTCTTAGAACCAGCTATGGTAGATGGCTCGAAATTTGGGGTAGAGATTGTCGGAACAGGAGAATTTGACGAAGACGATCCCGATTGGGCATGTGATGAAATCTGGGAACCAGTCCCTAGAGGAATTTGCATTCCCGTCGAGTTCTCAAGTGAAGAGTGGGATCTATGCATTCAAAAATTGAAGGTATTGCTTCTAGGACAACTTGAAGTAAACTCTCCGTCAATGGACATCCTCAAATCGAAGAATGGCATCGGTTTGGGTTTTATCGATGGTGATCTCGAAATCGTTTGGAAACCCTAACCATTCCCGAAACCGAACGAGTCGGTGCGGGTAAACGTTCTACTGACTCCATACCCAGGTAAGCTGGAATGTTGCTGAATGGTTTTGACAATAATCTGCTTGCATTCGTGGACTTGTATAATTACATTGTAGTTATGAATGAGTTACATTTCGCTTGGGATCCCTCAAAAAACGAAACCAATCGACAAAAACACGGGGTCAGATTTGAAGAAGCCCAGACGGTTTTCTTTGATGATGCCGCCATGGAATTTTTCGATTCTGACCATTCAGATGACGAAGACAGGTTTTTGTTGCTTGGACAGAGTTTCAAGCTCAGAACACTGATGGTTTGTCACTGTTTTCGGGAAACGGACCAAGTGATCCGTCTCATTTCGGCACGGAAAGCAACGGCCAAAGAACGAAAAACCTATCAACGGAACCGACCATGAAAAAAGAATATGACTTGGAAAAACTGGAGTGGCGCAGGAACCCCTATTCCAAGCGCCTTAAAAAACAGATTACGATTCGCATGGGCGTGGATGTCATTGATTATTTCAAAGACCTCGCTGAGGAAACGGGAGTTCCTTACCAGAACTTGATCAACTCCTATCTTCGTGACTGTGTGGTCAATGAAAAGAAACCATCAATGCAGTGGGCTTCTTGAAAGAATCAACCTTCCCCGCCACTGAACAAGACAGTGCGGGTGGACGTTGGCGGAAAAGGTATCAGAAGAATTGAACCACAGATAGCACAGATAGACACGGATATTGTGTGAAAAAAAACATATGAACGGAGTCGTCCTGGAGAAAAATCTGAACGAACTCAGGAATCACATTTCCAAAACTCTGGAAACAAACTAAACTTTTGGAAGAAATGAAAATCTGTGTGAATCCGTGCCATCTGTGGTTAAAACCCATAATCCCAACCAGCAGTCGCACCGAACCGCGAGTGCGCGCTCCGGTGGACTGAGACGTACCAAAATGCTATTCCTAACACAACGCGATATCGAAGAAAGACGGTCTAGAGGATATGATGAGTGCAAAATTTACGCTTCGCCGTCCAATGAACGTGTAGAGCGGGCACGAGAGATAGCCGAACTCATTGCAGAGGCATTCGCCGATGTCAGGCTTGGCGCTGGCGTAGGTCTTTTCGAGGGACAGGCAATCGATGACTATGAATCCGAAAATGAACGGTACCGAAAACGAGCCAAAGATGAGAAGGAGGACTGGAGAAAAATCGAATCAAAGCATCTGAATGCGTGCCATAGCAGTCTTTCCTTCTTTGACGCTTTGGGAATGAGATTTCATCTTCCAGCTTTTATTTGCTGCGATCTGAGGGGTGAATATGAGAATGGCTTGGATATCAGCCTTTCGGGTCTTGTCGATGAGTGGCGGCGCAGCAAGTTTTTGATGCTATCGCCTCAACAGAAATCAGCTGTCGCCACATACCTCGAATTTCTTGCGGAGGATGTGAATTCGCAGTATTCTCGCCCCGCCATTGAACGAGATCTGTCTGAGTTCTGGCATCAATAACAACTCGGCAGAACAACGCGCACGCAACAGACCGCTTGGCTTTGAGCTGACGGTGTATGTCTGCCAATGACGACGCAAAAGACGGGATGAAACAATGCATAAAACAGATTATTGTACAGCCAAGAGAAGCCGTCCGTTGCCTCCCCCAAAAAAAATCCGTGCCCATCCGTGTCGATCCGTAGTTCCTTTTCCCAAAACCCAGCCAGAACCCAACCTTCGCGTCAATCCGCGTCCGCATCCCCCATCCCTCATCCCAAACCCAAGATCAGTGAAAATCAGTGTTATCAGTGGTTGAATTCCCCGAATCCCTAGACGATTCGAACAAGCTCTACCTACCGAAACACACTCGGGGTATGATTGTCGCAAGGCCGTAGCGTCTCACGCTCATAACTCACCCCGCCGGTGCGCTCCACCTCTGCGGCCATCCGATCCCGCAGCGGCGCCAGCAGGGCGGCGTCACCGGACAAATCCCGGGTTTCATTGGGATCGTTCGCCAAATCGAACAACTGTTCCTCTCCGGTTTTCGAAAACCAAATGTACTTGTGGTTCCCTTGCACAATAAAATAATTGTCAAACTGACCGTGACACATCCCGAAAATATGTTCCCGGGGATCGGGATCGCTTTCGCCCCGGCAAATCGCTGCCAGCGACCGTCCGTCACAGGGTTCCGGCAGTGGCACGCCCGCGAAATCCGCAAGCGTCGGCAACACATCCTCCCAGCAACACAGGGCGTCGGAACGACCCGGCTTCAAATCCACGTTGAACCCGGAAATGAAATACGGCACGTGCGCCGAGGCCTCATACCCCAGACTCTTGCGAAATAAATGATGATCCCCCAACATCTCCCCGTGATCGGAACTGAACAGGATATACAATGGCTCATTCATCCTGGGGTTTCCGTATTCGCGCCAGCGCTCGATCACATGGGCCACGCAATCGTCAATATGATTGATCAGCGCGTAATAGGCCGCCCGGGCCCGGCGAATGATCTCCGGATCAAAAGGACCCACCGACCGCTCCGCGGGAACGCCCGGCTTCGCCTCCCCTTCAACCGCCCATTCCCCCAGCACCGGCCCTGGCAAGGTCTTCCGCTCGTACCGGTCCAAATAGTGTTGTAGGGGAACCAAAGGTGGATGCGGATGGAAAAAGCTCAAATGTAGAAAAAACGGTGAAGTGGGATCCCGGTCTTCGCACAAAAACTGCGCCGCTTCCCGGGCCAGCCAATTGTTTTGATGAAAACGATCCTCCAAATGCCAAGGCGCTACCAAACGTCCGTTGCCGTCAATCCCGTGGGCATGGGGATGATCTTCAATTCCATGCCGCTTCAGCCAGCGCACGTAATCGTTCCGGTTTTGCGTGGGGGAACTCGGACGCGAATTGCTGGTCTCGCTGAGCACGATGTGATCATATCCGTATCGCTTGCCCATGGGATGCAAATGCAGCTTGCCCACCAATTGGGTTTGATACCCCGCATCGCCCAGAATCCCCGGCAGCGTATAAGGCGGGTCCCAGTCCAATCCATCCCGATACCCCCGCAACCCGTGCGTGGTGGGATGCTGGCCACTGATCAGCGTGCGCCGGGCCGGAATGCACACCGGACAGGTCACATACCCGCGATCAAAATTCACCCCCCGCGCAGCCAACGCATCCAAATTCGGCGTTTCCAACTCCCGGTTGCCATTGAATCCCATGGCATCGTAACGTTGTTGGTCGGTGGTGATCAGCAGGATATGGGGGCGTTTGTTGGGCATGACGCGTTTCTTCCATATACGACTCGGAAAATCAAGTGGGATTGCCCGCAAATTAGGATTCCAGATTGTTAAATTTCATTCTACAGAGCTACGTGCAGGTCGAAAACCATTGCCATTTGTCCGAATATCCGGCTTGTACCTGATGCGAATCGCAGCGCGACAATACCCGGCGTTATTATACCATGAACCTCCGCGGATCACCCGGAACGTTTGGTGTTGATCGTATTTATCAGAACAAAATTCCCAAACGTTCCCGTGCATATCGTACAAGCCCCAGGCGTTGGGTTGTTTTTGTCCGACTGGATGAATTTGTTGCCCTTGCCCCGTGTCACTGTTATCAGCATACCACCCGGCCTCATCCAGAGCGGGGTCTCTCGGGTCATCAAAATCCGGATGCGTAATTTCCCCAGTGTAAAAAGCCGTTTTCGTCCCCGCGCGGGCGGCATATTCCCACTCTGCCTCCTTGGGCAATCGATATCCATTTGCGGTTAAATCGATCTCCGGTGCACGCTCACCTGTTCGGTAAACGTTTCCATCCACGCGATAAACGACATCCAACCCCTCCCGCTCGCTCCAGGCATTCAGCCATTTCACGGCATCATACCAACTGACCGTCGTCACCGGATTCTGATCGTTGTTACGGGCATCTCCAAGAGAGCCCTTTGACCCGTTCGGCAAGTCCGTGTAACCATTCTCAATGGCCCAGTTCCTCACTTTAGTCCACTGTGCCCAGGTTACCGTTGTCCTTTGCAGAAAAAAATCGCGTTTCAGCGTCACTTCATGTTGCGTTTCATTCGTTCGCCGTCCCGGCTCATCCTCCGGACTGCCCATGAGAAATGTTCCGGCCGTGATCCGCGAAAATCCTTGGGGAGTCGGCATCTCAACCTCTATTTCCATAGTAGAATCAGCCTCAAGACCAGCCACTGGATGCTCACCGGTTTGCACATAGCAAAGATTCATCAAGCCAAACAAGATATTCAGGACATGGGTTGTTTTCATAATATTGTTCCTCAGTGTTTACCTCTGAGTAAACTCATAACTGACACGACTAATCAAGGTTTTTCAGTCAGCAGTTGAAATAATAAGCGTCTGGTCTCCAAAAGCCGGCGTCCCCGCTCCAACCCATACAAGCCTCTACAAACCCAAATGCCCGGACGCGAAGCGTCTTTGGACTGCGGTAGCGCAGTGAGGGACGAACGGAGCTACCGCTTTGGGGCCATGGGGGGGGCATTTCGATGTTCGAAGTTGGACGTTCGATTTCCGTTGGATTTGCCCCCTTCGCCCCAGCCGATGCGGAGATCGGCGCTCCTGTCCCCCTCCGCCCCCAAAGCGGTAGCTTCGTTGCACTCGCTACACGCACTCCAAAGACGCTTCGCG
>JAFIGC010000218.1 GCA_020831635.1 Verrucomicrobiota bacterium | reverse complement strand
ATGTTACTTATATGTAGAGGTTTGTGCGGAATTAGCCCGTGAACTTCAGTCTAATCTCCGACCTCTGACCGCGTTCCTTTTCTCCTTCTTCCCACCTCATCATCCTGTCCCCTCCCAATTCCCTCATCATTCTGTCATCTCATCATTCTGTCATGATCAGAGGTCAGAGGTCGGAGCGCAGAGGTCAGGGGGAATGTCGAGTGCAGAGTGACGAATGACGAGTGCTCTCTCTCCTTCTTTCCTTCTTTACCTCTTTCCTTCTTCCCACCTCATCATTCTGTCCTTCCCCATCTCCGCATCATTCTGGTTTTTTCCGTAAGTTCCCCCTCCAGGGTTCGATCCATGTATATGTCTGATTCTGCACCAATTCTCGTATGGTTCCGCAACGACCTTCGTCTCGATGACCACCCCGCCCTCCATGCCGCCGCCGAGTCCAAACGCCCGGTGATTCCCGTTTATCTGTGGACCCCCGACGCGGAGGCCCCTTGGCAACGCGGCGGCGCGTCCCGTTGGTGGCTGCATCATGCTTTGGCGGATCTCGACAAGACTTTGGCCGCGCGGGGCTCCAAACTGATCCTCCGAACGGGGACAGACCCCTTCAAAATTCTTCAAGATCTGTTCGAAGAGACGGGGGCGGGTGAAATTTATTGGAACCGTCGCTACGATCCTGCGGGCGTGAAAACAGACACCGCTTTGAAAAAAAACCTGCCCGCAAAATCTTTCCGGGGTTCGGTACTGCGGGAACCGCATGAAATCGAAACCCAAAACGGGGAATTTTACAAAGTTTACACCCCCTTCTACAAGAACGTGATTTCTCAAGGCGATCCCAAGGAACCGCTCGATGTCCCAAAGCGCTGGACGCATCCCGAGTCTTATCCTGAATCGGATTCCATCGACGACTGGGATCTTCTCCCGAAAATCGGATGGGATGAAGCCTTTTACGATCACTGGTCCCCCACCCTCTCGGGCGCCGAGGCCCAAGTTGAAGATTTTCTGGCTTCCGCCGCGGGCGACTACAAGGACGAACGCGATTTCCCCGCCAAGCCCGGCACGTCCCGGATCAGCCCCTATTTGCACTTCGGGCAGATCAGCCCCCGCAGACTTTGGCACGAGGCCAAGGCCGCCGCCGCCAGCGGAGACGCCGGCGGAAAAGGGGTGGACGCTTGGCTACGCCAATTGGTCTGGCGCGATTTTGCCATTCATCTGCTGTTTCATCAACCCCAACTCGATTTGGAGCCGATGCAGGAAAAATTCAGGTCTTTTCCTTGGGAAAACAACCCGGAACACCTCAAGGCCTGGCAGCGTGGAAAAACCGGATACCCCATCGTAGATGCGGGAATGCGGGAACTCTGGACCACGGGCTGGATGCATAACCGGGTGCGCATGATCGTGGCCTCTTTTTTAGTCAAAGACCTCCGCATTCATTGGCACGAAGGGGCGAAATGGTTTTGGGACACCTTGGTGGACGCCGATTTGGCCAACAACAGCTTCGGATGGCAATGGGCGGCGGGATGCGGGGCGGACGCGGCGCCCTATTTCCGCATTTTCAACCCCATGTTGCAAAGCAAAAAATTCGATGCTGACGGGACGTACATCCGGAAATGGGTGCCCGAATTAAGGGGCCTGTCCCCACGAGAAATTCACGCACCCTGGGAAATGGACGAACCGCCCGAGGCCTATCCGCCCCCGATCGTGGACCATGCCAAGGCCCGTGACGAGGCGCTGGAGGCGTTGTCCTCGCTGAGCTAGACCCCGTTCGAAAAGCTTTTTTGTGCAAGAACCCTAATAGGAAAGGGTTTTTACGTGGGGCTTGGTTTTTGAGAAATGAGAAAGAATGGTTGTAGAGCCAGAAAATGGGGAAAAGCCTTCGGGGGAGACCGGACTCTTGATCTCACGCCGCCTTTCGCGCTTTCGGGGGGACGGCACCATCAAGAGATGCGTTAGCCCCCCGAAATCGCAAAATCCGACGCAAGCTGAAGAGCCCGGTCTCCCATGGGCCAGATGGATTGAAGCGAAAGAGGCCGAAGGCTTTTCCCAGTCACACCCGAGCCCCCGCTCGGGATACCCAGTTGAAGTGAGTGTGGGGCATTGCTTTTTCGGAGCCATGGGGAAAGGAGCGCCAATCGCCGTATTGGCGGGGCGTAGGGGGGGCGCCTTTGCTTGGTCCTGAACTTTGACCCAAGCTTTGTCTCACAACTTGTCTATTTCTCTCAATACCCAACTTCGTCCCTTGCAAAATCCGTGTAAATCAGTGTCCATCCGTGGATCCACATTCAAAACCCAAGTCACATCCATGGATCAGTGTAAATCAGTGTAATCAGTGGTTGAATTTCACAAAGCCTTTTCGAAAGGGCACGAGCTAGCGCTACCGACTTTTGTCGGACAATTCCGGGTAGTAGCCCTGCAAACACTCCGGGCAGAGACCGTGACTGAATTCCGCGTCGCTGTGGGCCTGCAAATAGACTTCGACCTGCTGCCAATAGCCTTTGTCGTCTCGGATTTTTTTGCATCCCGAACAAATCGGCAAAATGCCACGCAAGGTTTTGATCTGCCCCAAGGCTTCCTGCAATTCTTCGACTTTTTGCTCCAAGGCCAAGCGGGTGTTGATCAATTGACAGCCCACTTCGATGCGGGCCCGCAGTTCTCCGGGATCGAAGGGCTTGGACAGAAAATCGTTCGCGCCAGCTTCCAAACCGGCCACGATATCCTGTTTTTCCGCTTTGGCGGTGAGCATGATGAGATGTATGGGCTCGCCCGCGGGGTTGGCGCGCACCTTTCTCACCACTTCAATGCCATCCATCTCCGGCATCATCCAATCCAATACCGCCAAACGGGGGGCGTCGGGCTTTTTCAGCACCTCCCAAGCCTGGGCGCCATTGCTGGTCTCCACGAGATCGTGGCCAATTTTCCGGAGTACGGCGCCAAGCACGGCCCGGGAAGTATTGTCATCGTCGGCAATTAGAATACGCATGATGGAGGTGGGTTACCAACCTCCAGGAAGGGCATGGCCTTCGAGGGTTTCGCCAAGGCTGCAGCTCGGGGCTTCTCCGATCGTACCCAGTTCATAGGCACCGCCCGCCGGACAAACCGGCAAGGCATTGTCCCGGAAATACTCGAGAATATCCACCGCGATGACGACATCACCGTCCCTTTTGTTGTTTTCAATCGCCCACTGGTCTTTGGCGGCGTCAATCTGACGAAGGTTGTTGATGCAGGCATTGCGTTGGGCCGATTGCCGGGCTCTCGTGAACCCGGGCAATGCGATCGCGGCCATCAGCCCCACCACCATCGGTCCGGCCACGAGTTGGGTTTGATTTGGAAATCCGCCCGCGATTGGATGGCTGTGCAGAAGCACGGTCTGCCGCAAATCCCCACGCGCTTCCGTGATCATATTGATGTTGTACACCTCGGCTATGGTCTGCATCCATACCTGCACCATGGCGGTGGCTTCGGGGGGCATCTCGGATTGCGCGGGATTCATTTCCATGGCCCCGACCGCGATCTTGGAAATCAATTTCTGGAATTCCTGATTGCTGATCCACGCCCCCACCGCTTCCTCGGGCAGTCCGGGAGCCAAGCGCGCCAACAAGGGGGCTTCCCCTTCTCCGGCGCGGCGTTGTACCAGCGATTCCATCAAGGCGGTGGATGTCGTAATGGCAATGCGGCCATCCAAATGCGCCAGGGTCAGGGCCAGCGGAGATGGCATGGGCAGGGGAATTGGCAAGGTCATGGCCTCCACGCCTCCGATCTGCAGGGGCACCAGGGGCATGGGCACGGATTCTTCAAAAAGTTCGAGAATGCGGGGGAGCAAATGCTCATCCGCATCGGGAATCATCAGCACGATCCCCAACTCGGGGATCGGCTCCATGCCGGGAAAGGGCAGCGGCCACTGGACATCCGCATTCAAGGAGAAGGCCAAGGTCAACCCTTGGTCCAAGGCACCCAGAATCGCCTGGGAAAGTTCTTCGTTTTCAGACATGACCTTCACCACGTCCGCCAAGGCCTCTTCGGGCACGCCGAACTCGCGGGCCAGTTGGATACTGCGCCGGACGGCTTCCGGGGCGTTGAATCCGACCCGAAGCATGGCGGCGGTGGTGGGCGGCAATTTCCGGAGTTCTTCTTCGAGCCGGAAGCTTTTGCCGTGCAATTGCCAGATCAAACCGGAGGCTTCCGGCTCCAACAAGGTGATTCGCCGGCTCAAGTAACCGCCCCCGGGCAGGGCCACCGTGCTTTCCCCGCTGACGAGAATTTGGTTGAGCCCCAACAAATCCGGGAGTTTCTGCAAATTTTCACCAAGGTTTGGCGGGACATCCATGGTGGGATCCGCGGCCAGACCCATGGAAAAGAACATGGGAATGAAGTCAAAAAAGCCGGAAATCGAGGCCCACTGGTAGGCGCCGTCGCTCAGTTGAAACTGTGGACCGCCCATATCCAATTCCCGGGCCACCCGGGCCATGGGGCTGTCGGAGGCGTAACCCGCAATGGCGGTGTCGGCGTGAAGGGGGAGGACGGTCGCAAAGGCGAAGGTGAGAAGAAGAGCTATGGTTTTCATGATGAGAGGTGTTTTCCTGGGTTTCATCGCACCATGAAAATCTATGGCAACGGAAATGGCAAGCTGTAAATTGGAAGAAGTGCCATAAATGTACTTTCGTTTTGGTCTTAGAGTGGGTAGGGATGTACCTTGTACCCGGCATCGGACGCTTCCGCGACCTTTGCCACCGTTTTCAACCTGAACGCCTCAACCCCAAAACAAGGAATCCATCCATGAGTGATGACCAAACCCCAACCAAATCCGTAATCTCCGCGGAAGTCGAAATCCACGGCACCATTAAAACCACCGGCTCGATTCAGGTCGATGGCCGCGTGGAAGGCGAAATCATCTCCGAAGGTGACGTGCTGCTCGGCAAATCCGGCTCCATCAAAGGCAACCTCAACGTCAATTCCGTGAGCGTGGCCGGCACCATCCAGGGCAATATTGTCGCCAAGGATCGCATTGAGCTGAAATCCACCGCCCGCATGATGGGCGACATCAAGGCCAAACGCCTCGCGGTCGAAGACGGCGTCACCTTCGTCGGCAAATCCGAGGTCAATCCCACCGGACAGCCCATCAAGATCGAAGATCCCCCCAAACAACAGGGTCAGCAAGGTCAACAGGGCCAACAAGGACAACAAGGACAACAGGGTCAGCAAGACAAAGGTCAGCAAGGCGGCCAGCAGGACAACAAGGGCCAGCAGGGCCAACAGGGCGGCGGACACGACGCCAAGGACCAACGCAAGTAATCGGCGGACCCGCCGATGGCGTCCAAGAAAACCAAGGTTGTGGATGGATTCACGGCCATCCGCGCCCCCCCAAAGGGGGCGCGGGCAGGTGGCGGGGGTGCTTTTGGGCCCGGAGCCGACCAAAAACCCTTTGTTTGTTCTTGTCTCCCGGGCCCGCGGCCCCCCCCAGTCGGCGGCGCGGCATGGTCGCGGGGATCCTTTGCGCCCGGACGCCGAGAAAAAAGATGCCGCCAGTGGGGCTTCCCCGCCGGGCGCGGTCAAAGCGGGCACCCGCATCGGACGCTCGGTCATGCCGAGCAAGCGGGAAATCATCTGCCCCGAATGCGGATACGTTTCGGAAATCACCGGCAAACTCCAACTCTTCGTGTGCCAGGGCTGCCGCCACCGCATGAAGCTCGAAGACGTCACCCTCCCCCCCGGGGACTGGAGTGACGAACTGGAAACCGGCGGCCAAGTCACCGTTCCGCCCGAAACCAACCTCAAAGGCGGAAAAGTCGTGTGCAACGACCTCGTGCTCCAAGGCAAAATGCAGGGCACGGAAGTGCGCGCCTGCCGACGGGTCACGGCCTCCAAAACTTCCGTGATCGACTGGGTTCGCCTGAAGCTGGCGGATCTGGAACTGGGAGAAGGCATCAAACTCACCCCCGGAAAACCCATTGACGCCCGTCATTTGGAACTCCACGGCGCCTTCTGCGGCAATGTCCGCCTCACCGGTACCCTCACCATTCATGCCACCGGCGACTTTTCCGGAAACTTGCGGGCCGCCGGGCTGAAAGTCCACGAAGGGGGCGGACTCCGCGCCGATCTGGACGTGAATCCCGAGCACGCCCCGGCCCCACAACCGCCGAAACCCAAATCCCCCAGCCGCCCCCTGCGGAGACCGCCCCCGCCCCGATAGCATCCTCCATGCAAAACGAACGGCCCAACTCCCTTCAATCTCATTACCACGTCTCCGGCGTGGGCGGCGTGGGCATGAACGCCATCGCCCAATTGCTGAAAGCCCAAGGCCATCGGGTCACCGGATCGGACCGCTTTTGGGACCAAGGCGTTCATCTACCCGTGTTCGACGCCTTGCAAGCCCTCGGAATCGAACTGACACTACAAGACGGCCACATCCTTACAGCCGAAACCCGGGCCCTGGTCATCAGCACCGCCGTCGAAGCCGACAACCCCGAAAGGGTTCGCGCCCGCGAGCTGGGCATTTCCGAACTGCACCGCGCCGAAGCCCTGGTCCAATGCGTGGAAAAAGGACGCGTGGCCGCCATTGCCGGCACCAGTGGCAAAACCACTTGCACCGGCTGGCTGGGCCGCACCTTGGAAGTCCTCGGCTTCGACCCCGGCGTCGTCAATGGCGGCGGCGTCCTCAACTGGAAAAGCCCGTCCAACCCCGGAAACGTGCGCCTCGGACAAGATCCCAAGGGCTGGTGGGTGGTGGAAGTCGATGAAAGTGACCGCAGCCTGCTTCGCTTTCATCCGGAAGTCGCCCTCATCACCGGCATGGCGCCCGATCATCACGACGCCGCGGAAACCTTGGAACTCTTCCGTGCCTTCGCCCGCCAAGTGCAACGCGCCATCGTCTGCGGACCCGGCGTGCGGGAACTCCTGCGAAACACCCCCGGCATCAAAGCCCAATTGGTGGACGCGGGGGATCCCCTGCCCGCCCACCTGCCCCCTCACCTGCCCGGGGCCCACAATGCCCTCAATGCCGCCGCCGTCGCGAAAGTGGCGGAAATGTGCGGCGCATCCCCCGACCATGCGAGAGAAGCGCTGGGTCAATTCCACGGCGTGGAACGCCGACTCGAACTGTGCACCCCGCCGGGAAAAAGTCCCAAGGTATATGACGACTACGCGCACAACCCCGAAAAAATCGCCGCCGCCATTCGCGCCGTCCGCCCCGAAAACGGAAAACTGATCGCCCTGTGGCGTCCGCACGGGTTCGCCCCCTTGCGACAAAATTTCGAGGCCCTCGCCGAAGCCTTTGCCCAAAACCTCCGTTCCGGCGACGAAGCCTGGATCCTGCCCGTGTTTTATGCGGGCGGCACCGCCCCGAAAGGCGTTGAGGGCAAAGATTTGGCCCAATCCATCCAAGACAAAGGCACCAAAGCCCTCGCCTTGGAAGATTATCCCGAAACCGTGGCCATGGAAACCGGGGACGTGCTCTTGGTCATGGGCGCCCGTGATCCCGAACTCCCCCGCTTTGCCCGCCGCATTGCCGGGGCGTAGGGGGAAAGGAGCGCCGAAGTCCCGACTTTAGTCGGAAGCCCAGAGGACCGTTTACGGTCCGGGAT
>JAFIGC010000217.1 GCA_020831635.1 Verrucomicrobiota bacterium | reverse complement strand
TTTTTGGATTCGAACTTCTAACCACGACCGTCCAACATCGAATGTTTATGTGGCGGAGCCCCGGGGCCGGGCGCGCCGGTCTCGGCACGGGCAGGGGCGGAGGGGGCAAATCGGGAAAAGCCCCCCTGTGCTCCTGCCGGTGCGGTGACCGGCGCTTCCGTAGAACTCCGCCATGCGGTCACGGGGTGGGGCAAAAAGGATGTCGCTTTTCATGGGAAAGGCCGTTGAGGCGTATAAAAGGGATTTCAAAGGGAGGTTAGCTCTGCAAAGTTTGCTCTTTGAGTTTTCGGAGTTTGCCCTTGATCGCGACGCGTTTCACTTGGCTGAGCAAGTCCACGAACAAGATGCCATCCAAGTGATCGGTTTCGTGCTGGGCACATCGGGCCGCCAAATCTTGCAGACGCATCTCCCGTTGCCGGCCTTCCACATCCTGAAACCGGAGGGTGACGGAGACGGGACGGCGGACTTTCCCGCGGATATCCGGAATGCTCAAACAGCCCTCCTCCATTTCTTCCTTGTTCTTGGACAATTCCAGCAGTTCCGGGTTTACCACCACCAAAGGGCCGTTCAGATCGGGATTCAGGCGCGCCCCCGTTTCGTCTTCATCCATTTCGGGGGGGATTTCCATGACAAAGATACGCCGGGGAACCCCGATTTGCGGGCCGGCGAGGCCAATGCCCGCCTCCGCGTGCATGGTCTCCACCATGTCACGCGAGAGCGCGAGCAGCTTGTCATCAAAAACCGTCACGGGTTCCGCCTGCTGCCGCAGACCGGGGTCACCATAAAAAACCAAGGGCAATTTCATAAAAATACAGGAGGGTGAGACTTTAGACCTGAATCCGTGAGATCTTTGCTGTGAATCCGCACAATCTCATGGGCTACAAGGAATTGTCGGGAACACTCGACAGACCGCATGGGTATGCCTCGGTTCCCGACAATCCCTTTCGCTCCATGATCTTGCACGCCTTCTTTGCAAAGTTCTCACGGATTCAGGTTTACAGATTGAAGCCTCTTCACTAAACAAGAAAATCCTTTTTGTCGAGTCGAAGTCAGGATCATGCACTTTGAAAGAATTTCAACCCGAATTCACCCCTTCGCCCCGTGCCAATGCGGCGATTGGCGCTCCCGTCCCAATTTTTTCAAAGTGCATGACCCTGGAGCCAAAGCGCCCACATGTCCAAAACCCTGATCCTCATCCCCACATACAACGAAAGCGAAAACGCACCGCAACTGGCCCGTGCGATCGCGGAATTGATGCCGAAAGCGGACTTGATGTTTTTGGATGATCATTCTCCGGACGGAACCGGCGAGGCCTTGGAACGGCTTCGCACGGAACTTCCCCGGGTCCATGTCATGCACCGTCCCGAAAAAAACGGCTTGGGCCGGGCGTACTTGGATGGATTTCGCTGGAGCTTGTCCCAAGGATATGAGACGACGGTTTGCATGGACGCCGATCTTTCCCACGACCCCGCCGACATTCCCCGTTTGTTGTCGACCACCGAAACAACGGATCTGGTTTGCGGCAGCCGGTATGTTTCCGGCGGCGGGGTGGTCAATTGGCCCAAAAGCCGTTTGTGCCTCAGCCGTTTCGCGGCCTGGTATGTGCGCGTCATCACCGGATTGCCCCACAAGGACCCCACCGGAGGCTTTCATGCCATTCGTAGGGAAGCGATTGCGGCACTGCCACTGGATGAAATTCGTTCCGACGGCTATTCGTTTCAGATCGAGCTGAAACATCGGTTGTGGATGCTTGGATTCACGTGGCGGGAATTGCCCATCACGTTCACGGAACGACAAAACGGCGTCTCCAAAATGAGCGGTGGCATTGTCAGGGAAGCGGTCGGAATCGTCTGGCGCATCGCCTGGCAGTCCCGTTTTCGCCGCAAACCCGCCCCGGAAAGGAAAGTACATTCATGAGCGTCCCAGCCTGGCTCAAGGCCATGCGTCCCGAACAGTGGAGCAAGAACGCCTTGGTGGGCGCGGCTTGGTTCTTTGCCAAAGGCGACCATACCCAAACCCTCCCCGAACATGCGGCCCTCAGGGCGGGCACGGCCATTTTTTTCTTTTGCCTGATGTCCAGCGCCGTATATCTCATGAACGACCTGAAGGATCGGGAATTGGACCGCAAACATCCGCGCAAACGGAACCGCCCCATCGCATCCGGCAAAGTCACGGGCCAACAGGCCATCCTGCTCGCCACCCTGCTCGCGGCCCTTGCCCTGGGTGGCGCGCTGCTGATCGCGCCCGCGCTGTCCCTCGTGCTGGCCGGTTATCTGATCCTGCAGGTGGCCTACACTTTCTGGCTGAAAACCATCCCACTCGTGGATGTGATCGTTTTGGCTTCCGGCTTTGTCCTGCGCGCATACGCGGGTGCCGTGGTCATCCCCGTCCCCGCCAGTCCCTGGTTGATGCTCTGTACGTTTTTACTGGCCTTTTTTCTCGCCCTTTGCAAACGCAGACACGAGAAAAGCGTCTTGAGCCTGCAGGAGGACGAGGCCCGACCCAGCCTCCGGGGCATTGACGGCAAAACCCTGGATCGCTTCATCGATGTCATCATCGCCCTCAATATCCTCACCTACGCCCTCTACAGCCTGGCCCCGGAGTCCGTCGAGAAATTCGGGGACCACAGAATGGTTCTCACCTTGCCTTGGGTGGTATACGGCCTTTTGCGGTATCGCCGGCAAGTCAGGAAACACCAAAAAGGCGGTCAGCCGGAAAAACAGCTTTTTTGTGATCCACAAATGATTCTCAGTTATTTAGGCTACCTGATCACCTTGTGGATGATTTTTCAGTAGCACCTGAATCCGTGAGATCTTTGCTGTGAATCCGCACAATCTCATGGCGCGAAAGAAATGATGATCCTTTCGTTTTTCTCGTGATCCTCGATTTCCGCAATCACGCCGTGTACTTCGGGATCCGATGCCAATTTTACGATCTCACGGGGATCAATTCCCTTTTCCTCCAAGGACCGGGAGACATTCGCGGGGAGGACTTTTGTCGCGAACTTCAACATCATGCCGGGCACGGTGATGGTTTTTTTGGCTTCTTGGGTGTCGAGTCGTTCAATGCGGATAATCAGGGATTTCATGAAATTGATAGGGGGTTGGGGATGAATTTTACGTTTTTCAGAAAGTCGTTCATGTGTTTTTGCGCAGATGACTGGGGAGAATCTTCAGTTCGTCGCGATATTTGGCAATGGTACGGCGGGCAACTTGAAAGCCCTGTTCGGTAAGGGCCTTGACCATGGCCTGGTCGGAAAGCGGCTTGGCGGGGTCTTCGTCGGCCACCAGCGAGCGGATGGCCTCTTTGATGGACTTGTTGGACACCGATTCCCCGTCCTCGCCTTTGTACCCGGGCGTGAAAAAATATTTCAGTTCAAAGACCCCTTGGGGCGTTTGAATGTATTTGCCGGAACTGGCCCGGCTGACCGTGGTTTCGTGAATGCCCAGCTTGTCGGCCACTTCGGACATGGTCAGGGGTTTGAGTTTGGACACCCCGTGCTCCAAAAAGGGTTCCTGGACCCGCACCAGCTCTTCGGCGATGCGGTGGATCGTGCTTTGCCGTTGGCCAATACTCTTCATGAGCACGCTTCCGGCCTTCACTTTGTCCCGAATATACCGCTTCACTTCTTTGGGAGTCGCGGGGTCCTTCATCAAGTCCCGATAGTGCTTGCTGATGCGCAATCTTGGCAAACGCTGGTCATCGGTTTTGATTTTCCACGCGCCATTGGCCCAAGAAACCGTCACTTCGGGAAGTACATATACGGAGGCATCGTCGTTAAACTGACGTCCGGGACGGGGATTCAAGGTGGCAATGAACGCCGCCGCCGATTTCACCTCGGCAACCTCCACCCCCAATCGCCGCGCAATCTCGGGATACTTGTGTCCGCCCAACTCCCGCAAATATTCATCCACGATCTGATAGGACAAGGACGCCCGCTTTCCAAGACGGTTCAACTGACAGAGCAGGCATTCCCGCAAATTGCGGCTGGCAATCCCCACCGGATCAAATTCTTGAATCACCCCCAGCACCTCATCCAATCGATACACCGAGGCGCCAATGCTGTCGGCCAACTCTTCCAAGGAGGTGGCGAGATATCCGTCCTGATCCAGACTTCCAATGATCATTTCCGCGAGTTGTTGTTCGAACGCATCGAAATCCGACATGTGCACCTGTTCCATGAGATGCTCTTGCAGACTGGGTTCGCTGGTGATGGACTCCATCATGAAGCGTCGCAGGGAATCGTCATCCGAGGAGGGCCGTTGAATGACTTCGTTTCGCCTGAAACTGTCGCGGCTGTCGTCATCCAGCCGGGCCAATTGCTGGAATTCCTCTTCGAACTCGCGGTCGGTGACATCCTCGAAACTCTCGTCCCGGTCCGGCTCGATCTCCACGCGCTCCATTTCCGGTTCCACCAGATCCAAGGTGGGGTTCACTTCCAGTTCCTTGGTGATGAGGGCATGCAGCTCCTGCATGGGGGCCTGCAGGATTTCCAAGGATTGGCGCAATTGAGGCGCCAACACCTGCACCTGGCGTTGAGTTTGTGATTGATGAAGATATGCGTCCAAATTTTTCCTAAAGGGTGGGGTCCTTAGCAGTTTTCATGCCTATATCAATTCCGGGAAAACTCAACAACCGATTTACAGAAGCTTTGGTTTGATTTTCACGAAAAATGACACATACTCCGCGCATGTTTGGACTCAAAACCCTGTTTCACGCCGCAGGCTGCGTCAGCCGCCCTCTGCTCATCACCGATCTGGAAGCCGATCCCATCGCCCAATTCAACCTGTGGCTGGCCAAAGGAAAACGGGCCGGACTCCCCGAACCCACGGCCATGGCCCTGGCCACGGTGGGCGCGGATGGCGTCCCCAGCCAGCGCATGGTTCTGCTGAAACACATCAGCAAGGAAAGCGGGGTGATGTTCTACACCAATTACGGTAGTCAAAAAGCCCGCGAAATCGATGCCCATCCCTCCGCCTCGGTTTTGTTTCATCAACACGTGCTCCAACGACAAATCCGCATCACCGGCACCACCGAACGCGCCACCCGCGAAGAATCGGAAGCTTATTTCAAGACCCGCCCCCGCGACAGCCAACTCGGCGCCTGGGCGTCGAAACAAAGCGAAGAACTTCCCGACCGGGATACCTTCGAGGCCCGCTTTAAAGAGGTCAAAAAACGGTTTGAAGGTCAGGACATCCCCTGCCCCGAATTTTGGGGCGGATACCGCCTCATTCCCAGTCGCTTTGAATTCTGGCAGGGACGCGCCTTCCGTCTTCACGACCGGTTTGTCTACACCCCCGAAGGCGCTGGCTGGAAAATCACCCGGCTGTATCCCTGAATCTTACGCGTACTCAAAAGCAACATCAATGCCACTGGAAACTTGCAAAGAGGATACACGCTTTTTTATATCATCCTCTTCTGGCAGACTCTAAATCCGTGAAATCTTTGCCTCCAAGGTCGGCGGCCTGACATCCGTGGCCCCCCATTTCAGTGCCCACGCGCGGTGCAAGGATGCACAACCCCGTTCCATCTCTGGCTGGAAACCTTCGGACCCTTTCAGTAGTTTATTCCCGTTTTCCCAATGTCCGTTATCCCTTATCCATTATTCACCATCCCTCACAAGGAGTCCTGCCATGCATCCCGCGTTTCGTCTTTCCATCCTGTTGTTTCTTGCCTTTCTCTCTTCCGGCCTTTCAGCGAATGAAATCCGTAACGGTGATTTTTCGGAGGCCAGCCGTTTTTGGTTTGTGTTCGTAAATGGCGGGTACCGCAGCCCTGAAGATCTTTCGGATTTCATCCATGCCGGAGAAGATGGATTGCGCTTATCGGTGCATGAAATCCCGGGCGACAAGGCTCAACCCGCGGATGTGACCTTCAACCAAAGGGTGCGCGCCCTGCGGGACGGGGTCGAATACGTGCTTCGTTTTGAGGTCAGGGGACATGGAGACGAATCGATGTTGGTGGGCGTGGGCAATCCCGTAACCAGCGGGGCGAACCGCGGCAACCTTGCGGGCGGCATCCCCGTAAGGGAAATTGCCATGCAAAACGATTGGCAATCCGTGGAAATCAGCTTTGTGTACAATGCCGACAATCGTTTGAACCTACCCGAGGATGCGGCGGAGACCCTGCTGCAATTCCGCGTGGGCATGTTGAGTTCACTGCAAATCCGGGCCGTTTCGAT
Source organism: Verrucomicrobiota bacterium (assembly GCA_020831635.1). Lineage (GTDB taxonomy): Bacteria > Verrucomicrobiota > Kiritimatiellia > SS1-B-03-39 > UBA6053 > PXAS01. The sequence continues at coordinate 1,569 of JAFIGC010000217.1, read as the reverse complement.
CACCGGGAAATAACCCATGCCCATGTCGTCCTCTTCGCCCAACGTGTTGATCCTCATGACGGATCAGCACCGTTGGGATTATCTGGGTTGTGTGACCCCCTCCGTTCCCACGCCGAATCTGGACCGCCTCGCCAAACGCGGCACCCGCTTTTCGGAAGCGGTCTGCCCGGCCCCCATGTGCATTCCCAGCCGCTACGCCACCTTTCTGGGGCTCTACCCCTCCCAACTGGGCACTCGGAACAACAGCCAAACCCTTCAGAACCATGCTCATTTTCCGGTACCCACCTTATTTGAGCGATTCCGCGACGCAGGGTATCACACCATCGGTTCCGGCAAAACCCATTGGGTCCAGCCCCCGAATCCCGCGCACGGGATCCCGCCCCCGACGTCCACCAGCTATGGCTTCGATCAACGATTTATTGCCAGAATGGCCGGAGGTTATGACAGCGAACCCGGAGCCGTTTGCATGGGCGATCCCGGACAGCTTCCCGATGAAATCGAAGCCATTCGCGCCCTGAATCAGCGCTGCGGCTACGGCGGCGAGGGCCCGCCGGGCTATGTGGGCGGGGTCCTGCCCGGGGACGGCGCCACCCTCCGGGAAGCCTGGAGCACCGACCGCTTTTTGGAAGCCTTGGAAGCGAGGCCCCGCCATCAACCTTGGCTGGGGTATCTTTCTTTCGACGCCCCCCACGCCCCCCTCTTTGCCCCGGAGGAATGGATTGACCGCATCGACCCCGCCGCCCTGCCCTTTCCCCCGCAACTTCCATTGCCGGACGCAGATCATTTTCCTCCCCTGGCGCATACCCGCGAGGCCTACGAAGCCTGGCGGACCCTCTCCCCCGCCCAACAGCGGGAAAGTTTGTGCCGCTATGCCGCCCTCTGTGCCTACGCCGACGCCCAATTCGGACGCGTCCTGGATTGGCTGGAACGGAATGCACAAATCAACAACACCCTGGTGGTCTTCCTCTCCGACCATGGCGAAAGCCTCGGCGACCGCAACCGCTTCAGCAAATATTCCCTCTATGAAGCCAGCGTAAGGGTGCCGCTGATCCTGGCCGGTCCGGGAATCCAGGAAAACGTGGTGGATCCTCGCCCGGCCAACTTGGTGGATCTCATGCCCACCCTGCTTTCGGCCTGCAGACTGGAAACGCCCGGGATTTTGCCCGGCGAAAACCTTTTGGCACCGCCCATCCGCTCCGGCGCGCTCTGCGAACTCCACGGCAATGGCATGTGGCCTCAGCCGGCTCCGTCTCTGATGTGGCGCACACCGGAATGGAAGATCATCCTCTCCGGACAAGGCACGTGGTTGGAGGACCGATTGGGTCAAACCACGCCCGTGCGAGAGCTTTATCACCTTTCCTCCGATCCCCAGGAAACCCGCAACCTGTACCGCGACCCCGCACATGCGGAGATGCGGGCCGCGCTTTTGGCCGAGGCTTTGCAACACCTCCTCCGCAACATGGCCGTTTGGCCTGGCAGCGGCTAAGCGATTTTTGAATCGCCTGATGCAGGAGAAATACCTGAATCCGTGAGATATTTGCAAAGAAGGCGTGCAAGATCATGGAGCGA
>JAFIGC010000216.1 GCA_020831635.1 Verrucomicrobiota bacterium | reverse complement strand
TTTTGTCGTTGGATCGGAAATACGCTTCGGCGGCAAGATACACCATCAATTTGCGTTGCAGGGCAAGGTCTTTTCGGAAAAGCATATCAACCCCGAAATTTTCTTTTAAAATCATCTCCAATACCAATTGCACAATGATTTGTCTGACGGTTTCGTGCAGTTGTTGGATGTCCTCCACATTCAGGGTTTCAAGATCCATGTCTTTCAAAGTAGGCACATGCTTGGCTGATGAATCTGGCGAGTGTTCCTCCTGCGCATCCCCTATCAGGCTCTCCTGAGAGGCATAAAATTCCTCGATGGGGCGGGGTGGTGCTTGCGAGAAGCTTTCCAACTCAAATTCCCGCAAGCGCAACATCGCTTCGCGTACCTGCAATCGCCAAGGCCCGAATGAAAGCAATTCCCCTTCCACAACCTGTTTGGCCAATTCCCTCCCTTTCTCCGTTTTACGTAATTCCTCCAGAAAATTATTCCGATGTTGCTGGTGTATTTCAGATGCTAAAAACTGATCGAAGAGGTAATCGATCGAGTTGAACAAAAAATGAAATTCACCTCGGGTGCGAACCTCCGTGGAGACCCAATCATCGAGAGATTGCTTTTGTTGGGCGATGGCTTGATCCAGCCCCTCATCCGAAAGTACGGAGATCAAGCGGCGCTGGTGGCTGAAAACCATTTGTCGGCCAGCCGTTGACAAGATTGGTGCGAGCAAAGTGCCGTTTTCATCCAGATATTGCAGGCTTTCTTTTAAGGAGTGAATCAACACCCAGGCCTCATCGGCTTTTCCGCTTTCAAAAAGGGTGCGGGTCTTGAAGTTTACAAGCAGAACCGCATGAAAAATCTCTTTGGACTCAAAGGGGATGATGTATTCGTGTGTGATCGTCTCGGGGTCAATGGGCGTCCATTTGGTTGTGTCGGCCAGCAATTCAAGTTGATCGAAAACGGGAGCCGCATCCCGAAGATACTCCGCGATTTCGTCTGGAATGGGGTCGGGATTTTCGAAAGCCTCTCGAAGCGTGGAGTCATCCGGTCGCCCCTCGGTTTCAATCAGCGATCCAACCATATTCGACAACCGGGTCCACTCCGTGAATCCATTGGTTTCCGGACATGCCAGGCCGGGCAAGAGGAGGAAGAGGGCGAGCAAAACAGGCTGAATATGAATCGGCTTCATGGTTAACATAAACCACTTCAATGGGAAAATGTCAATCGATGAGATGTTGACGTTTTCGTGTTTCCGTGCTATCGTGCAAATGATGAATGTAACTCTGAAAATCAAAGATCCTTTGTTGAAATCCGCCCGACACCGTGCGGTGGATCAAGGTTTGTCGTTGTCCGCTTGGATGGCCAAATTGATTGAGCGTGAAGTGGGCCTCGACCCCGATGCGCCGGAGACGGACATTCTCACCCAATTGGGTGATGAGAAGCTTGCCGACATTCCCTTTGATTTCGAGCCTTCCCGTGAACTGACGCGGGAGATCGAATGGTGAAACCCGGTATCCTGCTCGACAGCAACGTGCTTTCGGAACTGCGGAAAGGTCGGAAAGCGGATCCTCATGTTCGCCAGTGGGCGGGGAAATGGTCTCCCGAGCAACTGTACACCAGCGTGATTTGCATGATGGAAATCCGTACTGGCGTTTATGCGGCCCTGCGGAAGAATCCGGATTTCGGAATTTTGTTGCAAGAATGGTATGACAACAAACTAAAACCCACCTTTCGGCACCGGGTGTTGCCGGTGGATTTGGCCATTGCGGAAATGACCGCCCTGCTTCAAACCCGGCGTACCCTCCCGTTCCGGGATGGTTTGATCGCCGCCACGGCAAAAGCGGGAGGTTTCCCAATCGCCACCCGAAACACCAAGGATTTCATAGGCCTCGGCGTTGACCTCATCAATCCATGGAAGGAAGATCCATCGAATTTTTAGGGATAAAACCCCTCCCGAAAATACAGAAACCAGTCGTCTTGTTTCCTTTGGCCGGATATCACAATTGGATCACTTCCTTGTCGGGGTTTGCCTCGGAGAGAATGCAGGCCAACATGCCGTCTGGGTTGAGATGGCCCAGGATAATACGGTCCGCCAAGGTGATGGCGTAGTGGTTACACCAAGAAGCGCGGCGGGCGTTGGGAGTGTCGATGGTTTCGGGAAAAGGTGAGACGAGCAATAATCGTCCTTCGTCTATAGCCTCACGGCATGCCTTAGCCCCACGGCATGCCGTGGGGTTATGGATTTGGCGAGCCTTCAGGCCATGAGGAACCACCCAGATCATCGGGCGTTGATCGCGCATCCCCTCACGGAAAACTTGCCGCTCTAAAGCAGAAAGAAAGCCGGAGATGACCACTTCGCCCGGAGCAAATGGCACTGGCCCGGGTAGACGTGTGGGACCGCGTGAGGCAAGGAAGGCGACCATGGGCTGCTTCAAAAGAGCTTGGTTTCCCAGGCAAACCGGGTTTGCGCCCCGGACCACCTGGTAATTCGCGGGGTTGTCGCGGATGTAGCGACGGATGTTGTTGCGGGCGCGTTCGTCGCGGGCGCGCACCTCGTAAAACCGGGGATGCCAGACTTTCTGGCTCAAGGCTTTGGTGACCGCTCCCTTGTAAGAGCGGATTACGGTGGGAATCGACCCTGCGACAGGCTTGCCAAACGCCTCCATACCTCCACGGCATGCCGTGGGGCTATGAACACTTTGCTCTATATCCTTCTCGCACGCCGCGGGAATAATAAGCAGACCGTGAACGTGATCAGGCATGACTACATGCTCGTCGAGGACCACGTGCGGGAAATGCTCGGGAATTTCGCACCAAAATTTGTCAGCGATTCTACCCGCGTCGTTCAAGACCATGTGCCCGCCAACCACTGTTCCGAATGCCGGCCGCATATGTTTGGTGCAGATGGTCACGAAATAGCCGCCCGGACTGGTGAAATCCCAACCTTGCATGCGGAGGTTTTTGCTCATCACAACACTTTCATGAAACTGCCAGCCGCTTCTGGTTTCCGTAAATCAGGGCGAAGAGCATGAGGCCCGCGGCGGCGCCGCCGTAGGCGCCGAGGGGGTCAATGGGCGGCCATTCGGTTTGGGCGGCCAACAAGTCGAGCTGAGCGAAGACGGGAGCGGCATCCCAAAGATGTTCCGTGATATCTTCTGAAAAGGGGGCAGGGTTGGTGAAAGCTTGATGCAGTGTAGTATGATTCGGGTCTCCGTCGGCTTCCGTCAGTTCTCGGACCAAATCGATCAACCGGACCCACTCCTCGAATCCATTGGTTTCCGGACATGCCAGGCCGGGCAAGAGAAGGAAGAGGGCGAGCAAAACAGGCTGAAGATGAATCGGCTTCATGGGGTACGTAAACCACTTCAACTGGAAAAAGTCAATCGGGGGATGACGAGACTTCCCATGAACTAACGCGGGAGTCGAATGGGAGAAAAATTCCTTTGGCGGGTTGTGAGGGATTCGCCGCTTGACAACCAGACCAGATCTGGTTAGGTTGGTTCATCATGAAAACTTACACAATCACTGAAAGCAAAACGCAACTATCATCTTTGGTGGAACAGGTTGTGACCACGGGCAAACCCGTGGTGATTGGACGGCATGGCCGTCCCATGGTGCAACTTTGTGTATTGGAAACGAAAAAACCGCAAAGGACCCTCGGAGTCTACCGGGATGAAATTCGGCTTGCGGACGATTATGACCAGTGGCCCGATGAAGAAGCAAAGGCCTTTGGTCTTGTGGCGGAATAAAGATGTATCTGCTGGACACACACACGCTGTTATGGGCCTCGGGCCAACCAGAGCAACTCAGCAACCCCGTTCGTGAGATTCTTCTGGACTCCGAAAACGTGGTGTATGTGAGCATGGTGACCCTTTGGGAGCTTTCCATCAAACAAAGCATCGGCAAACTCACACTCCCGGAAGTGTTTTTCTCCCGTATTTTTGAGACAGGCTATTCTCGACTGGATATTACGGAAACGCACCTGTCCCGCTATCGTGCCTTGCCCCTTTTCCATCGGGATCCTTTTGACCGACTTCTCGTGGCCCAGGCGCAATCCGAAGATTTGATTCTGCTCAGTCGGGATGCCCATGTGCAAGCATATCATGTTCGGACGCGCTGGTAATCCCCGGAACGTGAAGACCCTCCCCGTGTAAGCTGACGCGGGAGATCGAATGGTGAAAGAAATTTCCAAGGTCTCGGCATGGACCTCATTCATCCGCGGATTCAACCTGCGGATGCCAAGACACGGCCTGCGGATGCTTTGAAACCTACAGACCATTCAAATGAATACAACTTTTTCGGTTGCGGATGTAATCTGTCTTAAGGATAAAACCCCTCCCGGAAATACAGAAACCAATCGTCTGTTTTCCTACGGAAAAATTTCACCCCGGAGACGCTGGGTCCCCGGGGTGAAAAAGGGTATGAAAACTCTCTTGGAATAAGAGTTTGTTTATTGCTCGTATGCTTCTCCCCAGGAGTCAGCATCTTCTACTTGGATTTCTTCGGCGGCGTCCGCTTCTTCCTGAATAATTTGTTCTTCAGGATACACCACGGCCGCTTGTTCATTCAGGGCTGCGGCCACGCGCTGTTTGCGTGCTTCGTCTTCATGCATCCAGCGATGGATCAAGTCTCCGCGCTCCGGAATGCCGAAGCGGTCATCCAAAGATTCGACATGCGCCATGTCCACGGACACGAAGATGACGACTTCGTCCTGGAAGCGTTCGGTGCGGGTGTGACGGAACAGATATTTTCCGATCAGGGGCAGGTCGCCGAGCAGCGGTACTTTGCGCACCACTTCTTTGTCTTCGCCCTGGGTCAGACCGCCGATGGCAACGGTTTTGCCGGACTGCAGGGCAAACTCGGTGTTGATGCGGCGGATCTGGGTCACGGGGAAGGACGTCCCGGCTTCCCCGACGCTTTTCTCACCGATCAGACGGCTGAGTTCGGGGATGATTTTGACGGTGATGTTCCGTTCCGTGCTGATGGAGGGGGTGACTTCCAATTTCACACCGATTTCGATGAAGCCATCGAGCACGTATGCGAAGGTGGTGGCGTTTTCGCCCTGGGGAATCGCACGGATGTTGGGTTCGTTCCGGCCCACGTGGATGGTGGCCGTTTCATTGTTGGCCACCAGCATTTTGGGGTTGGAGACGATGCGAACGCCATCGAGCTGTTGCAGGGCGCTGAGGGTGAGCGCGAAGTCATCGGCGCTCAGTACGGCGGCGCGGGTGCTGGTCTGCTCCATGGCGGGGATCGTGCTGATGGTGCCGGCGGCGGCATCAAAGCTGTCGAAGTTCCGACCTCGCACCAAGGAGTCCAATTGCCCGGAGCTGCTGGTGATGTTGCTGGTTTCGATGTCGGTGCTCGAGGTGGGATCCAAGTTGTCAAACATGGTGTCCTGAGATCTCGTGCTGGATCTGGATCTTGTGGTGACGAAGGCCTGCGCATCCTGGGATGTACGGGTCTCGATGCGTTCGACGCGCGAGCTTAATCCGGTGGCCCGCACGGTATAGCCCTGCAGAACCTGCCAGTTGATGCCGAGGTCCTTGATGGCTTGGTCGTTGAGTTCCACGAATTTGGCTTCGATGAACACCTGTTGGCGGGGCTGGTCCACGCCACTGATAATGGTGCGGATTTCTTCGATGTTGCGCGGGGTTTCCACCACCACGATCCGGTTGGCGGCGGGCAGGGGGATCACGCGGGCGTTGCTGGAAATGAGCATGCCTTCCACGGCGGGCAGCGCTTGCTCGACGGTGATATATTTCAGTTCCAGGGTTTCCCGCGCCAGCGGTTCGGCGGCGAGTTGGTCTTCGCGCACGATGGTATAGATGTTCGCGCGTCTTTGCACGAGGGCATAGTTCTTTTCGGCGAGAATCGCTTCCAAGGCGTGGCGCCAATCGACGTCGTGCAGGTTGGCACTCACGCGTTCATCCAATCCTTCGGGGATGATGATGTTGGCACCGGAGAAGCGCGCGAAAATCCGCACCACGTCGGCGAGCAACACATCGTCATAGGTAATGGAGATGAGGGAGTCGTCCGTGGTTCCGGGTTCCAAGCCGGGCAAACTGCGGTCTTCCGTGAGTTGGATGGGGGGGACGGCATCGGCTTGTCCGGCAGGCGTTGAAGGGGTTTCAGCCGTTTCGGGGGCCGCCTGCGTTTCCGTGGTTTCGATGGCTTCGGTGGTTTCTACTTCTTCCTCTCCGAGTTCTGTTAGAATTCGATCAACCTCCGCGGTTTCGTCCTCGGGGAGCGTTTGCGCGAAGAGCGGGGTGAAGACCAGCCCACAGGCTGTGATGCTTGAAAAGCATATGAGGTGGATTCTTTTTGCGGTCATTGTTCATTTCCGGGGTTCGGGGTGATTCGCGGAACCCTGTGGGGCTCCAGTTCGATGTTGTCAGTTGTGAGTTTTGTAATGAGTAAACGGTATTGGCGACCATCGACTTCCACGCTGAAGCTGTCGCCGACGCCGACCCAACGCCCATGAATCAGGGTTTCAATTCGTGTGCCCATGCGTGCGGTTGCCGTGCGATCCCGTTCCAGCGTCTGTCGAATGCGTTCGGCTTCGGCCCGTGCCAAAGCCCGAAGTTCTTCTTCCGTAAGCGCGGGGGCGGCGAGGGTTTCCTCGGGTTCTTCCACCGGCGCTTGCACGGGTTCGTGGTCAGATTTCGGCACATATCCAATGGGCCAAAACGGATCGCGGCGGACCGTGGCGGGCGGTGGCGCCTCTTGAGCGTTGGCGGGCTTCAAAAGCACCGCAAGCATCATGGCCAGGCAAAACATGGAGAGATGGAGCGTATGCATTAGTTGACACCTTCCGTGGAACCCTCGGCCAACGCTTGGAGTTGGTTGATATCTTCGTTGAATCGTAAAACGGGCCATTCCACGACCATTTGAACGAGGTGGTTTTCGGGTTGGTTGGGGTTTCTTTGAATGGTTAACATCCCGATGGAAATGTAAGGATTCGCTTTGTAGAGTTGATCGATGAATTGTATGATTTTGTCATATCCGGCCGTAAAGTTCACCTGCACGGCATATGGCACCCACATGGGCGTGTCGAGCTTGATTTGGCGATATGGGGCCGTGTGGGGGACATATCTGGGCAAATCGTGCTCCCGGACTTGGGCTTGAATTCCCAAAAGATGCCCCACGCCACTGATTTGGCTCAAGGCCCAAGTGTATCGACTGATTTCCGGAGGCAGGTATGCTTCCCGGATGGCACCGATTTCGGCGGCGACCGACTGGATGGAAACCTGATTGATCCGCTCCCGGCGCAAAATGGCTTCCCCGCGGTTGACTTTCCGTTCCAGATCGGCGGTTTGATTTTGGGCCGCGGCTGCGCTTGCCCGCATGGGGCCCAAAACCAAATTGTTCAAAATCATGAATACGGTAAACACCCCGCCGACCGCGAGCACGACCAGTTGCTTTTGCTCCTTGTTCAATTCCGAAAATTTCACGGTGTTTCCTCGGGATCGTCTTTGGGGGTTATCATTTTCCGGTCGGGGGGAGACAGGGTAAAATTGAAAAGATTCAATCGCGGGTCATCGGGTGAGGCTTGGGTGCTGGGGTTGACGTTTTCCAAAACCACGCGTTGAAAGCCATTGGATTCCGCAACGCCCGTTCGAAGCAAGTTCGCCTCGTAACTGGCCAGGACGGGTTCGATACGGATACCTTCGATATTTCCCCGCAATTGGATGGACGCGGTTCGAACCGGAGGACCGGATATGGAGTCGTTTCCAGGGCGGAAATTTCGCAGTCCGCGAACGATTTCGTCGAAGTGTAACCGCAGAAACTGAAATCGCCCCGGGGCCCCGGGCAATTCGTCGCCGATATCCCCCACCAATTGAGCGCATTCAAAACTGGAGTGGTG
>JAFIGC010000215.1 GCA_020831635.1 Verrucomicrobiota bacterium | reverse complement strand
TCGTTCCGACGGACTGGGCTGGTATTGGCGCGGACCTTCGGCCCGCAATTCTTTCCAAACCGAGGTAAACTCCAGGATTCAGCAGGCCATAAGTTCGCGCCATTCAGGTCAAATATATTTTTCCATTATCCAGTTGCCGGATGGAATCGGTAGCCTTTCCTTGCGGAACCCAAGCCAAAGACCAAGATCCGTGTCATCTATTCCGTGAAAGCCACCACTTCATCTATGGTTTGGGATTCGCCGAGGATCATGAGCAAACGATCCATGCCCAAGGCGATGCCGGCGCAGTCGGGCATGCCTTCTTCGAGGGCTTGGAGAAATTTTTCGTCCAACGGATATACCGCCTGCCCCCGGGCCTTCCGTTCCCGGGCGCATTGCTCGAAGCGGTGCCTTTGTTCCGAGGGATCGGTGAGTTCGGTGTAGGCGTTGGCGATTTCCATGCCGCCGAGGTATAATTCCCAGCGGTCCGCCACCCGCGGATCTTCGGGACGCAGGCGGGCCAAGGCCGCGCGGGCGGCGGGAAAATCCCGGAAAATCAGCGGCACCCGATGTTTTTGCAGCTGCGGTTCCACTTTTTCCACCAAATCCAAATCAAACCGGTCCTCGTCAAACGCCGCGACCGGATCCCATCCGGCCCATTGTTGAAAGGCATCCCGCACATGCAGGATTTCCGGCGGGGCCGCCAAATCGAGACCGGAAAACCGGGTCCGCCCCAACCCTTCGCAAAGAAAGCGAAACAATGCGGAGGTCTCGTCGATCAAGTCCTCGCTGGTGACACCGGCATGATACCATTCCAGCATGGTGTATTCGGGCAGATGTCGGTCTCCACGTTCTCCCTGACGAAAACAGGGACCGATTTGGAAGATTTTTTCATACCCCGCGCAAACCATGCGTTTCATGTGCAATTCCGGGGAGGTGCGCAGCCACCGCGTCCCCGAAGGCTCGGCATCAATATGCGATTCCAGGGCCGGGGTGAGGACCCGCACCGGGGTTTGCACCTCCAGATAGCCATTTTGCTGAAAAAAAGACCGGACCAACGCAAAAACCCGGCCTCGAAGTTCGAGGGCCGGGCGTTTTTGGGCCAAGACTCTTGGGGAAAATTGGCGTTCCGCGGTCATTTTTTGCTGATGCGGTCCGCGTATTCGCCGGTGCGCGTGTCGATGCGCACCCAATCCCCGATCTTGATGAACAGGGGGACATGGATTTCGTAGCCATTGTCGACTTTGGCGGGTTTGGACACGTTGGTGGCGGTATCCCCGCGGGCGCCGGGCTCGGTTTCAATGATTTCTTTTTCCACGAAGTTGGGCATTTCGATGTCGATGGGAATGTCATTGAAAAAGAGGACTTTCACCTGCATGTCTTCGGTCAGAAAATAGCTCATGTCCCCCACCACGTCCTTGTCCACGGTGATTTGCTCGTAGCTGCTTTCGTCCATGAACACAAAGTGTTCGCCCTCTGGATAGGAATACACCATGTCCCGTTGCAGCAGATCCGGTTTGCCAACTTTGTCCGCGGAACGGTAGGTGCGGTCCATGGTGTTGCCGGTAATGATGTTCTTGAGTTTACAACGATACAAGGCTTGGCCCTTGCCGGGTTTGACGAACTGAAAGTCGGTGATGACATACGGATCGCCGTCGATCTCGATTTTCAGGCCTTTGCGCAAATCGCTGGTGGTATACATGGGTGTGTCCTTTGTGAAAATGAATGGTGAAAAAGGGTGAGACACTCTTATCGAAGGATTTTCAGGTTGTCAAAGAAGATTGAATCGCAGTTTGCGGGACAAGGGCAAGATCCCCGGCATTCAGGGCAGTTACAAAATTGCGCACATTCCAATTGCATTTTTCTGAAAATCAGACAGGAAACAGCCATGATCCACAACGCAAATATCAAAAGAATCGCCGGACTCATGCCCACCACTTTTGGATATGGCCGGGAAGTGATGGCGGGGGCGCTCAATCAACTGGCCCAACACCCCACCTTGGAGGTGCTGTGGTTTCAGGAGGAATACCCGCCCGTGGACATGTTGCGGGAATGGAAAGCGGACGGCATCATCGGCATTTTTTCCGACCTGCATCCGGCCGAACCCTACCTCAAATTGGGGATTCCGATGGTCAACACCAGTTCCGCCAAACAGGCCAGGCCCGTCTTGAACGTGCAGAGCGATCACCACGCCCTCGGCAAACTTGCCGCCGAGCATTTGGTGGAAAAGGGTTTGAAACATTTTGCGTTCCTGGGCTTGGAGCAACGCAGTTTTTCCGTCCAGCGAAAAGCGGGATTCGCGGAAGGTTTGGGGGCCGAGTCCTTCGAGTCCTGCTTGCTGCCCAACAAAATGTGGAACTGGTTGGAACGCATGTGGTCTTTTATTCAGGATTTGCCCACCCCTTGCGGCCTCTTTTGCACCGGAGACAACGAAGCCCGCATTTTCCTGTCCGTCTGCCGCGCCCACGGGGTGCGGGTGCCCGATGACTTGGTCGTCATTGGCGGAAACAACGAAGAGGACATTTGCCGATCCTGTCGCCCGCAACTCAGCAGCATTTCCAACCGCGCCAAACAGGTGGGCGAAGTGGCCGTGAAGTTGCTCATGGAAAGGTTGAACCATCCGCAACGACTTTGCGAGGACATCGTCATCTCCCCGGGGGCGGTCATCCAACGCGCCAGTTCGGACATCCTCCTCACCGTGGACGACCCGGAGATCGAGGCCGTGCTCCAATTCATCCGCAACCATGTGCAGGATCAAATCGACGTCGAGCATGTGATGCGGCATTTTGACGGCAGCCGACGCACCTTGGAAAACCGCTTCAAGAAAACCTTGGGCCGCACCCCGCTGGCGGAAATCCACCGGGTGCGTTTGAATCTGATTCGACAGTATTTGCGTGACACGGATTTGCCCCTCACCGAAGTCGCCGAAAAAACCGGCATCGCCACCATTAACCACCTTTGCAGCTTCTTCAAAAAGCAAACCGGACTCACCCCGGCGGATTATCGGGCCCAATCGCGAAGGGAATAGGCTTCCCAAATTTCACAATCCCGCGTTTTCCCTGCGATTGTGATTGAATTTTCGGCGGATTCATTCCATCAAGGACATTCGCGTGGCCATTGACACCGTTCATTTGTGTTCCGCCCCTTTTCGACGTATGTTCCCTCCATCATGAAAAACAGACTCGCCCCCCTTCTTACCGCCTTGATGGCGGCGTTTTTGACGCTTCCCCCTCTGGTCGCCGACACCGTGGAGATCGAACAAGAGGCTCAGGAAGTCGCCCTTCCTTCGCCCGAATCCGAGAACGGTGAACGCGACACCGGGGATGAAACGCCCGAAGCCGCTTCATCCGCCGAAGAAACCGATGCCACATCCTCCGAGGAAACCGCCGACGAAGCGGGACCGCGCGAGGCCCCCACTCGCCACCGGGCCGCCCGGGATTGGCCTGAAAATCCCAAGATCATGATCATCCCCGTGGAACAGCCAATCATGCAGCCGCAACAATTTCTCCTGCAACGCGGCGTGCGTAGAGCCAGAGCGGAAAAAGTCGACGCCCTGATTTTGGTGATGGATACCCCCGGAGGTCGGGTGGATATCATGCGCGAAATGGTCAGCAACATCATCGACCTGGACATCCCCACATATACGTTCGTCAAAGAAAACGCATTTTCCGCCGGGGCGATCATTGCCTTGGCCACCGACCACATTTTCATGACCCCCATGTCGGTCATCGGCGATGCCATGCCCATCTTGATGTCGCCGGGCGGCGGCATGCAGGAGTTGGGCGAGGCGGAACGCGAAAAAATCGAAAGTGCCATGGATGCCATCGTCCGTAGCATTGCACAAGCCAAAAATCGGGATGAAATGCTCATCCGGGCCATGGTCCGCCGCGAGTTGCACTACGAACTCGAAGACGGCACCGTGATCTCCGAAAAAGGGAACATTCTCACCCTGACCAATACCGAAGCGGAACGGATCAAACCCGATGGCACCCCCCTGCTCTCCGAAGGCACGGTCACGGATTTGGACGAAATGCTGGAAATCATTGGCTTGGGGCACGCCGAACGTCTGGAGGAAATACCGACCTGGGCCGACGACCTCGCCGTTTTTCTCACCACCATTTCCCCTTTGTTGCTCACCTTGGCCTTGGTCCTGTTTTACATGGAGATCAACTCCCCCGGCATTGGCTGGATGGCGGGACTGGCCCTTACCTTTTTTCTGATCGTGATGTTCGGCCACAACGTGGCCGGGCTCGCGGGCATGGAGGACATTTTGCTGATCGTCATCGGCATGTTGCTGATCATGGTGGAACTGCTGGTGATTCCCGGCTTTGGGTTCGTGGGCATCAGCGGCATCTTGCTCATGATCTACGGTCTGATCAAAGCAATGATCATCCGCTATCCCGGAAACCCCGGCGACCTGCCCGGTCTGGAGAACTTCGGCAATGTCGGCCCCGCCGTGACCAATCTGAGCATTGCCTTCATCGCCTCGGTGGTCCTGATGGTGCTTTTAATCAATTCCATGCAAAATTCGAAATTCGCCAACAAAAAGCTGATTCTCCAGGAAACCATTGGCGGCGATGGCACTGAAAATCCATTGCGGACCCTGGTGGGCCGGTTTGGACAGGCCCTGACGCCCCTCGGACCTTCCGGCACCGCCGACATCGGCGGGCAGGAATTTTCCGTGGTCTCCGATGGCGAGTACGTGGAAAGAGGCACCCCCTTGGAAATCACCGATGTGCATGGCAACCGAATTATCGTGCGCCCCCGCGCCGAAACGAAAGAAGAAAACGCATGAGTCCCACCCTTTGGTTCCTGTTGCTGACGACCGCCGCATTTCTCTTGTTTGCGTTGGAAGTCTTTATTCCCGACCTTATTTTGGCCGCCGCCGGCGTTCTTTGTCTGGTCGGCGCCTGTGTGGTGGCCTTTCAAGCTTTCCCGCCCCAAACCGCCGCTTGGATTTCCATGGGATTGGTGGCCGCCACCCTGACGGCGTTCATGGTCTGGCTGGTCAAAATCCCCGATTCCCGCGCGGGAAAGCGCATTTCCCTCAATAGCAACCTGCAAGACGCCAAATCTTCCATCGACGAAAGCCCTTTTCTCGGCAAACGTGGCACCGCCGAAACCGATTTGCGTCCCGGGGGCTTCGCCCGGATCGACGGACAACGCATGGACGTGCTCTGCAACCGCGGTTACGTGGAAAAAGGCAGCGAAATTGAAGTCGTCGAAGCCCGCGGAAACCACATCGTGGTCCGGGAAATTCCGAAGGATGTCACGTGAAGTTCGTTCGCCTGCTCCTCCCGATCTTCTTTGCGCTCTTTTTCTCCGTCCTGCGCGCCGAAACGGAAGAGCCGGAGGAGGCGACCCCGCCCCCTCCCCCCCTGGAAATTCAAAATTTTTCCGAGGAACTCTGGTGGATACGGGACGAAATCGTCCTCAAGGCGGATGCGAAAAAGGATGTATTCGCCTTGGCGAATCTCGTGGATCTGGACGGAGAATACGCCGATGATGTCTGGGCCGCCGGCCGTCGGGTGACCTTTCGCGGTCATGCGGCCGACGACGTGCGCCTCTTTGCCGCCGAAGTGTTGACCTTTGACGGCGTTGCCGAAGGCGGACTCCGGGCCATCTCCAGCGGCAACATGCTCGTCAACACCAACAGCGTGGTCACGGGAACCACCGTGCTTTCCGCCGGGCGCAACCTCACCGTCAACGGCATCTTCCATGGCGATCTCAGTGCCAGCGCCCCCCGGCTGGTGTTGGATGCACAGGTGGAGGGCTCTTTGACCCTGCAAAGCCAAGACGTCACCATCCTCCCCACCTCGCGGGTGGGCGGCAACCTCTATTATCAGAGCGACACCCGACCCAATGCCCCCGACGGGGTTGTGGCCGGAGAATGGATCCAAGTGGAGCCCGATACCGGTTTGCAAGACACCTTGCGCCAATGGCGGTGGACCCTCCGCGTGGTTCAACTCTTCACCGCCTTTGTCATTGGCCTGCTGATGGTGCGGTTTTTGCCCCGTTACACCGGGTACTGCGTGGAAACCATGCTCAAACTGCAGCCCGCGGCCCTCATGCTCGGCTTTTTCAGCACCGTGGTCATGGGCATGTGCGGATATTTCCTCCTCCTCTCCGTGGTCGGCACCGGCGTGGGCTTGTTTGTACTTTTGCTCCTGTCTTTGCTCTTCTATTGCGGAAAAATCATCGCCGCCCTCGCCCTGGGCGCCACCTTGGTGAAACACAAGGTGCCGCTGACTTTTTTCCGGCTGGCGGGCGGACTTTTCTTGGGACTGCTGGTCTTGTACGCCCTCTTTGCCATTCCCTACGCAGGCACAACACTTTGGGTTTTGGTCTCCAGTTGGGGCATGGGAGCCATGATTCAGACGATTCGGAACAGTCAACGCGTTTTGAAGCTTGAAATTCCAGATGATTTGCGTGAAGATGACCTCGATTCAACCACATAAAAGGAAACACATACCATGATATATTTCTGGGGCTTTTTAGCCATCATCCTCGTCCTGATCCTGTTACTGCTGTTCAAATTCATCGGCATTTACATCCGGGCCCTCGTTTCCGGTGCCAAAGTGCCGTTCCTCTCTCTGGTGGCCATGCGCCTCCGGAAAGTGAACACCAAGTTGATCGTGGACGCCCGCATTCAGGCGGTCAAAGCCGGGTTGGAACTCACCACCAACGATTTGGAAGCCCACTACCTCGCCGGCGGCAATGTCGTCAACGTCGTCCGCGCCCTCGTGGCCGCCGACAAAGCCAACATCGCGTTGCCCTTCAAACAGGCGGCGGCGATTGACCTCGCGGGACGGAACGTCCAAGAAGCGGTCAGCACCAGCGTTTACCCCAAGGTCATCGGCTGCCCCGATCCCTCCAAGGGAACCCCCTATCTCGACGCCGTCTCCAAAGACGGCATCCGCCTCTTGGTCAAAGCCCGGGTGACGGTGCGCGCCAACCTGCAACGCCTCGTCGGCGGCGCCACCGAAGAAACCATCATCGCCCGTGTCGGCCAAGGCATCGTCAGCGCCATCGGCTCCTCCGACACCTACAAGAACGTGTTGGAAAATCCCGACCACATCAGCCGCAAGGTGCTGGGATCGGGTCTCGACGCCAACACCGCCTTTGAAATCGTCTCCATCGACATCGCCGACGTCAGCGTCGCCGGGGTGAGTGGCGCCCGCGAAGTCGCCAACGTCGGCGCTTTGCTGGAAACCGAACGCGCCGAAGCCGACAAGAAGATGCGCCAGGCCGAAGCCGAAGGCCGCCGCGCCAGCGCCATCGCCGCCGAACAGGAAATGCGCGCCCGCGTACAGGAAATGCAGTCCAAGGTGATCGAAGCCCAGGCCGAAGTGCCCAAGGCCATTGCCGAAGCCTTCCGCTCCGGCAACCTCGGCATCATGGACTTCTACCGCATGCAGAACGTGCTCGCGGACACCTCCATGCGTGAAAGCATCGCCGACGGCGACCAGAAAGACTAATCCCACGCCCAACAGGGCCGGGTCCGTTTCGGACCCGGCCCCCATCTTTTCCCCCGATTGGAGTTTATTCCATGCCCGGTATCCTCGCGGAAGGCGCCATCACATTTTTAATCTACCTCTTCATCGCCGTGATTTGGGTGGTGGGCAAAATCCTGCAACAAAAGGAAGCCCAGAAAAAGGTGGAGGAACTCAAACGCCGCCGCGAAGAACGCGAGCGCGAAGCCCAACGCACCGGCCAACCCATGCCCGCCGAAGAGCCGCAACAGCGTCCCAAAACCAAGCGCAGCAGCTTGGAGGATGAATTGCAGGAATTCCTGGGCAAAATGGCGGGACTTCCCCCCGAACCTGAAAAGCAAGAACCCCCGCCGCCCCCGCCTCCGCCCAAGCCGCGCATCAAAGAACCCGTGCAGTTTGACGGACC
>JAFIGC010000214.1 GCA_020831635.1 Verrucomicrobiota bacterium | reverse complement strand
AAAACAAACGCGGCCCCAAAGCCCCCTTGCCCGCAAACCCCCCCCCCCAAACCCCCCGCTGGACCACCCCCCCACCCCCGGCCGCGCCCCCCCCCCCCCCCCCGAACGACATTTTCGAAAATTTCCCACTGGATTTCCGCGAAAAATCCTTTTAGAATCAACCCATGAAATTCGAAACTTTATCCGATGCATTCGATTTTGTGAATTTTGACGGCGGCAGCATGGACAACCGGGCCTTGGTGAACCGTGACGACGGGCGCGTCCATTATGATTCCGACATCTGGGACAGTTGCGAAGAGGAGCCCGAGGATTTGGAGACCGGGAACTGGATCGAGGTCCCCAATAAGATTGAATTGGATCTTGGAAACCGGGTCGTGGAGGATTTCGTGCAAGAAAAATGCCCCCATCTGGATGACAAGGTCCGCCGCATCGGCGGACGCGGATTCTATGGTCGCTACAAAGTCCTCCTCCAGGAAAACGACTTGTTGGAATCCTGGTATGCCTTCGAACAAGCCCGCGAAGACGCCGCCTTGCGTCAATGGGCGAAGGACGAAGGCATCCCCATCGACCCGCCCGACCCAGCCTCCGAGCTTCCCGAGTGATGCGCCAAAACCAATTGAAGTGCCGTTGCCGAGTCAGGAGACCATCAAGATTGAATCACCGCGCATCTTGCACGCGCACGCGAATTTCTTCGGCATGGGCACGCACCTCGGGGAGGTAGACGGCTTTCGCACAGGTCGGCAGGGCATGAAACGCGCCCGGTGACTCGGCGCGCAGCGTATATTGAAATTCCCAAAAACCCTGTTCCATGCGGTTGACTTGCAAGACAAGCCCCTCATCCCGGAATTCGGCGTGAACGGGTTGGTCTTTTTCCAAATAAGGCGAATCCAATTCGGGATCCTCCCCCCCGCCGAAACGGGCCCGGGCCACAATCTCTTTGACGGGACGCAAGAAATGCTCTGAACCGCTTTGCGCGTCTGGGACTTCAAAACCGGCGGGTTTTGGGTCTTCCATGTGGAGATAATTCAAATCATTGGCCGAGGCGAAGGTCAACACCACCCGGATACGGTCCCCGCTTTCCACGGTGTCACCATCGTTCAGAAGACGCCAGGCGGTCACGGAATCCTCCAGCAAGGTGGGGCTATGCGTCTGCAAAAAATATTGCCGTTTTACGAAGATTTCATGACCGGATGCGGGAATGGGGGTTTCGGTGCTGTAAAAATCGGCGCTGGCACTCATCGTCAAACGTCCGGGACCCGCCGTCCGCGTCACCCGGATTTCATTGGCGCCGTCCCGCAAGATGTGCGGCGGCACTTCAAAATGGGTGGGAATTTGCAACAGCGTATCCGGACGGATACTTTGGGTGCTGATGTGATGGCCGTTTGCATACAGGGTATACTCGTAGGCGCTGCCGTGGGATTGCGTTTGCCGAAGGTAATGGTTCAGCGCCAGGATGGCAATGGCGGTGTCTTTGGTGTTGTTCCAGCCCGCCCCTCTTCGGTTGCGGATCAACCACTGCACCGCGGGTTCGATGAGATCGTGCTCCGGCTGGACTTGTAATAAGGCCATGAGCGTAAACGCGGTGGCCTCCACGCTGCTCTCGTGCCAATGGCGCTGGTCCCGGTTCTTGCCCCACCATGCAATCGGCGCGGCCATGCCTTCACCGGGCGTCCTTGGGGGCTGTTCAAGCAGAATGGATTGGTCGGGATTTTCCTCCATTCTCACCCCATTCCGCAGGGTCCTCGCCATCATGTGGGCGCCATCCAAATTCCAATTCGAAAATGCCAGGGTCAGCAGTGCCCGGCCATACGCGCTAAGTTCATGGCGTTTTGCCACCGCGTTTTCCATGGCGGCTTTCTCAAAGGGCGCGATGGGGCTTTTCGCATGGGACAAGGCAAACAAAAGCCAAACCTGCAGATTCGGATCGGCCGCATGGTTCACCAAATCCCGTTGCAGAAAGCGCCTTCCGTTTTCCAAAACCTTTTCATCGATCTCCAAGCCACCGTCCCTCGCCAAATACAGGGTCCACAAAATATAGGCGCTCATGTAGCTGTCCGGGATCTGTAGACTCGACCACCGCCAGGCGCCGCTGTCGAGTTGCATGTTGAGAACACTCTCCAGATATTCTTCCGTAAGTGCATTCAGGGAATGCCATTCCGCGGGTCGATGCCTGCGTGGCGCCTGTAAGGCCGGACGGCCCCCGTCTCTGAAAATACGCCGTTCAATCTCTTCGGCGGAAAACCCCAAATCCACCATGGTTTTGCGTACGATGACCGCGGGCAAAAATTTGTTCATGAGTCCTATCGCATTATTTGGACGATTGTCATAAACCAGATCCGGCAGGGCATCGAGTACATCGAGTGCCAAACTCGGAGAGACCTGAACGGTCATCCGGGTGTTTTGTCGATACCGCTTTTCCGGTAATACCGGGTTCAGTCTTACAACGGAGGCGGTACTGCGCGTGCTTTGTGTAATCCGCCGCGCCATGCCATGTTCAAGCACCGGAAAGCTTTTTCGGATCCCGTCCGCATGCGTCGGCCCTTTCACGCGCAGGGTGAAATCGGCCTGACCGGGCGTTTCCGCGCGCACGCGCCAATCCACGCGGATTCGCCCATGCGCGGGAATGGTGACTTCCCGGTCCTCCGGATTCAACAGGACGACCCCCGTCCCCTCCAGGCGGGCAAGAACCGATTTGGGTTCGCCGGTGTGGTTCCGCAGGTTGCCCGTGATTACGGCCCCATCTCCAACGACCAGATATCGGGGGATCTGCAACCGAGCCATCAACGGAAGATGGCTTTGGGTTTCCGCTTTTCGCATCCCCACGTGGGAGGCGCGGGTGATGGCGCGGGCGGTGGCCCGCCAAGAGCCCAGCGAATCCGCCATGGTAAACGGCACCGTGGCCTCCCCACGGGCATCCGTCTGAATTTGTGGGTGCCAAAGCAACGTGTCCCGGAGATCGTGGCGGACCTGAACATTGGCAAAACCCGCTTCGTCTGAAACTTCCCCTCTCCCCCCGGCAAATCTTGAATGTGAAGACCTCACCCAAAATCGCATGTTCGCGCCCGGAGGCCCTTCGATTTCCGGCGCTCCGGGCGGCGCAAGGTCGGGATCCATATCCGGACGGTGTGTAAAGCGTCGGTCTCCGAACCCGCTCAGCGAGTTCACTCGAAAAGGGTTCGGCTGTCCATGAAAGACCACCCAGGCATCCTCCGCCAAATCCTCCTGAAGCGCGTAGACCGCCTCATCCACCATCGAAAGGCCGATTTCAGCGGACACCGGTCGTCCCTCCCGGTCCGAAACGCGGATGTTCACGGTGCCCGCCTCTCCGGGACGGTAGCGTTCGCGGTCAAAGGACAGATCCACCGTTAAGATTTGATCGGGATCCTGACTGAAAATTTCAACCCGGTCATGATGCCAAACCCCCTCCTCCAGGGTATGGGCCCAGAGATATTGGTTGGGCGCGTCCTCTTCGCGCATATCGAGATGCAGCTCTTTGATTTGGCCTTCGATGTAATGCACTTCCTGTTCCCAAACCCGGTCGGTTTCACGGGAAAAGAGGACGTGGCGCCCCGGCCGGTCCGTGCGCAGCACCACCACGGCCTTGTCGCCGGTTTCCCAGAGATCTTTTTCCAGGAGAATTTGGACGGGACCTTTTTGAACCGTCGCATCCGCCCCCGCCAGCGGCTCCCCATGATGATCCATCGCCCGGATGGGAACCGAAATGCCTGTGTCCGGCGGGAAAACCGCCGAAGCCCCCTCTCGGGAGGGGAGATCGACCTCCACCACAAAATCCGCCAGCCGGTAGGCTTCCAGGCGGGCGATCACCGGGGTGGTGAACTCATCGGCGGACGAATTCAACCCGCGAACATGGAGGTGAATCTCTCCCAAGGACATCTCCTCGACCAGAGGAATTTCCCCGTCAACCGTCCCGAATTCATTCAAACGCACCTCCCCCTCCCAAATGACTTCCCGCATCCGCTCCGGCTTGGCGATATAAAAGGTCATTCGGAACCTTTCCCTTGCCGGGGTCTCCAGACGGGAATGTTGGTGGCGCCGAACCGTGATTTTCCATTTCAGCGTATCGCCATGTCGGTAGAGGGGCCGGTCGGTTTGCACCACCACGCGGTGGGCGCCCTTGTCCGGGTTGACCCTTGGATGATAGGGCATGGGCAAATAGGCCTGATGCCGCGCATCCTCCGAGATCGAGATGAAGTATCCGAAATCCGGATTTTGATCAAACAAAGCCTGCCCCAGCGCATTGGTCGTCTGCGGAGGAAGCATCCGGAGTCGTTTTCCCTGTTCATTTTCTCTACCCCAATGAAAAAATTGAACGAGTTGATCGGGACGTGGCGTGCCGGTGAGGCTATCCAGCACCCAAATGCTCAGGCGGCCATCCCGCAGGGTCTGGCGGAGGATGGAGGTATTGGAGACCAACAAGACCTCCCGGGCCTCCACGTCGCCTGATTTCGCCTGAATGACATAGGCCCCCAGCGGCAGACGGTTGCGCAACCATACTTGCTCCGCGTGGGGTTCGTGTGGCTGATGGGGATTCAAAACGATCTCTTTTTCCCACACCGGATCCGTCCCATCGATTGGCAGTTCCAAGAGGTTGCCCCATGGGCGTCGTTTTCCGCTGGCCAACATCTCATCCAGGCGCATCGGAAAAATCCGCAGGGTGATCCGCTCCACATTCCGGGACGTCAGCCGAACACCCGGAAAAGTGGCGTCGCTGAAGACTTCGCCGGTTTGGACGCTGATGACAGGTCGGGTGATGTCCGATATGCGCTTTTCCGCCGCCTCTCTCCAGCGGCTTTCTCCATCCTCAAAGCGATCCAGCAGGTTTTCGGAGGCGAGAACGGCCCGACGATAATCCGGCCGATACCACATTTCCTCCACCTGTAGACCCTTTTGATCCCAAAACAAGGCGAGCATATGGAGGTAATCATCTTCCCATTCCCGATCCTCGGAAATCGACCCCAGTCTTTCCAAATGCGCCAGCATCGGCTCTGCCTCTTCTACTTTTTGTTCATAAAAATACGACAGCGCTTTCAGATAGGCCAACCAAGCCTGACGCTCCTCGTCCGCCGCAATCCGGATTCCTTTTTCGATACGCTCCCTCGAAACCGGGAACGAAACCCCGTCCCATCCGAAATATTCCCTGGAGGAGGCCGAAGGGTCAAAGAGCGAGAATTTTTTCTTCAGGAGTTGGAAAAACCGCCCGCGGGCCAGATCGGTTTCCGTTGATGTTTCCCAGACATCCAGCGCTTGCATATAGTGTTCCCGCACGATTTCATTTCGCCGGCGAAAACCAGGACCTCGCCCGATAAAATCCCCCAGGGACTCCAGAATTTCGGCATAAAGTCGTCCCTCCGCCCCGGCGTCCTCCAATTCCCGCCGCATACGGAGAAGATTCTGATGCGCGTGTTCGGCGTCTCCTTGATCCCGGTGACGTGCCGAAAGATGATGCCGCCAAGTGAGGTCCGCCAGTCTGAACGCATGCCAGTCCCGCGCGTCTGGATCGAGATTTTCCACGTTCTGAGACGCATAAAATTCCAGGGCTTCCGCCCAGAGACCCTCCGCAACCGCAGCCTCTCCCCGATCAAAGTCGGGAGGGACACGCAACGGTGGCTTCGCCAGTCGATGCAGATCCTCCGCCGGAAGGGATCCGGCGGAAACCAGCAAGACACATCCCAAAAGCATGATTCGGCCCGGAGGCAACATCCCCAAATTTCGACGCAAGCACATCATATCGCACTCCTGATTCATGCGGATGCAAGCAGTAGCCAAAAAAGGCCGATCAAAACCATCCGCGATTCCGAAAATTTCCAAAGTGTAAGAAAGTTACACCCATGGCGGGTTTTTGTTTACCCGATTCCTTTTTTCTTTTCAGTTGCAGGGGGAGCTTGCGTCGGGACTTGGGAAGTCCTGGACCAAACCTTGTGCACCCATGACAACATGGCGGAGGCCTTTCACATCAGCTTGAATGTATATGTGGGGGGCCGGAACTGAATCCAACATGAACGATTGACGGATTTCCTGTTTTCCGACGCTCGGAAGGCTTTTTACAAACGCTTCCGAGCGTCGGAAAGGGCCGAAGGCCCGACTTGAGGGCCTGCCTATTTCATCCTTCCGTACCCTGAAATCCATCGCAACGGTCGGAACCCCGGAATTATTTGCGACGGCGGCACAGTAACAACGATCCCAAGGTAATTCCCAAGAGGATGATGGTACTGGGTTCGGGGATGGCCATGACTTATCTCGGCTTCCGCAAGGCCGTTGTTGGCATTCACACCAATTTTCACCGCCTGAGCCCCGGCAAAAAAATCCGGTCCCGTGTAATTTACGGAGGGGTGCGCGGATACACTGAAACCCCCAATTTGCCGAATGGAGTCACTGGCCGTGGGAGTGCCAAGTATATCTTGGAGACTGGCTTGGCTGTCCTGATTGGACGACACATAGTCCCCTCCAAAGCTGGCAAGCTCAAAGGGGGCCGCCCAGAGGGCGAGGGGGAGAAACATCAGGCTGATGAGTATTGTTTTTGCATTCATAAAAGTCCTTTCGGGTGCACGGTTATAATCAACTTTTGGAATATATCCCAATTGTATGTTTGAAATCAAAAGTTTCGAAAGGTTAAGGTAACCCCCGCCGGGGCCGTGCGTTACAGTAAACCCTCAAGGCTTTCGTCTTTGTCGGGCTTTTCAGGTATGGGCGTCGCCATGTCCGATCCTCGTACCATAACCTCAACCCGCCCGACTTTGCCCGCATTTCCGGATTGTGTGGCCCTATGGGATTTTGACCGGAGTTTGCAATCCCGCGCGGGGTTATGCACTTTGAAAGAATTCGGGGTGGACGGGAGCGACAATCTCCGCATAGGCGGGGCGAAGGGGGCGCGTTCGGATGGGAACTCTCTCAAAGTGAATGATCTTGACTCCCCCGCAACCGGGTCCTTTGAACTGGAACCGCTTTCGGAAAAATGGGAATGGGTGGCGGATGGCGTCTGGGGGGATCACGGACTTCGGATACTTCCGGGGGGCGGATTCAGAATTCCCCGCGCGCAAATCGGTGCGCTGGACATCCACGGACCCAACGCGGAGGTGTCGGTCTGCGCCTGGATCAAGCGGGAATCGGACTCCCCTTGGCAGGCCCTCGCCGGGGTGTGGGACGAATCCAGGGCCAAGCGTCAGTATTTTCTTTTCCTGAACGCCCGTTCGCGCACTTTGAGTGAAAGCACCCTGCGGGTTCCTTGTCAGAACCGCATTCATGGACATGTTTCGGATATCGGCGGGGCAACGCCTGGATTGGAGTGTTGCGTGACCTATGCCACCGGCGCCAAGGAAATCCCGCTACAGCGATGGGTGTTCGTGGCCATGACCTTTGCCAAAGGCGAATCGCGCGTGTTTGTGGACGGTCGTTTGGACAAATGCCCGGAGAGCAATCCCTTTCAAACATCCCCACAACTTTTCGACGGCGGGAAGGATGGGGCGGATTTCACCGTTGGCATGAATTCGGTTCGGCAACAGTGGTCCAATCCTTTCGGTGGCACCCTCGGCGGGCTCGCGGTGTATCGCCGCGCGTTGAAGGCTGAGGAATTGCAAACCCTATTCAGGTCCAGGCCTTCCTCCTGAATCAGTTTCAACGGCAATGGTCACATTCGATCCCTTCCACCGAATGCTTTGGAACGGGAGGATACGGAGCCCATGGAGAAATGAGATGGAAGGGGCCATACTCTGGCATGAAGGTTGCTATCTCACCTATTGTCGATCATGACCCCATTTCGCGTGAACCCGGTGGCTTTTCCCATGAATGGTTTTTGCAAATTCAAGAATATTTTACGCTTGTACCTGCTTGCATTGGGCTTTTGCCCTTTGTTTGCGCAAGTTTTTATGGATGAAAGCGGTAGTGGCGCCAGCGATGTGTGGGAGGCGTTATACGGGCCGTTGACCGATCCCCACGGGGATGATGACGGGGACGGGTTCACCAACCTCGAGGAAGCGCTGGCGGGCA
>JAFIGC010000213.1 GCA_020831635.1 Verrucomicrobiota bacterium | reverse complement strand
ATGAGTTGGCTGGAAGCCCATGGAGAGACCCTGCCGGAAAAAACCGACTGCGAGGTGGATCTGGATTCCAATGATCCGAAACACGCCAAGATCTGTCCCGAATGTGGACGCATCCTCATCAAATACAAAGTCGGTCATGGTTTGCGGTTTTTTCTGGACCATTGTCCCGGTTGCGGGGGCGTGTGGCTGGACAACAATGAATGGGAGGCGTTGCTGGAGAAAAACCTGCACGACGAAATTCACAAGATTTTTTCGTCACACTGGCAAAGCGGCGTGCGTGAGAACGAGATGCGCAAGAAATTCGGCCAAGTGTATGCCACAAGATTCGGCGAAGACGCCTATGAAAAAGTGAAGGCTTTCCGGGATTGGTTGGACACCCAAGACACCCGCCCGGAAATCCTCGCCTATCTGCAGGCCGGCGATCCTTATAAGTTGTAACCCTGAAACCGTGAGATCTTTGCTTTGAATCCTCACAATCCTGGGAATGCGTCGGAAAAGCCTCAATCCTCCGGTTTTTCGCCGGCGGGGGCCATTTTCACGAGTTTGGGGTCGAAACGGGCCACGATTTGGACGAGATCGGATTGGGCGGCCATAACTTCTTCGATGTTTTTGTAGCACATCGGCAGTTCGTCCAGTCCGGCGGAAAGTAACTTTACGCCCCGCTTTCTCAGTTCGATTTCGGGGGTGAGGTTTTTGAATTTTTTGGTGGCGGCGGTGCGGCTCATGCGGCGTCCGGCCCCGTGCGAGGCGGAATCGAGAGCTTCGACACTGCCTTTTCCTCGCACCACGAAGCCGGGGTCGGCCATGCTGCCGGGAATAATGCCGAGGACGCCTTCGCCCGCCGGGGTGGCGCCTTTTCGGTGGACGATCACTACTTCGCCGTCGTGTGTTTCTTTCCAGGCGTAGTTGTGATGGTTTTCCAGATCCAAGAGCACCTCCGCGCCCAGACGGGACGAGATGGCGCGGTGAATGCAAGCGTGATTGGCGGCGGCGTACTGTCCCATGAGGCTCATGGCAGCCCAGTATTCCTGACCGGCTTCGCTTTCGAGATCCAGCCAGGCCAGATGCCGCAACGGTTTGGGCAGTTCCGGATGCGCGTCCATGGCCAGCCGACTGTAATGGGCGGCCACCTGTGCGCCGGTGCCCCGGCTGCCGCTGTGCGACAACAGGGCCAGATAGGTCCCCGCCTCCAATCCCAGATCCGGGGCGTCGAGGGTCAGGATGCCGAATTCCACGAAATGGTTGCCGCTGCCGCTGGTGCCCAACTGGGCCCAGCCTTTGTTTTTCAGTTTGTGGGTCACCGAACTCACCGACCAATCGGCGTCCATCACCGGATGTTCACGCTTGTCCTCGAAGCGCGCGCCCATCCCGAAACGGGTTTCCTTGTGAATCGCCTCGATCAGTTTTTTCTCATGGGTGACCAACGCCGAGGCGGGCAAATCCAGGACCGTCAATTTCATGCGGCAGGCGATATCCACCCCCACCGCGTAGGGGATCACCGCGTTGCGGGTGGCCAGCACCCCGCCGATGGGCAGACCATAGCCCAGATGCGCGTCGGGCATCAGGGCTCCGCGCACCGCCACCGGCAGTTTTACCGCGTTTTTCATTTGCTCGATGGAAGAAGCCTCCACATCCTCGCCCCATTGCCGCCAGGGCTTGGGCTCGTAAACGGCCATGTCCTCGCGCTGCTTCGACTGAATTTCCCACATCGTCCCCGCCAGATTTCCCAGCAACTCGTGCTGTAGAAAAGGTTCCGCGTTTTTGGCCATCGTCTTCAGCAACAGCCCCAGTTCGCGGTCGTCTTTTCCCGCCGCCGTCCAAGCCTTGCAGGCGACCATGGCCACCTCGTTGCATTCCGGGGGAATGCCGTGAAATCTCAAATGTTTTTCTTTCATGTGTGTTGTCCTTTAGAGTTTTCCTAAGAAAGATGATATAAAAAAGCGTTTATCGTGATCGTGATCGTGATCGAAATGGGTGTTTCATCGATTAGGATTACGATTACGATTACGATTAGGATTAGGATTACGATTAGGATTACGATTAGGAATGCGTGGTTCCAGTCATAATCTTAATCCTGCTCATAATCATAATCATCTTAGATGTCCTTCGTCAGGCTCAACTAAAATATCCACCATGCCGTCGCCCAGTTTTTCCAGACGGAAGGACACCGGCAAAAAGCGTTCGATCACTTGAATGTTGGTGAGAGTGTGCCCGGAGGGGCGCAGGGTACGGAAGCGCCCGCGTCCCGCCAGCGCCAAGGGCAAAAGCAGTTGATCGGCCAGAAAGCGACCCACGGGCACGTCCGCCGCCAAATACTTTTGCGCCTGCTTGCACACGTCGCGGGCCACCTGTTGCGAGGTCACCCCCAACTGACCAAAGGCGGTGAAGACCTCGGTCACTTCGGCGCTTTCAAACATCAATTGCAGGACATTCCCGGGGCTGATGCTGTTGGTCATGGATACGATCTCCTCATCTTCTTCGCGAATCTCCAGGTGACGGTGCACTTCCTTGATCTCCCGGCGGGCGATGGATTCGGACAATCCGGCCACCACCGCCCGGACCCGTCGACGCTTCACGCCGCCGCGGTGCTTCAATTCCAAGGGCTGTAGTTTGTCGCAGGGCTGCACGGTCATGCGCAGTTCCCCGCCGCCGGCGGGATAGAAGCCGGGACGAATCAACTCCACCGAAACCTCCGCGCCCATGCGTTTCAGCAAGGGCAGAAAGCTCAGTTGCAAAAATTCGATGGGCGGACTCATGGGATTGTGAGTTCCGCCGAGCACGTGGATCGTACTCGGACCCGGCGCGGTCAGCATGGCCGGCAACACCGTCTGCAGCACCAGGGTGGTGCTGCCGGCGGTGCCGATGACCACCCGGAAATCCCCGTGTCCGACCGGTCCGGGCGTGAAGGTCAGCGCTTCACTGCCCGGCCGGTCACCTTCCACCTGTGCGGCGCACAGGTCCTTCGCGGCCCGGACGGCGGCAAGATGCTGACGCAGCAGTCCGGGCTTTTTCCGTCCGGCCCGGATGCGGGTCAGACGAACCGTTCGTCCCGTGATCATCGACAAACTCAGCGAAGTGCGCAGAATCTGTCCGCCGCCCTCGCCCTGAGAGCCGTCGATATCGATGGGACCGTTGTTGTTTTGTTGGTTGTTCATGCTGACCTTCCTAATGCAGTGTGCGTGCCAAGTTTGATTATGATGCTGTAAAACACTCTCATTCAGTGAATTAAAAGAAAAGCTAAAAATTAATTTCCTTTTTGATCGCGTTCATTATATCCTTGAATCTAGAAAACTAGAAAACCATCTTCAACCAGAAAGCGCACATCATGTCAAAAACCGTTGTCATCGGGGCCTTGGGCCCCACGTTGGACCGCCCCGCGGGGCCGGATCGCTGGCACAAGTGGCGTCCTTCCGTGGCCATTTGCCAGCAGCAGGATCTCGTGGTGGACCGGTATGTGTTGCTGACCCAGAAGAATTTCCACAAGCTCACCAATCAGTTGGTGGGAGATTTGCAATCGGTGTCGCCGGAAACCTCCATCGAAGTGCTGGAAACCGAAATGTCGGATGTTTGGGATTTTCAGGAGGTGTACGGAACGCTTTTCGACATCGCCCGCGATCTCAAACTCGATCCGAAGGATCGGAATCTGGTGCACATCACCACCGGCAGCCATGTGATGCAGATTTGTCTGTTTCTGCTCACCGAATCCCGTCATTTTCCCGCCAAGCTCCTGCAAACCTCGCCAGCCCTGCGCAAAAACCAGGGACCCGAAGGGAGTTACCAGATCATCGACCTCGAACTGGCCCGCTACGATCAACTCGCCAGTCGTTTTGAACAGCAGGCTCTCGACGACATTTCCTTTTTGAAATCCGGCATCCCCACCCGCAATCCGGCCTTCAACCAACTCATCGCCCGCATCGAACAGGTGGCCATCCGCTCCACCGAACCGATTCTGCTCATGGGACCCACAGGCGCCGGCAAATCCCAACTCGCCCGGCGCATCTACGATCTCGCGGTGCATCGGCGAGGTATGACCGGGGAATTTGTGGAGGTGAACTGCGCCACCCTGCAGGGGCAGGCGGCGATGTCCGCCCTGTTTGGTCACAAAAAAGGGGCTTATACGGGTGCGTCCGCCGACCGTCCCGGCCTTTTGCGAGCCGCCAACAAGGGCATGTTGTTTCTGGACGAAATCGGCGAACTCGGGCTCGACGAACAGGCCATGCTTTTGCGGGCGGTGGAGGAAAAAGTATTTTATCCCCTGGGCGCCGACACTCCGGTCAAAAGCAACTTTCAGCTCATTTGCGGAACCAATCGTGATTTGCAGACCCAGGTGGACAGCGGGGAATTCCGCGAAGACCTGCTCACCCGTATTCATCTTTGGACCTTTGTGCTGCCCGGACTGGCCGAAAGGAAAGAGGACATCGAACCCAACCTCGAATACGAACTCAATCAAATCGCCCAGCGCACCGGGAAGCGGGTTCGCTTCAACCGCGAAGCCTCCAAAGCGTTTCTCGATTTCGCCTTGGACCCGGATGCCCGCTGGCGCGGAAATTTCCGGGATCTCAACGCCGCCGTCACCCGCATGGCCACCCTCGCCACCGAAGGGCGCATCACCGAAGAAGGGGTGAACGACGAAATCCAACGCCTGCAACAACACTGGGGCTCCCGGAAAGCGGAAGCCGCCCCCACGGCGGAAAAACTACTCGGTACGGAAAAACTGCAAAACCTCGATCTATTCGACCGCCTGCAACTGGAGGGCGTGCTCACCGTGTGTCAGAACTGCCGATCCCTGGCCGAAGCCGGCCGCCGCCTTTTCGATGTGTCGCGTCAAAACAAACAAACCCAAAACGACTCCGACCGCATCCGCAAATACCTGGCCAAATTCGGCTTGAGTTGGGATGACGTGAAGTGAAGGGCCATAGTCCCGACTTTAGTCGGATAGTCCAGAGGACCGTTTACGGTCCGGGATTTCAGAGCCGGAGGTTTTCAACCCCCAGTTTTTTTAGCTCAGCTTCCGAACCCGCTCTCGGATGCCCGTCCGGAGCAGGTCCGCATGGTCAGGGCCCAGGGAGGGGGCTCTGTTCAGGGTTTCATCCAGGTTCTGATCCACGCGCATGGCCAGTTCCCGGATGCGGGCCCTGAAACGGGTTTTTCCGATGCGGGTGCTTTCCGCGAATTTCAAAAAATGATCCAGGTTGACTTCCGCCACAAATTTCGCCTGACCCACCCGCATGGCCAGACGTGAACTGAGTTCCGGCCAGAGGGTGGTGGCGACAAAGTCATAGGCGGGCGCGATTCGGCGGGCGCCATTTTGATACAGCCAGGAAAAATTCTTTCCATGGGCATCGGCATTGCCGATCAGGACATTGAAAACCAGAAGATCCAGGAAATGGGTGAGGTCCAATACGGGGGTGGTTGACCATGTTCGAATACAGTTGATCGCATCCGCCGCCGAGGGGCCGCCTTCCTGTTGATATTTTTGATGGGGCGGCAGGCCAAGGGATTGGCAAAGGTCTTCCTGATGTATCCGGAGCACTTTACCTGAAAGAGCGGTCATGGGGAGCTTTCTCCCGATGAAAGGATTTCTAGGCGCAAGCCCAGCGCCTGCAGAATCTGTAGGACCTTTCCGGTTTGCACGGTGGGTTTTCCGTTTTCCAGATCCACGACAAAACGCGTCCCGGTTCCGGCGGTCATGGCCAAATCGGCTTGGGTGACCCCCAGTCGTTTCCGCTCCCGGCGGATCTTCGCACCCAATTCTTGTGTTGATGTAATCATTTTGGTTCCTGATCGGGAATATTTGTCGAATAGTCATCTTTTTCAACAATAATTGTCCCGATCGGGAATATAATATAACATTTTGTCGTTGTACAGTAAAAAAGTACTGAACGGTAACTTATTTACGGCTGATTTTTTCAATGAGGGAAGAAGCTTGTCAGGAAGCGGATACTGGAAAAAGCATAACTTTCTGAAAGACTGAATTTGAACGGGATGGACCGCCATGGATTTGGATTCCATCGGATGGTCTATCGCAAATGAAGATGAATTCAGGATGTATTGGGGCTTGGGTTTTGAGAAAAGAGACCACGAATGCCATTCGGCAGACCACGGATGGGGATTGGGAGATGGATTCAGAGAAAAACACTGGTTTTTCAATCCGTGGTCTGCCGAACGGCATCCGTGGTCCCCCCCCCCACTTTGGTTTTGTTTATGGGTCAATTTAGACCAAATTTGCCACTGCCAAAAAATATTGTCCTCATTTCTTTGAAATTTCGTCTAAAAAGTTCGCCTCCCATGGCTTTTTGAACGGGTTTTACGGATTCCTTCGCATCCGTCGTCCGGCGCAGCCATCCGTTGGGCATTCATCATTCTCGTTTTGCGTACATGGTGGTTTTCGTCAAGATTTATAGCTGAATCGCTTGTCGAAAAGGCGTGGGTCCTGTAGGATGGCGAGATGAATGCGCAGGATTTCATCCAAAAACTTTCGCCCACGCTGTTTTGGGATGTGGACCCCGCGACGGTGGATGCGTCCCGGCACAAACGCTTTGTGATTTGTCGGGTGATGGATCGCGGGACCCGTGAGGATGTACGCTTGGCCTGGGACCATTATTCAAATGACGAAATCCGGGAGGCGTTGTTGGGGGCCAGAACCCTCCATGCAAAAACCATCGCCTATTTCGCGGTGATCTTTCAACTCCCCCGCGAGGTGTTTCGCGCCTATGATTCTAAGAAAGATGGGACTTGGAACGCATGAAACTCTGTTTCGACGCGGTACAGCCCGCACTTTTTACCCTACTGAATCGCCTGATGTCCATGGACGTTTTGCGAGACTTTTATTTGGTGGGAGGCACCGCGCTGGCTTTGCGACTTGGACACCGGGTCTCTGAGGATATCGATTTATTCACGTCGGCGCCTTTCGATGCCAGACAGTTGTCCGAACAACTGGTGAACCAGGTGGGGATGAAGCAGTCGGAGTCGTTGCGAAATACGGTTCGGGGTTTTGTGGACGGCATCAAATTGGAGTGCATCGCGCATCAATATCCCTTAATAGAATCCGTGGAGACGGTTGAGGGTATCCGAATCGCTTCATTGAAAGATTTGGCCGCGTTCAAAGGAAATGCCATTGCCAATCGGGGGGCGAAAAAAGATTTTTGGGATATTCATGCTTTGCTGAAACGGTTCTCCCGGGAGGAATTGCTTTCATTTTGTGGGGAAAAATATCGGGGCGAAAGTGTCTGGAATCTTGAGAAATCCCTGGTGTATTTCGATGACGCGGACCTCGATCCCGATCCTCGTGACTTGCAGGAAATCACGTGGGCACAAATCAAGGGGGATTTGATTGAGGGTGCGCGGCGGACTTGACGAAGATTCCCGGTGATTTCGGTTCCATTTTCGGGCCGAAGGTCCGAGCAAATATCAGCCCAGTCCGAGCCGCGAAGCGTGCTCGGGCTGGGTTGAGGATTTTGGTAAATTGAATGCGGGCTGAAAGTCCGCACAGATCACCGGATGCGGTTTACAATCCGCTATTTAAGTTCATTTAAGCGTGATTTCAGCGTCCTTAAGCGGTTAAAATGCTCTTTGTTTCAATCAATCAACTGGCACTTCAGGGTCTGTTGATGGAGTCATCGCAGGATTTTATTGTTTCTTTATAAGGTGAAACAACTAGAGCTTTGATATGAAGAAATCGGAGCAAAGAAGCCTTGCAAAACGCTGGACCCCTTGCGGTGTTTTGATCTGTGGGGTGTTGATCGGGTTCGCTTTTCTTCTGAAAACCTTTGTTACGGAAGCTCGAGATTGGAAAGCGTCCTTTGATCCCCAATGGGATTCAGTGGATTATCCGCTCCATCTGGCGGAATGGCGGAAATATGAGACGAATTTTGTGGGACATTTCCCAGAACCTCCAATCCATTCAGACCAGATATTTTATTATTTTTTCCAGAGAGGATTTCTACAAGGGGGCCATACATTTCACCTAGTTCTACTTTGTTAAATCAATTAAGATAGCATCTTCCCTATACCGAGGTCGTC
>JAFIGC010000212.1 GCA_020831635.1 Verrucomicrobiota bacterium | reverse complement strand
CGACAATTCCTTGCAGCCCATGAGATTGTGCGGATTCAAAGCAAAGATCTCACGGATTCAGGTTTATGAATTAAGCGTTGATATTATTCGTTTCATGCGAAAAATATATTCGTATAAATCATGAATCATCTGACCTTTTCCGACTCTCGGAAAGTGTTTTGGAACAGTTTCCGAGCCTCGGAAAAACCACGAACATTATGATCGTTATCTCTACTCGTCCCCAAAGTGGGGATGAAGACCTTGCCCGGCGATCCTCCCCCGGGTTTTCTCAACAAACGTTTTGTATATGTCCGCGCCTCGTCTGTCACTCAGAACCTGAATGATCGTGTTGAGTACAGCGCCAACCTCCTCGCGCCTTGGCAACCCTTGCCCGCTTCCCTCGAAAGGAAATGGCAGGAAAAGGGTCATAGTCCCGACTTCAGTCGGATAGTCATCGAGTGCCCTTTAGGGTGCGATACGCGGAGCCCAAGGTCAAAAACGAGATGGAAAGAAGGAGGGGTTCTGAAGGGTCTTTGGTTCAGGATTACCTTGGGCACCGTTTTACCTTGGGCTCAGAAATCCCGGACCGTAAACGGTCCTCCGGACTTCCGACTGAAGTCGGGACTGGGACCTTCACCGCCGGTCATTTGACCCGATAAATGGCGGTGGGGCCGGGGTGGACGGTTTCGAATTGGGGGTGTCGTTTGAATTTTTCTTCGGCGTCAGCTCCGTGGGTGACGCGTTCGAGTTCGCCGAAGATGATGTATTTGACTTGGTGGCGGCGGGCGATTTTGAGGGCGGTTTCGGGGTCGTGGGTTTGGTAAAAATCGCGGATGTCTTGGGCGCGGCGGTGAATTTTCGCGGGGCCGCCGGGGACGGGGCGTTGTTGGATCATGTGCCATTCCCAGCCGAGGACGGCGGGCTGGCCGGTGTGCCAGGAGATGCGTCCGCCCCATTGGTATTGGGGGCGGACGGTTTCGAGGACGATGTCGAGGGGTCCGGCGTTTTTGCGGAGCCAGTGGATGGCGGCCAGGTCTTCGGAGAGGACGATGGGATCGCCTTCGGGGGTGTGCCAGACGTTGGTTTTCAGGTAGTCGAGTCCGTTGAGGCTGCGGGGGGCGTCCCAGACCCGGTCCCGGAGTTTGGCGGGGACGGCGGTGAGGGGGTAGAGGGCGCTGAAGAGGAGGGGCAGGGTGGCGAGGGCGCAGAGCAGGGTCATTTCGAATTTGCGGATATATGGCCAGCGAATTTGCCAGGCGGCGGTGAGGGCGATGGCGGTGAGCGGGGCCAATAACCACCAGACTTGATAGTAGAATTTGAAGACGGTGTTCATGCGTCCGATGTCATTTGCGAAGCGGATCCACTCCACCCCGAGGATGAGGAGGAGACAGCCGATGCCGATGAGGGCGGCGAAAATGCGGTGGGTGGAGGGGGCTTTGCGCAGGCGCTTGCTTCGCCACACCAGGGGGAGGCAGATGAGGAGCGGGACGAGAAAGAGTCCGTGGGCGAGAAAGAGGTCCGCAAGCGAACTTCGGGGTCCGTTCCAGATTTCAAATTCGAGGGGATGCCCTTTGTTTTGCCAGTGGAAGGGGGCGTAGGCGAGTCGGGCGGTGACGAGGCCGAGGGCCCACCAGCCCAGTCGGGTCCAGGCGGTGAGGAGGCTTTGTCCGGGCGGGGTTTTGGCGAGGGCGAAGAAGACGGCGGCGGTGAAAATGGCGGCTTGTACGGGCAGGTCCCAGGTGTTGGTGACCCAGAGGGTGCCGAGCAGCCAGCCGCAGAGGAGGACGCGGACGGGGTGGAAGCGTCGGAGGAGTTGCCAGGCGGCGAGCAGGGCGAGGATGGCAATGGGCAGGGCCATGAGGTGGGCGTGGAGGTCGCCGTAGAGTTGGCTGAAAAAGGGGAATTCGGTGATGGGCTGTACGTCGCCTTCGGGGACGCGAAGGACGCGGCTGGAGTTCCAATAGCCGTCCCGCATATGCCCGTCCTCTCGGGTGACGAGCCATCGGAGTTGTCCGAGATTGCCGAGGAAGAGGGTGATGAGTACGGCGAGCAGGGCGGCGATGCGGCGTCCTCTTTGTCCGGGGCGTATTCTGAAAAGGGGGAAGAGGGCTTCGGTGAGGGCGAGGATGCCGCCGGCGGTGAAGGCGGCGAAGGTGGGGAGGGCGAGGTTGTAGGCGATGTCGGGGCTGATGCCGGTCATGCGGATGAGGGAGGCGACGAGGACAAAGCCGTAGTAATAGTAGTTGATGAAGGCGCCGGAGAGCCAGGGATTGTGGGGCGGAAAAAATCGGCTGCGGGCGGTGGCGTTGAGGAAGGCGAAGTCCATGGGTTTTTCGCCGCCGGCCCAGGGATGCCAGAGGTCGGGTTGCAGCCTGCGAAGTCCGAGAAAGAGAAAAAAAACGCCCCAGAACACGAGTTCGCCGAAAAGCAGGGTGCGTTTGTGTCGTTTGAGCCATGCGAACATTTGCTCTTGGTGGAAGGCGAAGAGGAGGGCGGAAACGAGAAAAATCAAGGTGGCGGAGAGGTAGAGGCCCTGTCCGAAGCGCAGCCATTCGAGGGCGGCGGGCCACCAGGCGAAGAAGGAAAGCAGGAGCAGTCCGAGGAGTCGGTTGGTGTACAGTCCCCGATCGCGGGAGGCGGGGAATAGGTGCCAGGCGATGGGGAAGGTGGCGATGCCGAGGAGGAGGAGGGCGAGGCACCAGATGAGCACGGGATTGCGGTTGCCGGTGGACTCGGGGGAAAAGCGTTCGTGAAAGGGGGTGGTGGCGGCGCGGCGTTCCCATTGGGCGGGGGTGAGGCGTCCGTCGTTCCAGCGCCCCAACTCGGCGTAGGGAATTTTCGGGATTTGATCGAATTCGGCTTGTTCGAGGAGATACTCGCGGACGACGTCGATGTGCCAGACGGGGTTTTTTTCGAAAATGCGCACCAGGGGATGATCGTAGACGCGGAAGGCTTCTTCCGCGCTCAGGCTGTCGAGCCCCCAACCGCCGAGTCGCGGCAAGGTACGGAAGCGGGCCACTTCGGTGAGTCCGAGACGTCCGGCGAGCAGGCGTTCGTAGAAATGGGAGGTGACGGGGTATTTCAGGGGGGCGCGGGGGATGGTTTTGGAGGCGCGGGTGCTGCTGAGGACGAGGTAGTCGGATTGATCGATGGCGGTGAGGATGGCCTCGATTTTTTCGGGGGATTCCGGGTCGTAGACGGGGATGTCGAGGAAGCGGATGTTGGCGAGTATCTCGTGTGCGCCGGGAAGGTAGAGGGGGAGGCTGTCGTCCCAATGTTCGTGGGTGACGGTGCCGCCGGCGGGAAGTTGTTGCAGCAGCCAGGCGCTGGCTTGGATGCGGGGATGGGTTTGGCGGTAGACGTTGTGAAAGGCGAGGGCGTAGAGGAGGGTGGTGACGGTGATGAGGCCGGCGACGATGTGGCGGAGTTCGCGGGGCTGGATGCGGCGTATGGCGAGTCCGCCGCAGAGAATCAGTGCCGGATAGGCGGGAAGGAAGTAGCGGAGGGTGTGGAGGTGGATGCGCCCGTGGTAGCCGATGAGGAGGACGGGCCAGAGGGCGAGCAATGCGGCCCAGTGTCCGGGGTCGCGGCGCAGAAGCCAGAGAATCCAGGCGGTCCCGATGAGGGCGGTGAGCCCGAGGGGCCAGCCCATGCCCCAGGCGGCGAGTTGATGCAGGGCGTACAGCCAGGGAATGCGTCCGACCCATTGCAGGGTGTAGGGGGCTTCGATTTCCCCGGTGACGATGGCGTGTTCGTAGCGGAGTTGTTCCAGCCAGATGGGGTTGAGCCCGCGGGGGAAGAAGCCGGTGGCGTCAAAGGCGTAGGGCTGGAAAACGCGGAAGGCCAGCAGGGCCAGGAGTCCGCCGAGGATCAGCCAGGGCAGGGCGAGGAATTGTTTTCGACGCCAGACCAGGGAGAGGGTGACGACTCCCAGCCAGATGGCGAGGAGTCCGAGGTTGAGCCGGCAGGCCATGGCCAGTCCCGTGGTCAGCCCGGCGGGGGCGAGTAGCCAGGCGCGGTTTTCGCGGGCGGCGATGACGCCCAGTCCCAGGGTCAGGGTGGCAAAAAAGACCCCGGCGCTGTCCACGGTGAAAAAGTGTGCGTTTTGAATGCTCAGGACGGTGGTGGACATGAGCAGGGCCATCCAGGAGGCGAACCCCGGCGGACCCAGGCGGAAGGCGAGGAGGAAAACCAGCAAAACCGTGCCCGTGCTCCAAAGGGCGGAGAGAAAGCGTCCGGTGCGGGCGATCTCGGCAAGACGGATGTCGCCCCGTGCCTGGCTCAGGGCGTGGGTGGCGAAGAGGGGCAGGGTGCCGTACACGTACCGGAGTTGATCGGGTTGATTGTGGGGGTTGAGGGGGGATTGGCCGGTGTCGAAATATTCGCGAAGCGTTTGCGGGGTCTCCAGTCGTTCGGCCACCATGCAGAGAAAACGTTCGTCCGGGTGCAGCAGATGTCCCTCGTCCCAATTGTAACCGGCATGACGTAGGGCGAAGGCGAGGCAGAGCACGCAGAGAGCTTGGAAAAAGGTGAGGATTTGCTGTGGTTGGGGGCGGGGGAATTTCATTCGGAGGAACTTTATGGCGCGGGGGTCCGGGTGAGAAGACAACTTCGGATTCCATGGATTTCACATACACAACGACTCCGCTTTTGTCGAAGCAGAATGATGGGGCGCAGAATGGTGAACTCCGCATGCCCCTCACCTCTTTCGCTTTCGCTCGTTTCATTTTTTCGACTTCAGTAAGTTTATCAAATTGAACATTCTTCTTGATCGAGAATCTATATGGGATGGCAATCGCTTATGGCAATGGTGGCTTGCCATTCGTTTTCATCCCAACAACAAGGTGACTTATGGCAAGTTCAATGGTGCAATCAGAATCCCCCGGGGATATCGGAAATCATTGGTATGGCTTGGACAGGGACCGAGTGGTCGGCCTTCTGGACTTGAAGCCCGAATGCGGCTTAACCAATGAGGAGGCGAAATTTCGGTTGGAAAAACATGGCCCCAATGAGCTGGTGGTGAAAAAGGGGCGTTCCCCTCTGATCATGTTTTTGATTCAATTCAAAAACCCCTTGCTGTACATTCTACTCATCGCGGGGGTCGTGAAAGCGTTTTTGGAAAGCTGGATCGAGGCCGGCGTGATTTGGGCCGCGGCGGGGCTGAATGCCCTGATTGCCTTTACCCAAGAGGCCAAGGCGGAAAACGCCATCACGTCCCTCGCTTCATCGGTAATGACCAAAGCGACGGTTCGTCGGAACGGAAAGATGATACAACTTGCATCCCGAGAACTGGTGCCGGGGGATGTGGTGCTTTTGGTCTCCGGCGACAAGGTGCCGGCGGACATCCGTTTGCTTCGCAGCCGTAACTTGCAGGTGAATGAATCGGCCTTGACGGGTGAATCCGTCGCCGTGGAAAAGCGGGCCGATGGTGATCCTTTGCCCGAGGACACGCCGCTTGCCGAACGAATCAACATGGCCTATGCGGGCAGCTTTGTTTCCTACGGCCAAGGCGAAGGGGTGGTTGTGGCAACTGGGTTGCAAACGGAAACCGGGCGAATTTCCAAGCTGATGGAAGAGAGTGGTGGACTGGCGACACCCTTAACACGCAAATTTGAACAATTCGGCAGAACCATTTTGTATGTGATTCTTGGCATTGCTTCGGCCACCTTTGCCAAAGGACTGCTCTGGGGGGATTCCCCCGTATATATGTTTGATGCCGCCGTGGCCCTTGCGGTGAGCGCCATTCCCGAAGGATTGCCGGCCGTGGTGACCATCACCTTGGCAATCGGCGTTTCGCGGATGGCCCGCCGGAATGCCATCGTCCGCAACTTGCCCGCGGTGGAAACCCTGGGCAGCACCACCGTGATTTGTTCTGACAAAACCGGCACGCTGACGGAAAACCAAATGACGGTACAGGCGATTTACGCAGGGGACCACCATTATTCGCTGACGGGCGATGGCTATGCCCCTCGGGGTGAGTTGCGCGACGGGGAAGAGCGTCCCATCAAACCCGGACATATGGATGCGCCTCTGCGCAAGTGTTTGTTATCCGGTGTTCTTTGTAACGATTCGGAATTGGAAAATGAGAAGGGGCTTTGGAAAATTGTAGGGGATCCGACCGAGGGCGCCTTGCTGGTTTCAGGCAGAAAGGCGGGTCTCGAGCAAGCGGATTTGGTAAAAACGCACCCCCGCTTGGACAGCATCCCGTTTGAATCCGATTATCAGTACATGGCAACCTTGAACCGGAAGGGCGACACCACTTGGATTTATATGAAAGGTTCTGTCGAGTCTGTGGTCAAGCGTGGCGAATATAAAATGGCAGAAGATGGAACGCTCCATCTCCTTGATGCGAATGCAATTTTTTTGCAGGCTGAACGTATGGCTATGCGGGGATTGCGTGTGCTCGCCTTTGCGTGCAAGCAAGTGAATCAAGAAAAGATTGACCATGTCGATCTGGAGAACGGAATGATCTTTTTGGGTCTGCAGGGCATGATTGACCCCCCTAGGGCGGAAGCCATCGAGGCCGTCGCTTCTTTCCACTCGGCCGGGGTGGCGGTGAAGATGATCACGGGGGACCACAAGGTGACCGCCGAAGCGATCGCGGAACGCATGGACCTCGACCGCCACAAGAAAGCCAAGGCCTTTACGGGTCAAGAATTGGCCAAACTTTCATCCGCGGATCTGACAAAAGCCGCCGATACCAGCTCGGTTTTCGCCCGTGTCGCCCCCGAACAAAAATTACGGCTGGTGGAAGCATTGCAGTCCATGGGCCACATTGTTGCGATGACCGGCGACGGAGTCAACGATGCCCCGGCGCTCAAGCAGGCAGACATTGGTATCGCCATGGGGATTACCGGTACGGAGGTCGCCAAAGAGGCCTCGGACATGGTGCTCACCGACGACAATTTCGCCTCGATCAGGGCCGCCGTGGAAGAAGGACGCAATGTTTTTCAAAACCTGATGAAAGCGCTGGCCTTTCTATTGTCCGTGAACGGGGGGCTGTCGTCGAGCATCTTCCTAAGCGTGATGACCGGTCGGGGAAGCGCTCTGCCCATCCTGCCCTTGCAAGTGCTGTGGATCAATATGATCGTCTCGGTTACGATGACCATCCCCTTGGCCTTTGAACCCAAATCCCACAACCTCATGCAACGTTCGCCCCGTTCGCCTGACGCCCCGCTCTTGTCCCGTAGTCTTTTGTGTCGCATCCTGCTGGTTTCGGTTTTGAACCTGGGATTGATTTTCGGGGTCTTCGCTTGGATTCAGTACAGCCTCGGTGATCTGGCTTTGGCCCGAACCATGGCCATCCAGACTTTGGTCTTCGGATTGTTCCTCTACCTGTTCAGCCTGAGCCAGTGTTGGGCTTCCCTGCTTGCCCGTTTGCGTGGAAGCAAGATTCCCATTGGAAACGCCTCCGCACTTGGCTTTGGAATTTTTGCCGCGATTGTTTTGCAAATTGTATTCA
Organism: Verrucomicrobiota bacterium; assembly: GCA_020831635.1. Taxonomy (GTDB): domain Bacteria; phylum Verrucomicrobiota; class Kiritimatiellia; order SS1-B-03-39; family UBA6053; genus PXAS01. The sequence goes on along the minus strand of JAFIGC010000212.1, from coordinate 586 downwards.
ACCAATGGGGAATGATGAACACCTTGTTTTCCACTACGCCGATGAACGCATTGCAATGGATCAGCTGCCTGGGGATCTCGCTGGCCATGATTCCGGTTGCGCTCTTGGCAAACCGACTTGACCCAAGAAGTTGAGCTTTGTCCGGACAGTAGGTTTCCCCAGTTGAAAAATACGCCGTGTCTAAGTCTGGATCTCTCGAACATCATCGTCATAATGCCCAAATCCTGCGCTCCTCCCCTTTGAGGGAAACCAATATAGCAACAGGTATTATATGGAGATTTCTGCTTGACGGTTTGGGCGGCGGCGGGGTAGGGTATGGGCATGTTGGTACCGAAATCATCATATTTCAGCAATATGCCGCCCACGGTTTGGTCGGGGGGCGGGCGTAAGCGCGGGTTGCGGATTCTGCCGGAAAAGGGCGGGTATTTCGTGCATGTGACGAGTCGTACGGTGAATTGGGAATTTTTGTTCGGGGCGGAGGAAAAGTCGGCGTTGGTGGAATTGATGCGGAGGTGGGCGGCGTTTTCGGGCCTTTCGGTGATTACGCATTGCATGATGGACAATCATTTTCATCTGATGCTTTGGG
>JAFIGC010000211.1 GCA_020831635.1 Verrucomicrobiota bacterium | reverse complement strand
CCCCCCCCCCCCCCCACGCCCACCCGCGATCGCGGGCCCGATCCTTCAGCCACGTAATTCGCCCCGCACGAGGGGGCCGACGGCGTGGGGGACAATCCGCATCCTCATCCGTTCGTCTCATGCGAAAGGATCGTGCAAATCGCGGCCGCACTCTCCGCCTCTTTGATGGCTTGGGTGACATCCTGATCCCGAAAACGCCGGGCCACGGCGGCGAGGGCGCGGAGGTGAATTTCGGGGGCGTCGCCTTTGGGACTGAGCAGGGCCACGATCACTTTGGGGGTGTGGGGGAGGCTCAAGAAAGGCAGGTCGGATGCTCCGTGGCCAATGAGGAGAATGGAGTTTTCCTTCTGTCCGCAGTGTCCGTGGATGAGCACGACGCCGGGGGCGAGTTCAATGGGATTGAGTTTGGCGGAATCCAGCAGCAGAGGGTAGGCGTCGTCGGCCATTTCGTGATCTTCGGCCAAGCCTTTGTCGAGCAATTCCTGGATGCGTTCGGGTCCGTCGAGTTCAAACGGCAAGTCGACGCCGTGTACGGCGGGGAATTGCTTGGTCGCGGGGAGGACGATGGGCGCGGAGTCGCCAATGGGGCTGGAGGACAGGGCCGGATAGACGATCATCAGGTTGGAGTAGGGGAAGTGCCGGGCGATCAATTCCGGCAGGCGGTCCAGGGTGGGGGTCCACAACACGCTGTTGCGACGAATTTGCGGGAGCACGATGAGGTCGTCTTCGTGGGCATCGTGGAACATCTCTTTCCGGGCTTCGGTCCAGGTGTCTTTGACGATGTATTTGGTGTCGCAGCCGGGCGACGTTTTTTCGATGCGGGCCTCCAATTCACCCGCCGTTTGTCCGGAGAGGTAGACATGGAGGGGGGCGCCGATTTGTTTGGAGAGGAGTTTGGTTTCCCGAATGAGGGTGCCGAGGTCCTCGCGGCGTTCCGCGAGGGGCGGGAAGGGGAAGCGCAGGGTCCGAGTGGTGTTGGGGGGACGCATGATCCGGCAGAGGATCAGACGAGAGGGGCAATTCTGGGTGAGGTTTTGGTTGACGGTGCCGAAGATGCGGCTGCCGCGGTTGTGGTCGCCGCCCCAACCCGCGAAGACGGTGCTGCCGCGCAGTTCGCGAATGGCCCGGATGATGCCGTCGGAGACGTTGAGGTCCACGCGCACATGGGGTTCCATACTGACATCGGCGGAGGAGGCGTGGGCCATGCATTGGGCGAGGAGTTTTTCGCCGCGGGAGACGGCTTCTTCGGTGTCGGTTTGCTCGCGGACGATGGTGAGCGGGAAGATGGCCCCCGGCACCGAGTTGTCGCGCATGAGAAAGGCGAGGTCGGTGAGGCGGGCGGCGGTAACGGGATTGGAAACGGTCAGCACCATGCGCTGTTCGGTGATTTTGGTGACGGGTTTGGAGGCGGTGGCCTTCATGGCCATGCGGCGTCCGTACCGGTCGGTCACCCAAGATCCTTCCCCAAACAGGGTAATGGCGCTGGATCGTTCGAGCACGTTGAAGCCGTGTTCGCCCAGAAACGCCCCCGCGATCAGCAACAGCACCAAGTCCGGGATCTTGAGTTTCGCGCCGACCAGCAGCGAAAACAAGATGACGGACATGATGACGGTGAAAATCAGGACGTTGTCGGTAATGGGAAACATGGGGTCACTCTAAAAAGCTCTGCCCGGGTTGCAAGCTTGAAGCGGGGTGATTTGTAAAAGGGACCGCGGATACTGGATACGGGATACCCAGTTGAAGTTAGTTGAGGGCATGGCCTTTGCGGGGCCACGGGGACAGGAGCGCCGGTCTCCGCACCGGCAGGGGCGAAGGGGGAAAGGTAAAGCGAACGTCGAACATCGAACATTGAACGAATACCGCCGGGGCGAAGGGGGACAGGAGCGCCGATCGCCGCATCGGCTGGGGCGAAGGGGGCCTTTGTCTTGAGCTTTGTCCCGAGCTTTGTCGTTTACATGATTCAGCTCTGCGGATGATATGGAAGAGGGGAATAGCCCTGCGGATGCTTCGCCGACCTGCGGATGTTTCGGCAGGGGTTCCGAGGGAAAAAGTTCAAGGGCCACGGATGGCTTCGCCCAACCACGGATGTTTCATTTGAGGTCTGCTCTTGTGAAACTTTTCGTGATTCCTTTTTCAACCGCGAAAAACACGAAATTTCACGAAATGAATAAAGCCCCCCCATCTTGAGAACCTTTTTCGTGCCCTTTCGTGCTTTTCGTGGTTCTATCCACTGATCTTAGGTTCCGGCTTATGGTTTTGGAAGAAGAACCACGGATGCACACGAATTCACACGGATGTTTTCGAGGGAATCCGCAGGACGGCGAAGCATCCGCAGGGCAAAACAACTTGAATATCTGTGGTTGGGCGAAGCCATCCGTGGGTATTTCTTTGGGTTGCGGATGCAATCTGCCTTTGGTAAACCACTGATCACACTGATATCCACTGATCTTAGGATTAGGATTAGGATTAGGATTAGGATTGGGAGGATCTGGAGAGAATCTCGCAGATTTCGTCGGCGTTTTCCGCGTTCAGGACGGCTTCGAGGACCTCGGGGTCGCGGAATCGTCCGGCCAGGGCGGCCAGGGCCTTCAAATGGGTTTTGGGGCCGTTACCCCTGGGGCTGAGGAGGGCGAGGACGACTTTGGGCGGGGTGTTTCTGCTGAAAAACGGGTGTTGAATCCGTCCATGGCCGACGAGCACCAGGGGGGCGGGGCGGCTTCCGCTGTGGGCGTGCAGGAGGACGATGTCGCGATGCAGGTCCACGGGATGATGTTTGGCGGAATCGAGCAATTGACGGTGGGCTTCGCCGGCCAAGGTGGGGTCGTCCTGTAGACCCATTCGGGTGAGGTGAAGCAAGGTGGAGGATGGATCGATGTTTCCGGGGAGTTCGATGCCCCGGAATTCGCCCAATTGCTTGTGGTCGGGTGGGGCGGGATCCACGGAACCCGGCAGTTGTTCGTCCCCGGATTGCGGCAGGGGCGGGTAGGCGACGATAAAGTTGCTTTTGGGAAATCGCGCGTCAATGAGATCGGGCATGCGATCCAGGGTGGGGGTCCATAAAACGGAATTCTTTCGCTCCTGGGGCAGCAGGATGAGATCCTCTTCGCGCACCTCGTCGAAAAGTCGGGCCCGGGCTTCTTTCCAAGTGTCGGTTTCGTGGCAGGAATAGTCGCAGGCGGGTTGGGCAGCTTCAAGTTGGGCCTTGAGGCTTTCCACGTTATCACCGGAGAGAAACACCACCAATTCCGCGCTCAGTTGTTTGCATAGCCGTTTGGCATCATGGCAAAGCGCGGGCAGATCGCTCCGGTGTTCCGAGAGAGGCGGAAATGGAATCAGGATGCGGTGATGCGTGTTCAAGGGGCGGGTGATGCGGCAGAGCATGAGGCGGGCGGGACAGCGCTCGCTGAGGTTGCGGGAGACGCTGCCGAAAATGCGGGCGCTGGGGGTATGCTCACCGCCCCATCCGGTGAGCACCATGCTGGCCCGCAAATCCCGAACCGCCCGGACAATGCCGTCGGCGGGGTTCAGATCCACGCGCACACTTGGAATGACATTTTCATCGGCGGATTCTCCGTGGGCCAGGCATTGCACCAAAAGCTGTTCTCCGTGCGCAACCGCTTCGTCGGATTGATTGCTTTCGCTGACGATGGTGAGCGGATACAGGGCTCCGCGCCGGTCGGGATCCCGCAACAGGAGGCCGAGGTCCATGAGTCTTGTGGCGGAAAACGGATTGGCCACGGACAAGAGGATGCGTTGTTCGGCGTTGTTCGCGACCGAGGTCGAGAGACTTTTCAACGCCATTTTGCGTCCGCTTTTTTCCACGACCCAAGCGCCAAGAATCACGGTGGCGAGAATCATGGCGATGGCGCCGTTCAGGGCGGCGGAATCGAGAATGGCCACCCCTTCACGCATGCCCACCAGCACGGCGGCCAGGGTGGCGGCGGCCTGCACCACGCTGAGCCCGAACATAACATTGCGCTCCTCTCCTGAGTATCGGAACCATTTCGCGCCGATCCAGGCGGCAATCCATTTGGTGAGCACCACGAGCCCGACCATGACGCCGATGACTTTCCAAGTACGCAGGTCGCCGACCAGGGCGGAGGGATCGACCAGCATGCCCACCGAGATCAGGAAGAAGGGAATGAACAGGGTGTTGCCCGCGAAGACCAGCCGGTTCATCAGCGGGCTGCGCTCGGGAATGAGGCGGTTGAACGACGCACCCGCCAAAAAGGCGCCGATGATGGGCTCCATGCGGGCATAGAAAGAGAAATAGGAACACGCGCAGGTGACGCCGAGCACGAACATGAATTGGGAACCGCCGGATTCGGTGAAATTCTTGAAAAACCATTTCGCGAGTTTGGGGATGCCCCACCACGTCAATGCGATGAGGCCGGTCATGCCCAGTCCAATGCCCGCCCAAAACTTCAAGTCCATCTCCGCGCCGCCCGCGGTTTCCACCACCACCGCCAAAACCAGCAGCGCGAGCACGTTGGTGACGATGGTCGCGCCCACGGTGACGGTGACCACTTCGCTTTTGTGAATGCCCAAACGGCTGGCGACCGGATAGGCGAGCAGGGTGTGGGAGGCGAACATACTCGCCATCAGCAAGGCCGCGGGCCAGGATTCACCGAGGAAATACACCACCCCGACGGTCCCGATGATTTGGGGGATCAAGAAGGTTAACAATCCGAAATTTATGCTTCGTTTGCGGGTGCGCTTAAACTGAAACAAATCAATTTCCAAGCCGGAGAGAAACATGATGTAGACCAAGCCCACTTCGCCAAACAGGGTAATGGCGCTATTCCGCTGCAGGAAGCCAAAGCCGTTTTCGCCCAAGGCGGTGCCCGCGATCATCAATAAAACGATGTCGGGGATCCTGATTTTTTTCGCCACCAGGGGCGCGATGAGAATCACCATACTGATGATGGTGAAGATTAAAATGCTGTCGGAAATAGGGGCCATAAGTCTCTCATAATCGAGAGAATGGAGGTTGCAAGACTTTGCAATCAAATGGACGCTTGATTTTTCGCATGGAACATTTACGTGTTTCGGCATGCATTTGATGACCGAAACCCACATTTTGATTTTTCTTTTACAAGTGGCCCTGCTGTTGGGCTTTGCCCGCGCCTTGGGGGAAGTGTTCCGCCGCTTTGGCCAGCCTTCGATCACGGCGGAAATCCTCGTGGGGATCTTTTTCGGCCCCACGATTTTGGGTCGGATCAGTCCCGAGGCCCAAGAATGGCTCTTCCCGAAGGACGAGGCGCAGGTGAAAATGCTCGGTACGATGGCCTGGATGGGGATTTTGCTGTTTTTGCTGAAGGCGGGGCTGGAAACCAATTTTGCCACCGCTTGGCGGCAGCGACATCACGCCATGCGGCTTTCGCTTTGCGACCTGACCATTCCCATGGTGATCGCGTTTATTCCCTGCCTCTTTTTGCCGGAGATTTACATGGGCGAGGACGGGAGTCCGGTCATGTTCGCCCTGTTTGTTTCCGTGATTATGACCATCAGCGCCCTGCCGGTCACGGCCCGGGTATTGCAGGATTTGAAAATCTATCGGACCGACCTCGGGCTGTTGATCATGTCGGCGTTGACGATCAATGACGTGGCCGGGTGGATCGTGTTTGCGATCATCCTGGGCTTTGTCAACGAAGAGATGGGCATGACCCCGGTGGATATGATCTTTGTGGTGGGGGCGACCCTGGTGTTCGCGACCTTCTGTCTCTCGCTGGGGTCCAAATGGTTCAACAAGGTCTTGGGCGTGATGCAGGATTGGAAAGTGCCCGAACCCTCCGGTTCTTTGAGTTTGGTGGTGGTGACGGGGCTATTATGCGGGGCCGCAACCACTTGGATCGGCATTCACGCCCTTTTCGGCTTTTTCATTGGCGGGATCATGGCTGGAGAGGCGGTGAACCTTTCCCAACGCACCCGGCACGTGTTTTCGCAGTTGGTTCAGGCCATTCTCGTACCCCTGTTTTTCGCGGCCATCGGTCTCAAACTCGATTTCCTGGAGAATTTCGATTTCATGTTGGTGCTCTTTATTCTCGGCATCGGCATCGTGGGCAGATATTTGGCCGCCTACGTGGGCGGGAGACTGATCGGACAGCCCTCGCTGCACAGCCGCTTGATCGCCGACGCCCACATTCCCGGCGGGGAAATGCAGATTATCATTGGCATGTTGGCGCTGGAGTACGGGGTGATCACCGAAACCGTGTATGTGGCCATCGTGTTCGGCGCCATCTTCACCTCGGTCATTTCCGGGCCGCTGATGGAACGCCTGTTGCGCCAAATCGAAAAAATCGATTGGTTGGCCTTTTTGCCCGTGGACCATGTGCTGCCCGACTTGCAGAGCCGGAACCCCGAAGACGTGATTCGCGAGATCTGTCTGCATGCGGGTGAGGCCTTGGAACCCCATGACCTGGAAGCCGTGACCCAAGCCGTGTTGCATCGCGAAGGGGAAATGTCCACGGCCTTGGAAGATTGCATGGCCGTGCCCCATGCCCGACTGGAAGGCTTGGCCCGTCCGGTGGTGTTTTTCGGACGCAGTATCCAGGGCATTGACTGGAACTCGGCGGATGGTAGATCCGTTCGGCTGATCTTTCTCATTTTGACGCCGAAAGACCAACCGGACGCGCAAATCCAAATCTTGCAGGGGATTGCCAAAACCCTGCGGGCGGAAGTGCGGAACAAAGTCTGCGAAGCGCCCACCGGAACCGAGATTCTGGAACAGCTCCGCGCCGGGTCGATCGAATCCGCCAAAAGAAAAAAACACTGATCCAGGGTTGTGGCTTGGGTTCTTGGAGGGGTAACCACGGATGGCGGATGTCATGAGCGTTAGGAGTCCCGGATTTATCCGGTTTCGACACAGCGGGCTTTAGCCCCGGTGTTGCGGAGCATGGGCGTCTGCTTGGGTTGCGTTGCCCGCCCCCTTCGTCCTCGCCAGTGCCTGAAGGCACGGGCATGAAACCGGATAAATCCGGGACTCCGAACACCGTTGGATTTCGCCCTCTCACCCTCTCACCCTCTGAACTCTTCAATGGACCACGGAATACACTGAATACACAGAATCTTTGGATGTGTTGGGGAAACCACCCTCCGGCCCTGAGGGGCCTACGCCCCGGAGTTGGTTGTTTTTTTCCGAGCCTCGGAAGAAATATTTTCAATCGTTCCGATGCTCGGAAATGCCGTATCCCATATCCCATATCCCATATCCCATATCCGCGGCGGAGCCGCCCCATCCCATATCCGCGGCGGAGCCGCCCCATCCCATATCCGCGGCGGAGCCGCTTCGCCTTTTTTTCTTTTGTGCCTTGTCAGTGGGGTGTGTTTGTGTATCCAAGGTTCATCATGAACTACCAAATCAAAGAAAAACTTTTCACCTTTGGCAACACTTTTGATATTTTGGATGAAGGGGGGCGTCCGGCTTTCCATGTGAAGGGGCAGGTTTTTTCCTGGGGGAAAAAGCTTTCATTTCAAAACATGTCCGGTGCGGAACTCGCTTTTATTCAGCAAAAGCCGGCCTTGTTTCGCACGGAGTATCATATTCTGCAAAATGGGAGACCCATGGTCGAAATGATGAAGCGCCCCACGTTTTTCAAGCCGGTTTTTGACATGAATCTGGCTGGAAGAGGTCCGGTGGAAGTCCAGGGAAATTTCATCGCCCATGAATTCAAATTCGAGCACCGGGGTCAAGTGCTGGCCCATGTGAGCAAGGCGCGCTGGTCTTGGTCGGACAGCTATGGGGTCTCCATTGCCGATGGCGAGGACGATGTACTTTTTCTCGCCGCCTGCATTGTCATCGACCAAGTTTTGCATGATGGAAAGGACTGAGACCGGGGCGGGGATTAAAAAAAATCCTAAATCCTAAGACCATTTATGCTCAGGGCTCTGGGAAATGAACCACTGATTACACTGATTTTCACTGATGCTTGGGTTGTGGCTTGGGTTTTGGAGGGGAACCACGGATGGACACGGATGAACACGGATGGGGGATTTGGATCTGGACCTTTGTCTCAAGCTTTGTCTGAAACTTTGTCCCTAACGCAGATTTCACCCGTACCTGAATCCGTGAGATATTTGCAAAGAAGGCGTGCAAGATCATGGAGCGAAAG
>JAFIGC010000025.1 GCA_020831635.1 Verrucomicrobiota bacterium | reverse complement strand
CAAATCGGTATCAAATTAAGGTCACATCAAAATCTTTCGAGGTCAGGTGTTCTGAGGATGGCGAGATCGCCGGGAATGCTCAGGTCCAGGGAGAGGGCGGCGACGGCGGCGGCGCGGGCGCGAAACCCCTCGAAGCGCAATTGGCTCAGTCGGCTGTCCCCCACGTCCTGATAGGCGAAGGTTCGCGGCCCCAGCTTCAGCAGATGCTCCGCCGCCATGCGGCCCACGGTGAGGTTGTCCACATAGACCCCCCGGCGTGTCCTCCGGCGGGTCGCTGCTGGACACATTCACCGCCGGAATCCCACTGTCTTTCAGCAAGGTGCGCAGCTCGGTGTCGTCTTGGGAAAACAGTCCCAAAAACCCCAGGGGGACGCGATTCCGAACCACGCAGAATCTTCAGCAGGTGATCCCGCGAATGATTCATCAGTCCGTGGTCGGCATACAGCCGAAGCTGTCGCGCCATCCCCGGCAGCATGGATCGGGTTCAATAAATCTATGAACAAATTTCTCCTCCTTCTTGCCATTTGCAATCTTTTCCGCGCCTCTCTTTCCGCGGAGATCAACAGCTCTTGGGCTACGACACCGTGAAAGAAAGGTTCTCAAGTGTATATGCAAACGCCCCTTTTTCTGGTAGACTTCATCCGTTGTAAACATTGGATTGGAATTTATGAAAATATTTTTAACGCTCATTTGTACTTTTGCGATTCCGCTTTTTGCCGGGGCGCCTCGCCTGTTGGTCTTGTTGGAACACGGCTTCAACGGGGACGAGTTTTTCGGTCCGACGGCGGCGTTTCGCGCGGCGGGATACGAGGTGGTGGTCGCCTCCACCCACTCGGAACGGGTTCCCTTGCAGCTGGATCAGACCCCGAATCCGCACTGGGATGTTCCCGTGGATTTGTCCATCTCCGAGGTGAGTCCCGACGACTACATCGGGCTGTTCGTGCCGGGAGGGTATTCTCCCGGATTCCTCGAAAAGGACGAGGATGCGGTGCGGGTGACCCGGACCTTTTTGGAAGCGGGCAAACCGCTGGGCATGGTCTGCCACGGACCCAGGGTGCTGCTGTCCCACGGGTTGATGGGGGATCGCGCCTGGACGGGCTTGCACACGCTGTCCGACGAGTTGGCCGATCTTTGGATCGAACGCCCCGGACGATATCTCGATCAGGCGGTGGTGCGCGATGGCAACCTGGTGACGGCCCGTTATCCCCGCGATATGAATGTGTTTTCCCAGGCCTTTCTCGAATTGCTGGCCGAACACGGGGGTCTCTCCGCCGTGCCCCGGGAAGCTCAGGTAGCTCTCATCCTTTCCAACCATCCCGAACGTTGGGGTAACTGGCATTTCTTTTCCCGGCTGATCAGTGCCACCGAGGCATTCGGCATTTCCGTGCAACGGGCTTCGGGCAATAGCCCGGAATGGATTGACCGGGTACTGGACGAACTTTCCGCCGCCGAAAGGGGCCCCTTGATCCTGGCCCTGGACATCTCTTCGGACGAATGGGAGGACACCTCTCCACGTCTGCGGGAACTGGTTTTGGAACATCCACATGTGGTCGCGGGGGAGGGGATGCGCGAATTGCTTGCCGCCCGCGAGGGCGAAACCGTTTGGATGGAAGAACGGCTGATCCCGGATTGGACCCAAGCCCTGGTGTCCATGGCCCCCGAGGCCAAATCCAATGCCTTGGCGTTTGACCCCGCCATTCCTCCCCAACCGGAGTTGCCGGAATTGGGAGCCGTGGAATCGCCCACCGTCTTTTTGGCGCTGCGCGAGGGATTTGATGATGAAGCCCTGGTCGCTTGGACCCGGGTATTGCAAGCGACGGGTCATACGGACATCGCCTTTGTCGCCCGGGAAACGGGAGAAGTGACGGGGCGCAACGGACTCACGGTTCGGGCCACGCTCAGCCACGAGGAGGTGAAAGGCGGGGAGGGGACCCTCGTGGTGGCGCCCGGTTTTTTTTGGCCCCGGCTGAATCCCGGCGCCCGCCAGACCGAGCAGCCGGAATGGTTGCACGAGCAGGAGGCCCGCGACCTTGCCCGGATCGAATGGCTCCTCTCCACCCGTGAAAACGGTTCCACGCTTTTCCTCACCGGAATGGATGCGTTGCGCGTGGGGCGCATGGAGGCCTTCCACGGCACCCGGTTTTCCTCCAGCGAGCAAACCGTGTGGTCCTTCGGACGCGATGGGGCTCGGTACATTGAAGATCCCGTCACTCTTTCCGCCGAACGACTCATCACCGTCCGCAGTGCCGAAGATGCGGCCGATGCGCTGGAATTGTTGACTGTGGATGATGAAAAATGATGGACCCAATGGACCCTACGGACCGAATGCTTTTCTGACCTTTGACCACTTACCTCTATACTTCTTTCCCTCTTTACCCTCACACTGGAGACCCTATATGAAAAATCTGATTCGAATGCTTGTTTTCTGTTCGTTTACCGTGGCGTTGGCAGACACGACCCTTCGTCAAAATCTGGGCGATGGCGATCTTTTGGTGATTGAATCGCAAGATCAGGTGCCCGACGTCGTCATTCAGGGAACCCCGCGTTTACGTTCCTATCCCGAAAACTTGATGGAAATCGGCCTGCACTTCCGCACCGGCGGTGAAGTCGATGCGCCGATGGACATTCGCATGGTGAACCTGAACACCTCCCATGTCATCGGCGCGCATGGCGAGGGTACGGTGGTGCGGTATCGCGGACGTTGGCTGGCGGACGGGGGCAATGCGTTTCCGCATCTGGCCCTGACCGAAGGGGGCCGTTTTGTCTTCACCGGGGAAAGCTCCATGAAGCTGGTGATGGAGGGAAGTTATTTCACCCGTCAGCTTTGGGTTTGGGGCGACGGCACCGGGGTGCTCGAACTTGAAGAAGGTTTTGTCGCCGATCCCACCCGAAACGAACCGCTGCCGGAAGCTTTGGGCACCATTCGACTGGGGGGCGCCACTCTGATCACCCATCATACCCGCAACCTCCCCGCCAACACCCGGCCCGACGGACGCGGCGGGCATTATCAGAATGGACACATCGTCTTTGAGCGCGTGCCCGGAAACCGCTGGATTGTGGATAGCACCAACCAACTGTACGGCGCTCAATTGGATTTTGACACCGATGCGGAAGTGGAAGTCCGTTCCTCTTTGACGCACACCGGACACCGCCGCGTGGTGCTTCCGGTGGGTCCTGGCGGTCATTTTCGCTCCTCCGGTGCCTTTCGCACCACTTCTCCCGATGTCACCATCACCAAAACCGGTCCGGGGATGCTCGCCCTGGAGGGCGAGCAGAGCTATCATCCCGGCAGCCGCTTGGTGGTCCAAGAGGGTTTGCTTCGCATGGCCACCGACCCGGGATTGGGGCGCGATCCCGATGCGCGTGGCAATGCCGGGGTGTATTTGCACATGGAGGTCAACAACGAATCCGGTGCCCATTTCATCGGAACGTTGCACCGTCTGCAGTCGCTTATCCTTTCCGACCAAGCGGAAATGTGGGTGGATGATGATGTGGTGTTGGAAGTGACGGATGGCATCACCGCCGGTCCCGAAACCTCGCTCATGATTGCCGGGGATCTTCGCAGCCCCCTTCGTGCCGAAGGAAGCCTCAACATTTCCGGCACTCCCCGCTTCGCGGCCCTGAATCATTCCGGCGAGTTGTTGGCCGGAATTGGAGCGTCCGCCCCCGAGGGTCCCGTCATTCAGTCGGAGGAACTGACCTTATCCGGCACGCTGCGTCTGCGTTTCGGGGATCGACGAGGCCGCGTGCCCGAAGAAGTTTTGCTTGCCGAATCCCCGAAATTGGATCTGGGCGACGCTTTCACGGGTACGCGCCAATGTCGGGAAAACAAATTCCAGTTTGATCTGGAGCGGGAAGGAACTCAACTCTGGATTCGAAACATTTCCCCCGTGGAAGAATAACTCGAACCTTGGAAACGCGTATTATGCAGACGATTTTGAAAACCCATACAACTGGAGCACCTGAAATGAACCCTACCCTATGCCGAATGATCCGCCGTGTATTTTGTCCCCTTTTCTTCACCTCCTTCGCCTATGCCGGGATGCCGGTGCTGCAGGAGGCTGATGAAGCGATCCGAGTGGACTTTGGCGAGGCAAGTGTGCTGGAATTCGCAGTGAAAGACGGCTGGCTGCTCGGACTCCGACAGGCCCGGCACGGCGACCATGTCCTCCGTGCGGACGACACGGTGCTACGTCCGCTCGTGGCGCAGGAATACGTGAAACCGGGCATCTGGCCGTTTCTGAAATTCGAGTCCGCGGAGGTGGTGGACGGTGCCGTGCGCATCACCGTGGACCTCTATGGGGGTACGGATGAAGATCTGTTCAAAGAGGAATTTGTGTTCGCCCCGAACATGGAGCTGGCCCTGGGGGACAAGATTACCCCCGAATTGTCCGCCTTGCGCGAAGAAGCGGAGCAGGCCCGTGTCCTCCTCAACCCTTTGGTGACAGAGGATTCTTCCTTGGATCGACTCCGCACGCAACTGGAGCGCGAGCGGGGACGGACCGAAGAAATTGACCCGGACATGACCTGGGATGTGATCAACAACCGGGTGCGCATCGAGCGTTTTGAGCGTGCGCTTGCCAACGCGAAGGAGGCGCTGTATGCCGACTCTGTGGAAACGGAAGAACAGCGCGGCGCGTGGGAAACGATCCAGGCTTTCAATCGACTCCGTGCCGAGCGCGCCGCCGAGGTGTCCACCATTCACCGGGACTACTACGATTTCGCCCACTTGCAACTTCCCGCCGAAACTTGTCGGATCGACACCCTGACCGAACGAATTGAACGTCACGGAGACCGACTGACCCGGGGCGGTCGGCTGGTCTGGGTGCTGCGCCCGGAGGAGCGCAACATTGCGGGATGGGTGTGGAGGGGCTGGGCCCAGCACTACGAGGTGGAATTGGAGGGGGGGCACGAGGTCAACAACATCCGTCAGGTAGGTACTTGGGAACTCGGGGGAACGGTCGAGGATTTGACGCTGGTGGCGCTTCGTTACCGCGGGCTGGGCGGCGCCGAGGAGCGCATTGAACTGGACGGAGACGGGCAGGGTGCGCGGCGCGCCTGGTCCACCACGGAGATCCTGGCCGGCGCGGCGGGCCGTCCCCCGGCGGTGTCGCCGGTGATTCCCCCGGCGGCGGGGGAGACTTTGGAAGACCGGGGCTACGCGTTGCAGCACCGGCTGGGGGCTTGGATTTCCAAACCCGGGCGCGGCGCCGGGGCGCCCTTCGTGGATTTTCAATCCAAAAACGGACTCACCCTCATCAGCAGTTTCGACACCCAAGGGGCATTGCGATCGTTGACGGAAATATTTCCCGGCGACCGCCATGTCTCACAACTCGACGAGCAATGGTTCGCCAACACGAGCGCCTTCGCGACGAAACCCCAACTCTATCTGGTCTTGGAACATTCCGAGGCTCATCATGAGTTGGTCACCCGCTGGCAGGAGGTGGACCAGCACTTCCGCGATGTGGTGGCCGCCGCGCTGGATTTCCGGCAGGTCGAACCCCTCCCCGGCGTGGGCTGGCTGGATGAGCACGCGCGGCCCGGACGGTACCGCGGCCTGGCAGAAGGCGGAATGGAGCAAATGATTGAGCGCGGGGTGCGCATGAAGGTCACCCACACCCCCGGCTGGTACACCGAGCAGCACCGCGACGGGCCCGCCCGCCCCGCCACGCCCGGCGGCAATTCCAACCGCGTGTTCGACTGGATCATCACCGACGACGTGCGGGAAGGATGGAAAGGCATGCGCGAGGTGATGCGGGCGCACAACGTGCCCTACTTCATTTATCTGGGCGGCATGGTGCGTCCGGACGGACCTTTCGCTCATGCCATTGGCGCCGATCCGGCGAACTGGGGCATGAACCGTCCGGAGAGCGGATATTCGCACGGATATCCGCCGTTGGTGGCTCACAATGTACGCATGGAATCCACCCGTGAACTCCTGACCGGACGACTGTTGGCGGTACAGGAGGAACTGGGGATGGACGGACTGTGGGGCGACAGTTTCCAAAACATGTACATGAGCCAGCTCACCTGGGGGGACGGAAGCGGCGCGCCCATGCAGGAAACTTGGTGGCCGCTGTTGGCAGAATGGACCCGCCGGGGCATCCATTTCATGAGCGAAAGCCATGCGTTTCCCGGCCTGAGCTGCTCCATCGAATTACAGGGATGGGAGGATTCCTACTCCTATTTCCAGTATGTCTGGAAATGGCTGCGGGGCACTTCGCAGCGCAACTACACCCCGGAACAACTCGATCACATGGCTTTCCGTTTCATGGCCAACAAATCCGCCATCGCCCCGGAATGGGACCTGAACGTGATCCCTTCGTTTACGCGCTATAGCGCCGAATATATGGCCGCGCTTCCTTCCATGCGCCGGAGCTGGGTGCTTCCGGGGGAAGGGGGGATGTTGTGGTTGCCCTATGACCGTGACGACGAGGGTGTTTGGTTTTCTTTTGCAGACCAGCCCGCGCCCGAGGGAGTCCGCGCTGTTCCCATTCTGGGAGGGGACCCCGCCGACACCGCCCGCAAGCACCACACCTACGCGGTGCGGGGCGAGGCCCTGCCGGAAACCTTCGGAATGCGCCCCGCCCCGTCAGCCGATCCCCGCAAAGAAAAGACCTATGAACCGGTGGCGTGGAAGTTCTTCGACGATTAAATCAAAGTGTAAAGAGACTGACGCGAAGGCCGTGGCGGGCGATGAGAAAGAAGACCAGGCAAAAATCGAAGGAGATGATGTGCAGGGAGGAGGTCAGGGCCACGAGTTTGGCGTTCTTGCGGTTGGGGGTTCGGTAAAAGCAAACCACGCCGCTTGAGCCGAGGGCGAGCAGAAGGAGGAGTAGGAGATGGAACCCGGGGTGGAATTTCAGTTGAAGCCCCACCCATGCGGTGCAGGCGGTTGCGGCGGCCATGACTCCGAAGACCAACAGCGCGGCCCGGCGGGGTCCGAGGGTTTTGCTGTAACTATCGACCTGATCGTGTTCGTCTTCGGGCGGGCGTAACTTTCGGGCGAATTCGAAGGTGAAGGCGATGAAAACACCGTTGAAGGCGTAGACGATGAAAATGGGATCGGTTTGCCAAAACCAGCGTCCGGTGGTGACGCTCCAGATGAGCAGGTCGAACCCGAACATGATGGTGGTGTGGGTGACGGCGTAGAGAAAAACGTGTTTGCAGAGCCAGTTGCCGATGAAAAATTCGCGGTACATGAGCAGGGACCAGCCTAGGACCAGAAGCCAAGTGAGCAGGGCCGCGGGTCCGGCCACGAAGGCGATGAGGGCTTCCAAGGCGACGGCGAGCAGCCCGAGCCGCCACAGGTCGCGGTAGCTGAACACGCCGCGTGAAAGGAGTCGGTCGGGATAGGCGGCCACGTCTTTTTCACGGTCTTTGTGCTCGTCGAAGACGCGTAGGTGGAAAAAGAGACAGAGCAACATGAAAAAATTGAGCCAGGAAGTCGCGTTGTAGACCATGGGCCCGTCGCCGGCGGTCACGGTTTGGGCGAGAAACTGGTTGGCGCTGAAGTAAGAGAAAATCAGGATGCCGTGCTGGGCCAGGGGAAAGCGTTGGCGCAGGTAGAGGCGCAGGCGTTTGAACCAGGGGAGGGCGCGCAAGCGGGAGAATTCGGCATCGTCCGCCGCCCGGGTTTCGTTGTGGGGGTCCCAGGCGGAGGACGGTGAACTTTCGGAGGGTGTCATGGTGGCGCTCATGGCGGCGCTCCGAGGGCACGGGTGAGACGGACGCGGTCGATTTTGGTGTTGTGGCGCGGATCGGTGGGCAGTTGACGTAGCCGACGGCTGGGCCCAAGTGGCCAGCCGTGTTCGGCAAACAGGGTTTGGATCTCGGCCTTGGCCGATTTTTCGCCTTCCCATCCGACCCAGAGAAGATTTTGGGCCACGATGCAGGCGGCGCGGCGGACGCCGGGCAGGGTTTCGACGGCGGCGGCGATGGCGTCGGTATGGAGGGTTTGCCCGGAGGCGGTTTGGAGGAATTGTCCCTTGCGACCCAGGAGCCAGATGCGGTTTTGCTCGTCCAGTCGGCCGATGTCGCCGGTGCGGTGCCAGACGGTGCCGTCGTCTTCGCGGAGTTTGTGGAGTCGGTTGGCTTCGGGGTTGCCTAGATATTCGCGGCAGACGTGCTCGCCGGAAACCAGAATCTCGCCGTCGGCCTCCAAGCGCAGCTTGATTTCGCCGACGGGCGCGCCCACGCAGCGGCCCAGTCCGCGTCGTGTGGGTTCGGTGGTTTCGTTGAGAAAGGTTTCGGCGTCGATTCGGGAAATGGGTTCGGCTTCAGTGGAACCGTATAGGATGCTGATTTCCGCCTTCGGGAAGGCGCGGCGCATGGCGGTGAGGGTGCGGGGTCCCACGGGTCCGCCCCCGGTGTGGGCGGTTTTCACGGCGGGCAGAGGATCGCCAAGGGCGCAAAGAGTATCAAAAAACGCGGGGGAGCCGGTGAGGTTGTGTACGTCGAGATCGCGAATGACGGTTTGCATCCGGGTCGGGTCGATGGCGGAGGGCTTGCGGAAATCCATGGGCGGAATCACGGCCGTGCGTCCGGAGGCGAGGGAATTAAGCACAAAAATGGGAAAGTGACTGAGATCGACGCTGCTCTCGGCGACGGGGAGATTGTGTTCGAGGGCGGTGTTTTGGGCCCGGAGGAATCCGTGGGTGCGGTTGGCGCCTTTGGGCACGCCGGTGGTGCCGGAGGTGAAGGTGACCAGAGCCGGATCGTCGGCGGTCCGGGCTTCGACGGGACCGGGTACGTCGGATGCGAATGCGTGAAAAGGAGTTGAGCGGAACAGAGGCGTTTTGCCGATGCGGATGCGGTGGGGAATGCGGCGGAGGGCCCGGTGTCGGCATAAAAACAGTGCCGACGCCGGAGGTCCGGCAAACCATTGGGGATTCATGCTATTGCAGACCGCCGCCATCTGGCGCGGCGTGGACCAGGGATCGAGAAACACGGCGGTGCCTCCCGCCCGCCAAAGGCCAAGCAACAAGACATACAGTTCCGGGGACATGGGGACGAAAATCAGGGCCCGGTCGCCGGGTTGGAGCCCATGCTTGCGAAAACCGGCGGCAATGCCTTCGACCCGAACTTGCAAGTCCGCGTAAGTCCAGTGCTTTGCATCGGAACCCTCGCACCAAGCCAAGGCTTTCCGCTCCGGGGTTTCGGCGGCGCGGGTTTCCAGAAGCAGGGCGATGTTGCTCATTGCAAGACAACCCCGCCAACGAAGGAGTTGAACCACTGGATCCGCGTGGCAAGCCTTGAGGAAAGAGACTCGTACTCATAATCGTGCTCGTAATCGTAATCATCGAGCCGGTTTTGATTACGATTACGATTAGGATTAGGATTAGGATTAGGATTATGATTAGGAATGGTGGGATTCACACAGCTCCTTTTCATATAGCGCGTATTGGCGGATGGTGGTGGCGGCGGGGTCGAACTTGGTGGAGCTGTTGTCGGTTTTCATCAGACAATGGCGCACGGCGGTGCATCCCCGGGACAAGGCCCGTTCGTAGATGGGGGCGAGGAGGGCGAGGCTGAGTCCGCGGCCCTGAACGGCAGGCAGGACTCCGACGGTTTTGATGTGCAGAATTCCGTCGGGCGTGGGAAACGCGAAGGTGTAGCCGCAACGCCGTCCCTCGGGGTCAAAGGCGCTGACCACGAAATTGGGGTCGATTTGATCGCGCAGCGGCAGGTAGAGTTGCAAAAACTCCGCCGCGCCGATGGGGGTATAGGCGTGATTTTCCGCGAAAATTTCCAAGGTGATGCGGTGAAGATCGAGAATTTCGGCTTCGAAGCGGGACATGTCCAGATTCCTGAAAGTGAAGCCGTTGCGGAGGCAGCGTTTGAAATAAGGCGCGTATCGCCGTGCGCATCCGGAGATGTCGGAAGTTTCGGAGGTGCGGTAGCGGGCGCTTTCCGTAAACCCCGCGGTTTGGAGAGACTCAGCGTACCAGGGTTTGTTGTAGGGTTCCATGGGCACGGGCGGATGGTCGAAGCCCCCGCACAGAACCCGATAGCGGTGCCAGGTGTCGCGGTTCACGGGGGCGCGAACACGCTGGAAGCCGTGGGATTTCAGATGGATGCAGGCCTCCTGGAGCACGGCGGACGCGGCTTCGAGGTCCCTCGTGCATTCAAAAAAGCCGATCAGGCCCAGTCCGGGTTCGCGTATCGGCAGGGCCGGGTTTTGAATGGCAGCGCAACGGGCCACAACCTCTTCGCCGCGAAAGGCGAAAAAATAGGTTTCCGTTCCCGATTGAAAAAAAGGATGGGCCGGAACCAACAGGATCGATTCCCGTTGCCGGGTGGCGGGAGAATGCCCCGCATCTCCGGCGTAAATCCGTTCCGGCAATTCCAGAAACGCGGCCCGTAGTTCTTGATCGGCAGAGAAGCATAGGATGTGAAGAGAGCGGGGATCGGCATTCATGAGGCCTTATTTCCGTTTCGCGCCCCTGGGCAGCATGGTGGAGGGCATGGGACGTGGAAAGGTTCCCGAACCCATGGAGCGGATGTCCTCCACGGTGTAAAAGACCTCTGGATCGCATTCGCGGATGGTGTTGAGGAGCTTGGGGATGCGTTTGCGTTCCACGGCCACGAAAAAAATGTCCACCGGACCTTGTGAGCCCTGTGCGGACACTTTGGTGAGCCCGTAGAGGTTTGAGGTGAGCGCCTCCTGCAATTCCGGGGATTTGGATTGGGTGATGATTCGGACCACCTGATGACCCAGGGCGACTTTTTCCTCGATAACCATGCCCAGATAATTTCCGGCGGCAAAGCCAAAGGCCCAGCCCAGATATCCGGCGATATTGGAGAGGCTCTGCATCACCTGGGTGATGGCCACCAGCCAGATCAGCACCTCCACGAAGGCAATGATGGGCACAAGCTTCCTCATGCCTTTCATGATGAGAATCTGGCGGACGGTTGCCAGCGAAACGTCCATCAATCGGGCAACAAAAATCAAAATGGGGATCACTACCCAAGCCATGTAATCAAAATCGTTCATGCCACTCGGCCTAACTTCTTCAACTGGAGGTGTTTTCGAAATACGCCATGAAAATCATCCCGGGATCGGAGGAAATGTGATGGTGGGGGGAGGCGGGGTGGTGCCGTTGGTGGTTCCGCCCGTGCCGCCGCCCGTACCTCCGGTTCCGTTCGTATTGCCCCCGTTGCCATTTGAGGGGGGAGGAGTGGGCGAGGGGGTGGGTTGCGGCTCGGGTTGGGGGGCGACTTCCGCCTGTGCCGAGAATTCGGAAGTAAATCCGGGCTCCACCCAAATGCCTGTCATACGTCCGCTGGTCCCATCGATGACCACGTTGCCGGTCATGACGACCTCATTTCCCGTGGTGGTTCGTCCCTTGAGGGATATCGACGCGGAGCGGTTGCCGTCCGCACGTCCGATACGCCCCGTCCAGCGGGTTCCTTCGTTGTCGATCGCAAACAATTGGTCGCCCGCTTGCGTAAGCGCGAGGCTGTTGATGACCGCTCCGCTTTGCCGGCGGGGAATGCCGTTGTCGTTTCGGTAGGTGCCGGAAATGTTGATCGAAACGTTGCGAACCGTATCATTTCCGCTCGTGATGTCACAGGCGGTTTGCACGAGCACCAGCAAAGCACAGCCAGAGAAAGCGAAAACGAAACAGGGATGCAATTTGAATTTCATGCCTACAGGATAGGGTGCGTACAGTCGGGTTGCAAGAAAATTGAATTCGGAATGTTGACCTCAATACGAACTGCTGAAAAAGATTGCGCCGCTTGTCGGGATGGAGTATTCGAAGCGAAACGATTTTGAGAACCAAAAAAAGAGGATACGGACCATGAGAGTGCTTTCGGGCATCCAGCCTTCGGGCAAACTACATATCGGCAATTATTTCGGCATGATGAAACCGGCTTTGGCCCTGCAGGAGGCGCACGAGGTTTTTCTGTTCATCGCCGATTATCATGCCCTCACCACCACCAAGGATGCGGCGGCGCTTCGCGAAAACGTGCGGGACGTCGCCCTGGATTTTTTGGCCTGCGGCCTGGATCCGGCCCGCACCGTTTTTTACCGTCAGAGCGATGTGCCGGAAGTGCATGAGCTGGCCTGGCTGCTGAGCGTGGTTTGTCCCATGGGCCTGCTGGAGCGGGCCCACAGCTACAAGGACAAGACCGCGCGGGGCGTGGATGCCAACCACGCGCTTTTTGCCTATCCGGTGCTCATGGCGGCGGACATTCTTTGCGTGAACGCCGACATCGTGCCCGTCGGCAAAGATCAGAAGCAGCATTTGGAAATCGCCCGCGATCTGGCCGGCAAATTCAACCGCCAAACCGGCGAAGAGGTGTTCAAATTGGCCGATCCCATGATTCGCGAGGACGTGGCCGTGGTCCCGGGGGTGGACGGACAGAAAATGTCAAAATCCTACGGCAATACCATTGAGATTTTCGGACCGCCCAAGCAAGTCCGCAAGACCATCATGCGCGTGGTGACGGACAGCACCCCTTTGGAAGCGCCCAAAGACCCCGATGCCTGCAATGTGTTCGCCCTCTACAAGCTTTTTGCCGATGCGGCGGAGTCGGACGCCTTGGCGGAACGCTATCGCGCCGGGGGCATGGGATATGGCGAGGCGAAAAAGGCCTTGGCGGAAAAATTCGAAGAACATTTCGCCCCGTTTCGCGAACGCCGGGCCGCGCTGGAAGCGGAACCCGAAAAAGTCGACGCGATTTTACGGGATGGCGCGGAACGGGCCCGCGGCGCCATTCACCCCATTCTTTCCCATGCCCGCCGGGCCGTGGGCCTTGCTTAAACCTCCCTCAACATTTCGGGATGCTTTCATGAATCAAGACGAACAGGATTATCACGTCAAACTCGACGTTTTCGAGGGCCCGCTGGATTTGCTCCTCTACCTCATCAAAAAAGAGGAAGTTGAAATCACCGACATTCCCATCGAAAAAATCTGCGTGCAATACAATGAATACCTCAAATTAATGCGCATGTTGGATTTGAACATCGCCGGGGAGTTTTTGGTGATGTCGGCCACATTGATGCTCATCAAGAGTCGGATGCTCTTGCCGGTGGAGGAGCGTCCGGATTTGGAGGAGGACGAGGAGGATCCCCGTCTGGATCTGGTGCGTCAATTGGTGGAATACAAAAAATTCAAGGATGCCGCCGGGATCCTGGAGGAGTTGGAAGAAGGACAGCACAACGTCTTTTTCCCCGAAGAGGAACATGTGGCCCTGGGCAAGGATCCGGGTCTGTCCTTGCGGGACGTGAGCATTTTCGACTTGCTCAGCAGTTTCAGCGAAATCCTCAAACGCTCCGAAAAAGAGGAACTGACGGAAATCTTCGCGGAACGCTACACGGTGGCGGACAAAGTGGATTTCCTGATGAACGAGGTGGTTCGCAAAGGGCGGAAACAGTCCATGCACGGATTGTTCAAAGGGATGCGGTCGCGCAGTGAAATGGTGTGCACCTTTTTGGCGATTCTGGAACTGATTCGCCTCAAGCAAATCCGGGCCGCGCAGGACTCGGGCGAATTCTCCGATATCGTGCTGCTCAAGGCCGAGGACGATGATGAGGAATTTGAAAACGATGAAATGACCATGGATGAAGTCATGAAGGAGAAAGCGGTGGGAGATGAAGTGGTGGGGGGAAAAGCCCATGAGTGAGTCTGAGGTCATTCCGGAAATCAAAGAAATTTTGGGAGCGATGCTGTTTGCGACCCGGGAGCCCTTGAGTGTGCGGCAAATGGTGAATGTTTTCCGACGGGCCGCGCAAAACTATGAAGGCGTGGCCACCACCTTCGCGGAGATTACCGCCAAAGAAGTGGAAGAAGCCCTGGAAGAGTTGCGCGAGGACCTGCGGGAAAACCATTTGGGTTTGGAAATCGCGGAAATCGCGGATGGATATCGGCTGCGCAACCGGAAAACCGCCGGTCCTTGGTTACGGGAATTGCTGGAGAAAGGGAAACCCAACAAACTCTCCAAACCCGCGCTGGAAACCCTCTCCATCATCGCTTATCGTCAACCCATCCAACGCTCTGGCATCGAGTCCATTCGCGGCGTGGCCGTGGATTCCATCGTGCGGACGCTGTTGGAGATGGGCTTGGTCAAGGTGGTGGGGCGCAGCGAGTTGCCGGGCAAGCCCTGGTTGTATGGCACCACGCAGGTTTTTCTCGAGCATTTCGGGCTCAAAAACCTGGATGACCTGCCGGGAATGGCGGAAATGCGCCGCAATCTGGAACGTCAGCAAGAACTCGACCTCGAAGTCGCGAATGCGGCGGAGGCCCAAGCGGCGGAGTCCGCGGACCCCGAATCCGAAAACGTGGAAGCAAAAGACTCCCCGGAACCTCAGGAAGCCCCCCCGGACACCGACGATGATTCGGATGAACGCGATTAAAAGCAGCTTACATTGGATTGTCCTGGTCTGGATGTGCCATTCCCTGGCTTTGGCACAGGAGGATACCGGGCGATTGAGGCGCTTTGAGCGCGGGTCCGGCACCCCGCGTCCCCCCCGGGAACGAAGTCAGACCCGGGAAAGCAAAGACACAAGTCCTTCCGCGACCGATTCGTTCCTCGTGGAACTCGTTGACGCGCTCGTATTTCGTCCCATTGTTTACGGTTTGGCCACAGGCGGAGAATTTGCGCATGATTTGTCCGACAAGCGCATGCTCGGGGACCCCATGTTTCCACTGTTGCGTTTTGATGTGGGTGCGCAATATATCTCTTCCGATATACATGCCCTCGGGTATGGATTCGAACTGGGGAAGGCGGTGTTGGCGGCGGATTTCCGTCACACCTTTTACCGGGATCGGATTTTTGAGGATACCCTGCATCAATTTCAATATCATGCCCTGTACCGAATGGCGGCCCATCGGCGCACCCAGTTGGATATTGCCTTGGGGGCGATGACCCTCCAGGGCGACAACAGGCAAACGGCCTTATCCATGGGGGTGCCCATGCGCTATTGGCCGTCGAAATCCATCGGGGTCGAACTCCGTCCTCTCTGGGCCTTTTTCCCGGATGGCACCCTCATGGACGTGGAGGCGGGCATTCTGCTCCGCTACGAACACAGTTCCGTCCGGCTGGGATATCGCTGGGTGGAGCGTGGAGACGAAACCCTCAGCGGCCCCAGGATCGGCATGTCGTTCCGGTTTTGACCGCCCTGAAAGCTCAACGGTTTCAAGGATTCCTGTTTTTGCAAAAGGTTTCCGCCTGAATCATCACTTCGGAGAAGTTCATATTCAGGGCTTGAGCCATTTTGATCGCAGCCAAAACCGTTGGCACAACACTGCCGTTTTCGTAGCGTGGAATCGTGGTTCTATGCAAACCCGCTGCTGCGGAAAAGTCTTCATAGTTTAACCCTTTCGCCAAACGTTCTTCCTGCATGATTTTCATCATTGCATTTAAGATGTCTTCGGGATTGGGCATTTTTCCTTTTAACACGCTTGACTTGTTTTCGACAACGTGCATATATGCACGCGGAAATGCGGCTTGACCGATAAGATGATTGAGATACCGAATCCAATAGCCAAGCCGTATGACTGGCCAGCGAATTTCACTTTTGGAGGAAGAAATGACAGATCGAAGATTAACCGTGAAATTGGATAAATGTTGCCGTGGAAGGCATTCACTTGCATGTCTGCTATTGCCGTTCCTGTTCTGGTCTGATGCCGTTGGCGAGCAGGCCGTGGCTCTCACCGAAACGATGCTTCCCGGAAACCATACCCTTTCATTGGATTTTGTGCCTTTCGAAGGGAGAATGGATGCTTTTCTGGAAGGACAGGTGCAAGGGTACACGTTCTCCATTCACCATTGGAACGCAGGTAGCCAGATCTGGGAAAGTTTGCATCACGAACGGGATTCCGGTTGGAACGGAGACTGGATACGAATGAAGCCGGGACAGCCGCTGATCGTCTCGATTTCAGAGCCGGAAAAAACATTTGAGGCACCGTTTGTTTTCACCGTCACCGGCGTGAGACCGCAGGAGTTTGTACAAACGATTTTACCGGGATTGAACTTGATTGCCCATGGCAATCCGCCAGAAATTTTCTGGCATTTTTCGTATGAACCACAGGCATATGAAATCCCCTTGGAGGTGGAAAACAGCTTTTCCATGACTCCGGCTAAATTCCATGACGTGAGTTATGACGCGAAATTGAATGAGGTTGTACTAAAAATCACGACCACGGCTGAGACACCCCATCGGGTTGATTTGGTGTATCGGGATCAGGCAAAGGTAAATGTAAATCCTGAAAAGATCTCTTGGAGTCTTTTGCATTCCGGTTTGGAAATCTCGGAAGGTGAAATTACCCTCATCAGGGATCGGGGCGAGGCGGACCGACCACATCCAAGGGAAGTTTATCGACGAATATATGAGATTCGACCCTTTGGTTCTGATCTGTCCGGTTTCGATGCTGGTTTGGAGGAAAACGTATCCGCGGAAACCAACATGGAACCGGAAGAAGTTTCCCTCACATCGGACTGGAACATTGCCGCTGATACAGAAGAGGATTCCGCTGAACCAAAAGCCGAAGCGAATCAAACACAGGCGGAATGGGAACCCTTGACACGGGACCAGGCTGATGAACTTGTGTCCAGTGAATTTGTCCTCCGGGAAAAATTGGCCCGCAATGCGGTCAACGAACTTTTGGCAGTGCCCGCACGACGGGCATGGCAACTGGACCGGGGAGGTCATTTGCTGTTTCTGCGACAGGTCTCCTCGCCCACGCCAAGCGACATCCCACGACAATCGCATGAAAACACAGGCTTGCACCTTGTTCCCTTTGATGCGAACGGTTTTGATCCCAGTGGAATAACCGCGAAAGAACGACGTGTGGAAATGGTTGTGGCGGATGTGTTGGATCAAAGCATCAGTCAGGTTCAATGGCGTGATGAAAGCGGTTTGTCCGGCATATGGCAAACCCCGCGGGATTTTGCCCTGTTGGAGGGGGTGCGGATTTTCACGTACGCGGGAGTTCATTGGACAATATTTGTGATCGCGACTTCTCTCGAAGAGAGGTTGGGGGAAGTCGAGCCACTGGACAATTCGGATGTTGAACCGCCCACGCAGACCTTGGAGGCCTTGGTTTCCCATTATGATGATCAATTGGAGGGACTGAAACGCGAACATGAGCATAAACGGATGTTAAGGGAAGCACGAAACGCCTGGCTGAAGGCAAACCCGCCTCAACCGAGAAACCGGGTCATCAATTTCTGGAAAGTGGAGGGGAGATAATGAAACGTATACATTTGGCTTTGTTCGTGTGCATGGCATCGCTAATCCGTGCGGAATCACCGCCGCCCTTGTCCGATGCTTCAATAACGATTACACCGGGAAGCGTTCCCGAAACCGTCGAAATTTTCTGGACGGGCGCTTCCGAGCATTACTATTTCCCTCAAATTTCAGACAATTTAATGGAAAACTGGTCTTATTTACCCCTCGTGGAGACCGGGCAGGGTGATCCCTTGAGTTTGGGCTTTGCCACGGATGCGGAACTCCTTTTTTATCGATTGCTTGTCGCCAACCACTGGAGCCAAGAGCCCATGTCCCTGGATTTTACGGGGAGCGGATTTTCCAACTGGAATTTTGTAAAACAGGGTTTGAATCCTTTTGATCCGACCGCGTCACTGCGTCGCATGTGGGTGTTGGAGCAATGGCCGATCAACAGCCCCATCATGAGCAGCCCCGTGGAGGAAGCGGACAACTTGGCCATACCCGCATCGCTCCGTCTTGTTTCCACGGGTGGTTATGGCATGCCCTGGGGAACCATGGTGTTTGAAGTGGAGTCCGGCCCATTTGTGTTGCTTGACGATCAAGGGGAGCCTGTTTCAGGAGGGTATGAGGTGGTGTCCGATGGCAAGGGGCGTGCCGGTGTGGTTTTACGCTTGAATGGCTTTGTCGAAGATGCGGGTGCCTTGCGCGCCACGGCGGGACTCGACCCGGAAGCACCCACCTTTACCCGCCCCATCACCGTTGCACCGGGGGCACCTCCCGACGAACCCATGCTTCCCGTAGTCAACTTGACCGGAAGCGATGTATCGGAAATTTCTTGGGCGGACTCGAATCATGATCCGTTACGTATCCGATATCGGATTTACCGCGATGGCGAATACTTGGACACGACACCCGCGCTTTCGTATACTGACGCGTTGCCGACAGGTTGGAAAAAGGCGCTGTACCATATCGTGGCGGAAACTTGGACAGGAGCACGATCCACTCCCTCCGAAACCGTGGTTCTGCGCAATCTACCGCAAAATGGCGTCGCCTCACCCGGAATTCCCCAGGTCGTGGAAAATGCGCGACATCGAGTCACTTTGACTTGGACCCCAGGCATGAGTGACCATGGCATTGCCGGATACCGGGTGCGCCTCAATGGGCAGTGGGTGGCCAGCACCCCTGACAACCGTTGGACCTTTACCAATTTACCCCCTGGAGTTGAGCACGAAATCAGCGTCCAAGCCGTGGATCAACGCGGCGAATTCTCCGCCGAATCCGCGGTACTCACGTACAACCCTGCCACGGTACTACCCAAAATGCTTGCTCCTGGTGGATCGAACACCCTCTGGCTTGAAACAGATGGACAACTATATTCTAGCGGTTCCAAGCAGAACAATGCCGGTGGTTTGCATGCTCCGTCCGACCCACTTTCCAGTGAGGATCAGGAGACTTTTGTCCTCCCCGCAAGCTATTTTGACCGGATTGAGCAGGTTATTTCCGGAGAATTAGCCTCTCTGTTGCTTTGGGAAAATGGTCTTATTTTTCAAATGGGTACGGTCACTTTCGACTCTGGAGGTCAATTCACCGAATTTGTTTTGCCCATAGACTTGGGGTCTATCAACTTGGTTCGCATCGGTGCGGGTTATCGGCATTTTTTCGCCGTGGAGGAAACCACGGGGCAGGTTTGGAGCTGGGGGGTAAACGAGGAACGGCAATTGGGGAGAAACACCCCGGATTTTGAAGAAACCCTCACTCCGGGAAAAGTGGAAATCTCGGGGGGCATGCCCTTGGAAGATGTGGAGCGCGTCGAGGGTGGGCGTGATTTCTCCGTGGCGTTGCTTACCGACGGCACCCTTCGCACCTGGGGATTGAAATCCAGATTGGGTTGCCCCGACAACACTGGAAACAGTCTGAGCTGGGACCATCCCGGCCCCGTGCGGGATGCAGCCTCTCAGCCCTTGGCCAATCTCATCGCGATTGCCGCGGGCGCGTCGCATACCTTGGCCTTGGATGAAAACGGAGAAATTTGGAGCTTTGGCGACAACAGCCACGGACAACTCGGACACGGAAGCACATCCTCCACCCCCGTACTCGTTCCCGCACGTGTCCGGGCCGACACCTCCGGAAATCCGGTGCTGGGAAACGTGGTGGCCATCGCCGCCGGTGAGGCGCATTCTCTCGCCCTTGACAACCAGGGACGGGTTTGGAGCTTCGGCGAGGCTGTCGAGAAGCAACTCGGTTACGGCACTTCTGGAGGCAACCCCCAACCATATGCCAAACTAATTTCCTACCTTGATGGGTTGCAAATTATCGATATTGCCGCCGGACCCTACAATGGTTTCGCAGTGGATGAAGAAGGGCGAATTTTTGCATGGGGATTGAATTTACAGGGGCAACTCGGTGACGGTACCATCATCTCCCGTTGGAAACCCGAACCGATGGAACTGAAATCCACCCATCTGGTATTCACCCCCTACAAAACTTCCCCCACTGACAGTGGAGGCGTGTTCATTTCCACGGCGCGTCTGGGCAGTGATATTCGCTACACCCTGGACGGCACAGCCGTGACCGCCACATCTCCGCTTTTGGCGCATGGCAGTTCTCTAACCCCTGCTCCAGGCACCCTCATTCGCGCCCGTGCGTACGCGGGTACTATGGCCGTTGGCGAAGAGCAACGCTGGCGAGTGCCCACGGTGCTACAGGGAGCCCTCGGGGACGGGATCGCCGTCTTTGTGGGTGCCGACGGCCAACCCCATGCCTGGGGACGCAAACCGAATTGGCAGCCGGGCGATCCTGTGGGAGGGGGAATCGATTTGGGCACTCTTGGCGGAGATTGGGTGCACTCGGTGTCCGCCTCAGGGCAATCCGTACTCGCTCGCACGTACGCGGGAGATCTCTATGGCTGGGGCGGTAACGAAAACGGTATTCTTCTTCCGGAAGGACCCTCCCGGATTGCTTTGCCATTGCTGGATCCCGCGTTGGCAACTTCACCGATTCGGCTACACACCCTTTCGGCCTGGACGGAAAGCGGGTATGGCGGATCACATCGACTGTTGCTGAACGACCAGGGACAACTTCGGGTTTCCGGTGTGAATGACAAAGGCCAGCTTGGTCTTTCGGATGGACCCAATCCAGACAGCTATGCCAGTGATGAACTGATCGAACCCACCGTCCATCCGCGTGTAAGTCTTGGCAGCGGCACCGGGATTTCCTGTCTAACAGACGGGCTAGGCAATACCCGCGGCTGGGGAAATTGGCGACTGGCAGGACGCGGACTCATCGAAGCGATCAATCCATCTCAAGTCGCTGACTGGATACCCACACGACTTGCTGTTTCAAACGTTGTTCGTATTTCTAGCGGCAAATCGCATTCCCTAGCACTGCGCGGAGACGGGAGTGTCTGGGCTTGGGGGCTAGTGACCGAAGCCACGACCCTGCCCCTGACCCAGCCGGTGCGAGTACGAGCCCTCACAGCGCCTGAAACCGAAGAAGACTTGGAGGATGTCATTGAGGTTGCCGCGGGATATAGACATGCACTGGCTCTTCGCGCCGATGGAACCGTTTGGAGTTGGGGCTCCAATGTCCATGGCGAACTGGGGTATGCGGACAGCGGAGATTCCGTGGCCAGACAAGTCCCCGGTCTGAGCAACATCCACTGGATCGCGGCAGGGAAACACGTGTCCATGGCCGGAAAGGCCAATGGCGAGATCTGGGCATGGGGCCGGAACAGCCACGGTGAACTCGGCGACCCCCAGCTTCCCGGAGGTCACACACCCGTTTTGGTTGGCATTCCCGCTCCGGTGCCCCTCGGCCCGCCGTACCCACCCGGACCATCCGAACCGCCGCCACCCAACGTGTACAGCCCCCCGTCTTTGGAAGGCCCCGACCCGGATCCGGGCTCCGCTCCTGAAATCCATATCGAATCCCCGACCGACCTTTTGGAGATCCACAGCTCATGAACTACAAAATCTCTTTCTTTCGAATCGCCATTTTCCTCTGCCTCTTGCCGTTTCATTCCGTCGTGTGCGGAGAAGAAGCCTCAAACACCACGATCGGCGGTGTATTGCTTCCACAAAGCGGCCTGCAGACCGATCCCCCCGCTGCCGCAGCCTGGGCGGCGGACACCCGGGCCGCCGGCGAGCACCTGCTCCGTGCCAACGCCGATTGGCGGGCGGGGCGGTTTACCGATGCTCTGGAAGGCTATTCCCATACCATGACCCTTGCGGAGAAAATGCCGGCTCCCGCCACTGCTGCAAGGGAAATGCATCGGGGTTTGCTGGATGAGGCCATAGCAGGCCGCGCGGGCATGTTGGCCCGCTTGGGACGGCGGGCCGAACTGGAAACCCTCTTGGAGGAAATCGGTGACCGAAAGCTTACCGGCCGGGCCGGACAGGAACTCCGCAATGCTCGCGAGGGCCTGCATTTCATGCGGGTGCGGCCCGACATCGCCTTTCTCTGCGGTCCCACAGCCCTGCAAACCCTGCACCGCCGCGAACACGGTCGCCATCATCCCCAACTTCTCGACGCCCGGTCCACCGCGCGGGGCGTTTCGTTGGCAGCCCTCGTTGATCTCGCCGCCGAAAGCGGCATGGCATTGCAGGCAGCCCGCCGCGATCCCGGCGCGGTCATTCTCGTCCCCGCCGTGGTTCACTGGAAACTCGATCACTACGCCGCCCTCACCGAAACCCGGGGCGGACGCCATCACATCGAAGACCCCACCTTTGTCGAGAATTTCTGGATGGATGTCGAAACCCTTGACGCGGAAGCCAGCGGCTATTTTCTCGTTCCCGCCGGCCCGCTGCCCAAAGGCTGGCATTCCGTTCCCCCCGATGAGGCCGCCGAAATTTGGGGCAAAGGTTTCGTACAGGCCCGCGACACTTCCACCACCCGCCGAAGTGACCAACAAACGCCGCAAAACAACTCCTGTGGTTTCGGCATGGCCGTTTATTCGGCCCATCTCCACATGGTCAGCCTCAACCTGAACGATATTCCCGTCGCCTATTCGCCGGCCTATGGCCCGGAGATCGCCTTCGAGGTCAACTATGTCGAACGCGACCTTAGTCAACCATTTACCCCAACTCACGGGCATCTCGGCCCCCAATGGCTGCATGCGTATCATTCTTTTGTCGATGTTACCTTCCAACCGTCCATCCAGGGGCACGAAGTTGTGTTATCCCTTCCAGGCGGGGGATTCGAACAGCACGAATTCTCCGAGACCCATCCCACACGGCAACCGGGACCCTTCATTGATTCCGAGTACATGGAGTCTTCCATACAGACTGCGGACGGTGGAAGACTACGGGCTGTTTACTTCAGTATAAACGGAGCCCCTTGGGAGCTTTTCGAGTATCGTCGCATCCATCCTGACGGCACTCAACTCACCTACACCGCTTTGGTAGAGGAGAATATTCGGGTGTATATGTCTCGGATTTGGGGGCCTGAACTTGACAAAGCACAGATTTCACTCGGTTATGCTGAAATACCCCCTTCATCCGAAATACCCTTCGGTGCCCGCCGCCTCGAAACTCTCACCGATGCCGAGGGAGGGGTATCCCAAGTGCTCTATTCCGACCGCCTCGGCGACTTCCCTCAGCTTAATCTCACCCCTACCACAACCGATCCCCTCCGTATCATCGGCTTTCTCGATCCCGCCGGCCGCTTGGCCGAATTCCGCTATGACACCGAAGGACGACTGGTCGAAATCCTCGATGCCGAAGGCATTGCATCCGCCTTCACCTACGAAGACCTCGGCGATCAAATTGACAGCCTCACCACCCCTTACGGTACCTCCCAGTTCCGTCGGGGTGGCCCCATCCCCGGCGAGCCCAACCTACTTGGCTGGCTGGAGATCGAGGATGCCCTTGGACGCGTCGAACGCCTTGAATACACCCAAAACGCCCCCGGCATCAGTTCCGTGGAAAGCGAGCGGCCCGACGAGACTGTCATCCTGTTGCGCCCCAGCCAGACCCACCAATTTCGCAACACCTTTTATTGGGATCAGCAGCTCAGCGCCAAACATCCCGGCGACTACAGCATGGCCCATGTGTATCACTGGCTACACGTCGACGGTATTATCACCAGTACTGGCACCCTGGAGAGCTACAAAGCACCGTTGGAAAACCGGGTGTACTACAACTACCCGGGCATGACCGAGCCGGGGGATGCCACCCTCGCCGACAGCGCCACCCTCTTTTTTCCCTCTAAAATCGCCCGCCTCGGTGAAGAGGGCGGCACTTGGCTGGAAGAGACCGACTACAACGAGTCCGCCAACCCAACCCGCATCGTCGATGCCGATGGGCGCGAATACGTTTTTACCTACGCTGCTGCTGTTCCTGGTTTGGTTCCCACCGATGTACGCCCCGTCACCGTGGTACAAAGTGGCAAGGAATTGCTCCGCTATACCTATGGAAATGGCAACCTGCCACTTTTGCCCACCCAAGTCCACCGCGCCGGGGAGGAACCCATAACTTTCGCTTACAACAGCGTCGGCCAAGTGCGCACCGTTACACAAGGCGGAGACGTTTTCACCTACATTTACGACCAGCCCGATGGCGCAAATACCAAAGGTCGTCTGCTCGAAATCCGCGCCCCCGGCGGCAGTCCTCTCGTCACCTACACTTGGGACGGAGCCAACCGCGTCGCAAGCGTCACTGACAGCCTCGGACACGTCACGTCCTACACCTACGACAACCTCGACCGCATTCTCACCGTCACCCATCCCGACGGGAGCGAGGAAAGCTTTGGGTACGGTGGGCGCCTCTTCCCCGAGACCCATCTCGACCGCCTCGGGCGGCTCACCACCTGGGAATACAACGCCGCCGGACAGCTCGTGGCCGAAACATCTTACGGAGAGCCCACCGAAGCCGCGCTGCAAGGCGTGGGCGCACTCACCACTCGTTACGAATGGTGCGACTGCGGAAGCCTTTCCGCCCTCGTCGATCCCGCCGGAAACCGCACCCGTTGGGAACACGACGCCCTCGGACGCGTCGTCCGCAAAACCGATGCAGCCGGACGCGAAACCGCCTACGGCTACAGCCCCCGCCTGGGCCGTTTGCAGAGCGTCACACGGCCCGACGGCGTGGTGCAAACCCTCGCCCACAGCCCCGGCGGCGATCTGTTGTCCGTCGATTTCAGCGACGGAACCACCCCCGGACTGCGCTACGTTTACGACCCGGACCACGGATGGCTCACATCCGTCTCAACGGTCACCTCTGGCACGGAGTCCGTGTTGGAGAGCGTCGCGTATTCGTACTACCCCTACACGACCTCCGTCACCACCGCCGCCGTCGGCGCGGGGCTTCTGAAATCCGAGACCGGCTCCCTCGCCAACAGCCGGGTGGAATATGTCTATGACAACCGTGGGCGATTGGTCAGCCAAACGCTTCGCGACGATGCCCTGGTCCTGCTGGAACAACGCCAGTGGACCCTCGACGCACTCGACCGCGTTACGCAGGCGCAGGACGGCCTTGGGCTGCAAACCTACAGCTATCAAGGGGTGTCTGGGCGCGTCACCCAGCGAACCCTCCCCGGTAGTTTTGTGGAAAGTTACGGCTACAACCTCCCCGCCGCCGGCGGGCGAATGACCGCCCTCAGCCGCCGCATTGGTGCCGCAGACCCTTTCACCGCCTACAGCTACGCGTATCGCGACAACGATCAGCTTGAAACCATAGGACTCGCCCGAACAGGACTGCCCAATCAAGCGCAGAGCCTGAAATACGACAACCAACTCCGCCTGCGCGATGCAATCAAAACGACGGTCGGCGAGCCGGACGCTCGTTTTGAATATATCCACGACAACGCGGGAAACCGCGTCAGCGCTCAGGAACCTTCGAGAACCGCGCACTGGCAGGCGGACACCGCGAATCTGCTACAAGCCCAGACCGCGCTTGGGCTAAGGCGCGTGGTTGGAACTGTCGACAAGCCCTCACAGGTCAAGGTCAACGGAGTCTTCGTGCCCGTGGACGAAAACTTGCGTTTTGAAACGTTTGTGGATACGATGGAAAGCCGCAACGTCACCATTGAAGCCACCGACTTCAGCGAGAACGTCACGACCAAAAGCTATCGTTTCGCGGAACCCCAAAACACCGCCGGGGCGATCCTCCGCCACGATGCGAATGGACGTTTGATCGAAGTGGAACGTGCTGAAGAGATTGTAACCTACACATGGGACGCGTTGGACCGCTTGCTAAAGGCCGAGCGCATGGCTCTAAGCGGTAGTGAAGGGAAGCGTAACACATATAGCTACGACCCGCTGAGCCGCCTAAATCGCATTAAAACAGAATCGTGGGATGGCGCAACTTGGACGGATATCGGTGAGGCCGTATACATCTACGCCGGACTCGACCGCCTGCAAAAACGGAATGCAATCAATACCACAGTGCTTCGCTCGTACTATGACGACGGCTTCAAAGAAGGGGAAAATGCCTATTACTATGGTCGCGATCACCTTGGTTCCGTTACCGAATTAATCGATGCGAGCACAGGCGATGTTGTTTCCCGTCGCGAATATTCGCCCTACGGTGAAATCCTCAGCGAAATCGGCACCGTCTTCGCCGACTTTGCCTTCACGGGGCACTTCTATGACCCGGTCTTCGCCCTGCACCATGCCCCCGCCCGCGTGTACGACGCATCACTTGGCCGCTGGCTCACACCGGACCCGTACCCGGATGCGGAGTTGCTGCCGGAAGGTAGCAACTTGTATGCGTACGTGGGCAACGATCCTGTCAATTTCATCGACCCTCTGGGGCTCTGCCGCCAATCCAACAACAATCGCCGCAAGGGAGGGAATGTGGGGCAGGGTGGAGGCAGTGGTACCGGCGGCGGCAATGGGCCGCCGAGGAGGGGGAGTTCGTCCGCAGGTGCGCCCAGTCCGGGGGATGGGGGTGGTCCTAGAACAAAACCAACAGGAAATGATCTGGATCAGGCCGCATTACAGAAAGCCCTTATGCAGCAACTAGGGGCGGGTAGACAATTTCAAAAGAAAATCACTGGATATGTACCTAAACTTCCACCTAGGAATTATGCAGGAACTGAAATGGTGAATATCCGGGGGTTACGTCCACCTCCACAAAAACTTGTTGCAGACATGCATAAGGTGACTCGCTCGGCTCCGTTTGAGTGGGGTAAATACAATCCGATCATTCTTCAGCGGTTAAGGGATGGGGGATTGCAAATACAAGAGGGTATGACACGAGTCAGGTTGGCAGAAATGGCAGGATTAGAGCGGCTTCCCGCAATTATAATCAATCGATGAGGCTAAATGTTATGAACTATGTAGAATGTTTGGATTGTAAGTATATTGAAATTCTGAGGGCAGGGTTACTTATTATTCGGGATGCTTTAGCTGTAAGTGATTTCGAGCGAGCTTCTCTGGAAGCTGAGCATATTCACGATTTACCTACCCTTTTGGGTGAGAGTAATGTCAAACGACATCAATATTACTATGATATAACTCGAATACTATACATGGAAAAGTTGAAGGAACTTCCGACTGATTCTTTTGTTAATATCGTATTAACTAGACATTTTCCAGCATGGAAACAGCTCGGGGCTATACTTAAAGATATGGATGAAAAGCCATGACACTATCAGATAAAATTACAAAATATATATTTTATGTAATCCTCTCTTTTAGTTTGGGTGATGCTATCTACGCCGACCGTCTTGGGGACCTTCCCCAACTCAATATTACACCAATCACCACTGATCCCCGGCGCATCGTCGGCAACGTCGACAAACCCGCGCACGTCAAAGTCAACGACACCTATGTGCCCGTGGAAGAAAACCTGCGCTCTGAGGCCTTGGTGGATACATACGCCTCGCGCAACGTCACCATCGAGGCCAAAGATATCAACGAGAACGTCACCACCCAGAGCTACAGATTCGCGGAACCCCAAAACACCGCCGGGGCGATCCTCCGCCACGATGCCAACGGGCGTTTGGTGGAAGTCGAGCATGCGGAAAAAACGACCACCTACACCTGGGACGCGCTGGACCGCCTGCTCATGGCCGAAGTCATGGCCAGGGATGGAAGCGAAGGGAAGCGCAACACCTATGGTTACGATCCGTTAAGCCGCCTGACCCGCATGGAAACCGAAATTTGGGATGGAAGTACGTGGACACTGGAAAATGGCAACGCCTACGTCTACGCAGGCATGGACCGTCTGCAAAAACGGGATATTGCCAACTCCGTCTACTACCGATCTTACTTTGAAGACGGTTTTATGACGGGGTCCGGAATTCGCTATTACTACGGCCGCGACCACCTCGGATCCATCACCGAGCTGATCGAAGCAAGCACAGGCGAAATCGTTTCCCGTCGCGAATATTCGCCCTACGGTGAAATCCTCATCGAAATCGGCACCGTCTTCGCCGACTTCGCCTTCACGGGGCACTTCTATGACCCGGTCTTCGCCCTGCACCATGCCCCCGCCCGCGTGTACGACGCATCACTTGGCCGCTGGCTCACACCCGATCCGTTACCGGACGCCGAATTGCTCCCCGAGGGCAGCAACCTCTACGCTTACGTGGGCAATGATCCGATCAACTATGTTGATCCGCTGGGACTCTGCCGTCAATCTAACAATAATCGTCGCAAGGGAGGAAATGTGGGGCAGGTCGGAGGTATTGGCACTGGTGGAGGCAACGGACCGCCGAGGAGAGGGGGTGCTTCCGCAAGTGCTCCCAGCCCGGGGGATGGGGGTGGGAGTAGGTGTGGCCAAACTATTGGCAATTTGCGTTCGAAAGGTTTAAGGGATGCACATCATATCATACAAGATGCCGCTGTTAGAAATTTGCCAGGTTACAAGACGAATGAAGCCCCTGGAATCCAGCTTCAAGGACCCCCAAATGCTCCGGGCACTCAGCATTTCTTAACAAGGAACGCACAGAGAGCACGAGGAGGGGGAACTTATGGTGCTGAGCGTAGAATTGCATATAAATCACTGCGACAAGCTGGGTTGTCTAAAGATCAAGCTCGGTCAGAAATTTCCAGAGCAGACCAATATTTCCAAAGTCTGGGCGTATCCAGATCAACCCGAACCAGAATACCAGGAGATAGGAGATGAATTCTGAGCACATGGTTATAATCCAAAATATTGTAAAAAAAATTGTCCAAGCAATTTCAAATAATAACTATGAGAAAATTACGGAAATCACGAATAACCAAAGAGTCTCTTCAAAAGTAATAAAATCCGAAATTGAGGAATATGGAAGAACTATTTGTGTGCCAAACCAAGATGTATTTAAAAATATAGACATTGTTTATGTTGAGGATAGCAATCCCAATCAATACTCTGTTAGATTTGATTTGTATACTGAAGAGGAAGGGCTTTCTGATTTAACACTTGAAATGACTTTTTTTATAACTGAGTCAAATCATGTAACCACAGAAATTGACGGAATTCATGTTTTATAGAGAAAAATATAATGTTCATTTTCCCAGAATTTAGAGTGGCATTTTTCTGGTTTTGTCTGATTTGTGCGTTGGCGGACACTGCCAACCAGCTCCAGGCCCAAACCGCGCTCGGGGTAAGACGCATCATCGGCACCGTCGACAAACCCTCGCACGTGAAAGTCAACGATGCCTATGTGCCCGTGGACGAAAACCTGCGCTTCGAGGCGCTGGTTGACACCTTTCTAAGCCGAAACGTTATCATCAAGGCCAAAGATATCAGCGAGAACGTCACCACCCCGAGCTACAGATTCGCGGAACCCCAAAACACCGCCGGAGTGATCCACCGCCTCGATGCCAACGGGCGTTTGGTGGAAGTCGAGCATGCGGAAAAAAAGACCACCTACGCCTGGGACGCGCTGGGCCGCCTGCTCATGGCCGAAGTCATGGCCAGGGATGGAAGCGAAGGGAAGCGTAACACCTATGGTTACGATCCGTTAAGCCGCATGACTCGCATGGAAACCGAAATTTGGGATGGAAGTACGTGGACACTGGAAAATGGCAATGCCTACGTCTACAAGGTAACTCGAATTCATGCTTGATTTATTCCCGATCAGATCTTAAAACATTTAATATGAAAAAACACGCAACAGCCATGGCAAGAGGCGTTTTTCAGTTGGAAGCGTTGGAACCGCGAATTATGTGGGATGCCACTGGCGTGGAAGGTGTTGAAATCACGTCCCTACAAGCGGAAGTCGTTCCTGTTCCCAATTATGATCAGGTGCCCACGGAAGAAGATTCGGACAATACGGTGGCCGCGGATC
Source organism: Verrucomicrobiota bacterium (assembly GCA_020831635.1). GTDB lineage: Bacteria > Verrucomicrobiota > Kiritimatiellia > SS1-B-03-39 > UBA6053 > PXAS01. The sequence goes on along the minus strand of JAFIGC010000025.1, from coordinate 23,803 downwards.
CTGAAACCCAGAAAACAGCCGAAGAAGGCGAAGAGCCTTCCGAACCTTCCGATGAAGGGATGGAAAGTTCCACGCAATCCCTCGACGCACCATCCGAAGCTCAATGGAAGGAATTTCAGCAATTGATGGATTCAGTGGGGCTTACCCCGTCGGAATTTTCCCACCTTTACGATATGGATGTCGATTCTCTCGATTCGTCTCTTTCCCTTGATACTCGTTTGCAGTTTGGATATTTTGGCTTGGATCTAATTGTAGTTGATGGGGTCATTAATTTGGATGAGTATTCGAGCTTCCTCCCTCTGCCAATTGAGCCGTCACCTGTTGATCCCGGGCAACCACCCTGTATCTGCCAAACGGAAGAGGATATAGCGTCCAACTTCGCCTGTAGTTCCACACGTATGAATCAAATTCCCCTTGAGCTTCTGTTTCGCCCCCCGGAATTTGATTTGCTCGTTATGACTGAAAGTTTCTCTGTCATCAGACTGTCGGATGTGCCATCGGTTTCGGGTGAAGACGGTACCTTGGAGACCCAAGAAACCACGAATGTGCCTGCTGCAAATTCCCTTTCCCAAAATACATCTCCGGCTCCATCCAGTCTCAAAATTACAAACCCAGTGGTTTTCACCTCCCCTGAAAGGTGGAACCCACCTGAATTTCCCGCCTCATTCACGGGACTTTTCCAGAGCATATCGGGAGAAAATGTGCGGATTCCGGAATTCTCCAAATATTCGCCCGCACTTTTGCAATCCTTCCTGCAACCGGATGCCATGCGCTCACAATCCGCGACGACCCCATTCCACTTTTCTCAAGTTCACAGGCAATTTGACCCATTTCCGCTTGTTCAGTTGCATCTTGATTACGTCCTTGATCACGTGCTCATGACTGAACGGGATGTTTTCAGAGTCCCGGATTTATCCGGTTTCATGTTCGTGCCTTTAGGCGCGGACGGGGCAATGGGGGTTCCCCCAAGCCCGGTTTGACCCCATCCGAAAAGCCTTTCAAATTGAGAAAGGCGACAATATGAGAAAGGCGGTAAACGCCCCCTTCGCCCCGCCAATGCGGCGATTGGCGCTCCGGTCCCCCCCCGAATTCGCCCCCTCGCCCCGCCGATACGGCGATTGGGGCTCCGGTCCCCGATCCTTCCCGGCGGTCACAAACACGGTTGGGGGAAATGCGATATTTTGGGCACTCGGGGCTTCGAGTCGGACTCGTCTGACTCGTGGGACTCGTCGGAGGGAGGTGGTTTTTCCGACGGGTCGGACGGGTCAGACGGAAACGGGAAGGAGTGGCATCCCGTTGGGATGCGGGTTCGTGTGGGGATGCAAATTTTCCCGTAAGGATTTCATTTCTCGGTTGATCCTTGTTGTGAACGACCTATGAATGAACACATGAATCTCACCAACAAACGAATTTTGGTCACTGGCGGCGCGGTGCGCATTGGCCGTGAAATTGCCACCCGGCTCTCGAAAGAGGGCGCGGACGTGGTGATTCATTACCGGAGTCACAGCGACGAGGCCGAGGAACTGGCGGAAATTTTGCGGACATCCGGTGGTCGCGCGGACACCGTGTCCGGCGATTTGTCCACGGAATCCGGGTGTGAATCGGTGTTGGAACAGGCTTTTGACCACGGTCCCCTGTACGGTTTGGTGAATAACGCGGCGGTGTTCAATCGCACGTCCTTGGCGGACAGTGACCGCCAGGCCTTCATTCAGGAATTCGGTCCCAATTTATTCGGTCCGCTGGCATTGATGCGCGGCATGGCTTCGCAGAATCTGGAGGGGGTGATCATCAACCTGCTGGACCGGCGGATTGCCGCCCATGACGCGGGTGCGGCGCCGTATCACTTGTCGAAAATCGCGCTGGCGGAAGCCACCCGTCTGGCCGCCATCGAGTTTGGGCCGCGCCTGCGGGTCAATGGGGTGGCCCCGGGGGCGATTTTGCCCCCCCCCGGCAGGGAACACGAGCGGGACTATTTGCAGAAACACGGTGGACGCGCGCCACTGAATCACCGATGCACGCCGGCGGACATTGCCGATGCCGTGCTTTACTTGCTCACAGCACCCGCCGTGACCGGGCAAATCATTTTTGTCGACGGCGGACAACATTTATTGGGGAATGGCGTATGACCGACCGTATTTACATTCGAGATTTGGCTCTGCGTTGCATTATCGGCATTTACCCGGAGGAAAGGGTCAACTTGCAAGATGTGCTCATCAACGTGATCATGGAAGTGGAGTCCCATGCCACCGCCGCCGCGTCGGACGACATCCAAGATGCGGTGGATTACAAGACCATCACCAAAAAGCTCATCAAGCATGTGGAGAACAGTGACTACAACCTCATCGAAACCATGGCCGAGCGTTGTGCGGAAATCTGTTTGAAGCCCAAAGGCGTGAAGCAGGTCACGGTGACCATTGACAAACCGGGTGCGTTGCGATTTGCGCGCAGCGTGGCCGTGGAAGTGACGCGACGGAAGTGAAAGCGTAAAGGCGGTGGATTATAACAAGATTTCCGGCATTTCCACGTCGGGGTCTTCGGCAAGCAGCAAATAGGCGTTGGAATCGTCCACCCATTCAATGGCCCTGCGACCTTCCAACTGGACATGACGGGGTTTGGCGGGCTTGCAACGAAGTGCCCTGGAGCAGGCCACGAACAAGTGCATGGGTTGCCCATCCACTTGAACGAAAACCAAGGATACCTTGCCCCGAGGGCTTTCGATGACCGAGCAACCGTTCAACTGGCCAAGATTCAGCGCGGCGGGTAGGTGTGGACTGGAAACTTCGGGATTATGTTCGGCCAGCCACTGCACCAATTCCAAGGGATTTTGATTTCGGTGAGTCAAATGAAGCTCTTCCCTGGCGGTATTGCTGACAAATGTACGGAATTCGGGCAGATGGGATTCGACTTCACGACCCAAACGAGGGGCGGTCTGGTGAGGTTGACGATCCAAAACCAAGGAGGTGATCATGGAGATCCCTGCCAAAAACAAGGCCAAAACCGCAGCCCACGCGAATTGCTTTCGATAGCTCAGCGGATTCGGCGGCGACATGGGGATGATCTTGTTCGAGGTGCTTCCGACTTCATTGATCTTTTCCGCGAGCCGTTGCCGTACGTCCACGGGCATCCGTTCGAACCCGACCAGCTCGGGATGACGTTCCGTGAAGGCCTTGGCTTCTTCAAAACGCTTCCGAATTTCGGGGGAATTGTGCAAAACCTCCTCCGCCTGAAGATACGCTTGTTTTTCCTTCAGGTGGGGGTGGGTTTCGCCGGCCAAAAGCCATGCCAAAATTTCGTAGCTGTCTTTCATACTAGGTAAGGCGTGGAACTGATCATATTCTTACAGGATAAACTTTGATTTTTCATTCCTTCACTCGATAGAATCCGGCGGGGGGCCAAGCCCGTCTTTCAATTTGGATTCCAACCGGGTTTCCAGCGCTTTGAGCTGGGCTTCCAATTCCGTGACTTTTTTCTGCAATTTGGGCAATCGGTTGACTTGTGCCAGGGATTTGCTGTATTTTTCGAACGGCGTTGCCGGAGTGCCCCAAACATAGGTTTTGGGGGCGACATCCTTGGTCACCCCGCCCTGGGCGCCGACCACGGCGTGTTCGCCGATGGTGAGATGTCCGGCCACGCCCACCTGACCGGCTAAAATTGCGTGGGGGCCCACCACGGTGCTGCCGCTGATGCCCACCTGGGACACGAGCACCGCATGGTCGCCGATGACCACGTTGTGGGCGATCTGCACGAGGTTGTCGATTTTCACGCCGTTGCCGATGCGGGTTTCCCCGAAACGGGCCCGATCCACGCACACATGGGCGCCCAACTCCACGTCGTCCCCAATGCGGACGGTGCCCACCTGCGGCACTTTGGTACGCACGCCTTTGTCGTCCACGGAATATCCAAAGCCATCGCTGCCGATGACGGTATGGTTGTGAACAATGACCCGATCCCCCAAAATCACGTGCTCGCGCAACACCGCCCCGGCGTGGAGGAGCACGTCATTGCCGATGGTCACGTCCTCGCCAATGAACACTCCGGGCAGGATCACGGCGTTTTCGCCGATTTCCGCGCCTTTGCCAATGACCACATGGGCGCCGATGTGGGCGTTGGGACCCAGCAGGGCCTCGGCGTGAATGATGGCGGTGGGATGAATGCCGGGGGCGTAAGTCACGGGCGGAGGGCGGAATTTCATCGTCGCCTTGGCAAAAGTCGCGTCCGGGTTTTGCACCCGGATCAAGGTGGTGTTGGGGGCTTCGCCCTGCCAATCTTCGGACACCAACACCGCGCCTGCGGCGGTTTTGGTCAGCAACCCGCTGTATTTGGGATTGTTGAGAAAGGAGAGATCGTTCGGACCCGCTTCGCGCAATCCGGCCACGGAAGTGATTTCCGTGTTGTCATCTCCTTCGAGGCGGCCATCCAATTCCCGGGCGAGTTGTGCGGCGGTCGGCATCTTATTCCCCCGCTTCAGTCGTTTGGGGTTCGGTCGTTTGGGCATCCGTCGCATCGGGTTCAGGGGCTTGGGCGGGGGCCCGTCCTTGGAGAATGGGTTGGTTGAGGGCTTGAATCACTTCCCCGGTCACGTCCGCGGAGGGCATGGCATGCAGGACAACCGGAAGTCCGTTGGTGGAGGCCGCCGAGCTGTCCAACACCAAGGTCCAGTTGCGGCTCGTCGCCAGTTCCGTGATTTTCGCTTTGATTTCGTCCACAATGCGGTTCCGCATTCTGCGACCCTGTTCCTCGATCTGCCGTTGGCGGTTGGCATCCTCTTGACGCAATTCCTGTTCGAGGGCTCGCAATTGATTCAACATTTCCGCGGCCTCTTCGGCCAGGGCTTGGCGCTCGGCGTTGTCGAGTTCCTGATCGGCGGTGCGTTGCCGCATCTCATTGAATTCCTGCTGACGGACTTGAAACCGTTGTTGGAGTTCCTCCTGTCCCTGGCGGTAATTCTGGATGGAGGCCTGCATTTGTTGGTCCGCCTCCTGTGTGCGGATGTATTCCTGAAAGACCCGGTTCATGTCCACGACCACGGTGGTGGCCGGTGCAAGAAGGGCAAAAGAGGCGAAAGAAACAAGAAAGAAACGAAGGATTGATTTCATCATACCCCCTACCTACTGTTTACCGGGGAAACGGTCAACCGATATGTTTTGTCGATTTCTTCTTTTCAGCGCCCATCCTTTGTTTATAGTGACCTTTTCCCCCGAAACATGGACCTCAGAACGGACGATAGACATGGAACACCTTTCCTCACTCACCGATTGGAACGAAGACATCCTCAAAAGCGTGTTGGCGCGGGCGGCGGCCTGCAAAGCCGACCCGACCCGTTTTGCTGACGCGGCCGCCCGCAAGGTTTTGTTCATGATCTTTGAAAAACCCAGTCTGCGCACCCGGGTGAGCTTTGAAACCGGCATTGTCCGGCTGGGGGGTCACGCCATCAATTATGACGTGAACACCAGTCCGCTGGGCGCGGGCAAGGAAAGCCTGCCCGACACCATCAAAGTGGTCAGCCGCTATGCGGATTTGATCGTTGCCCGCCTGTTCAAACACGCCGACCTTGAGGAAATGATCGCCCACGCCGGCGTGCCGGTTATCAATGGCCTGACCGATTTCAGCCATCCCTGCCAGATCATGGCGGATTTGCTGACCATTCAGGAGCATCGGGGCGCCATCAAAGGGCAAACGCTTTGTTTTCTGGGGGACGGCTTTAACAATGTGACCCACTCTCTCTTGCAGGGCTGCGCCATGATGGGCATGAACATCCGCGTGGGCTGTCCGCGCGGAGAAGACTACGAACCGTTGCCCGACGTGCTCGCCAACGCCCGCAAACTGGCCGAAGCGCACGGATCGGAAGTCCAGGTGACCCACGATCCCCGCGAAGCCGCCCGCGGCGCGGATGTGCTCTACACCGACAGTTGGATGAGCTACCACATCGACCCCTCCGAACTGGAGCGCCGGGTGGCCAAATTCATGCCTTATCAGATTACGGCGGAACGCATGGCGGACGCGGCGCCGGACGCCATTTTCATGAATTGTCTGCCCGCCGCCCGCGGCTACGAACAAACCGCGGAAGTCATCGACGGCCCCCAGTCGGTGGTCTTCGATCAGGCGGGCAACCGCATGCACGCGCAAAACGCCATCATGCTACGCTTGCTTGAGCAAGCCCGCGCCTAAAGGCCCATATGGCGGACTGCAAACGGATTTTGGTGATCAAACTCAGCGCCTTGGGAGATTTGTTTCATGCGGTCCCCGTGGTCCACGAATTGAAAAATCACTTCCAGTGTCCAGTGGATTGGGTGACCCAACCGGAATACGTGAATTTGGTGAAGTGCCACCGGGACGTTGACCGGGTGATTGCCTATCCACGCCGGGGCGGGGTGGGGGCTTGCCGCGCATTTCTTCGGGAACTGCGCGCCCACCGATATGATCTGGTCTTGGACTTGCAGGGACTCTTCAAAAGCGGGCTCAGCATGGGGCTTGCCAAAGGGGCGCGGAAGATTTGCCCGTCTTCTCCACGGGAGGCCTCCCATTTTTTTGCCCATGAAACCCCGCTTTCCCGGGCCAACACGCCCCACGCCATGGACCGTTTGCTGGACAGTCTGCGTCATCTGGACCTTGAGCCGGGGAATGCGGTGTATCCGTTGGATTTTCCGCCCGCGGACCCCTTGCCGGGAACGCGGCCCCGCCTGGCGATCGCCCCCAAATCCCGATGGCCCGGCAAAGATTGGCCCCTGGAGTCCTTTATCCAATGTGCGCGTGGGGTTCGGACGCAAGTGGACGTGGATGTGGTGGTTTTGGGCGGACCCGATGACCATGACGCCGGGGAGGCGCTGGTCAAAGGCATTGGCGAACGCGCATGGAACCTGTGTGGGCAAACTCCCTTGATTCAACTCGGTTCGCAACTGCGGGAAGTGGACTGTCTCCTGTGCAATGATTCGGGACCGATGCATTTCGCCGCTGCCGTTGGCACGCCCTTGGTGGCCCTGTTCGGTCCCACGGACCCTGCCAAAACCGGTCCGTGGGGGGAGGGGCATACCATTTTGCGCCCACCGCCCGGACCCGGCGGATACCCCGACCACCGATCTTACAAACGCCCCGGAAATGCTTTCATTTCCCAAATTCCGATCCCGGATGTGGTGGCGGCGGTAGCGGAAAAGTTGGCAATGAATTTGGAGGCCCCGCCTCGTTCCGAGACGTCGCCTATCCCTTGAAGTTTCCCTTGACCACCATGCCGGTCATGGACCCGAAAAAGCGTCCGGCTTTCGCATGGGCCGCGGCTTCGTCCAGCCATTGTTCGGCTTCTTGCGCCTCCGCGAGATCCGCTTTCACCATGGCCGCCACACTTGCGGGGATGCCCCAAATGAATGCGGCCACTTCCCAATCCGTGACCGCGATGGCCTCGGCATACGCGGTTAAATTTTCCAGTCCCGCTTCCCTCATCATGCCATACAACATGCGTCCGGAGCGTCCGTTGATGTGCTTGTCGCGGATGAACGCCGCCAAACGGTCGCTGAACTCCGCCCGGGGATGGTCCAGGACCAGGGTGCCCCAATCCACGTCCACCAGCGCCACAAGCCCGCTGGGTCGGGTGACGCGAATGAGTTCATTCAACGCACCCATGGGATCATGGAGATGCTGGAACACCCGGTCGCTTCGCACGACGTCAAAATGCCCGTCCGAGAAGGGTAGGGGGTTCAACGGAGATTGGATGAATTCGATTTTGGCCTTCGCGTTCCGGGCCCGGCTGCGGGCTTCCGCCAGGGAGGATTCGTCCAGATCCACGCCCGTGAGTTGAATATGATCCCCATGCCGTGCGGCCAAGGCCAGCAAATCGTCGCCCGCGCCACAACCGGCGTCCAAGAGGTGCAAGCCGGCCTTCAGTTCCAAAAAATCCAGTGCGTGGGTTTTATAGTTTTCGAAAAGGCGGGCGATGCGGGTGAGATAATCGATGGGTGTGCTTTGGTAAGCGTTTTGGGCGGATGAAGATGGGTTGGGGGCGTCGGATTCGTTCATGGGGGATGCATAGCGTATGGGCAGCAGGCTGTCACTCGGAAACGGCTTTGGACGCGGAACCCGGAGAATGCCGATGTTCGAAATGGCAGGGGATTTTCAAGGTGAATTCCGTTCCCTGTCCGAATTCGGAGGTGACGGAAATTTGACCGTGATGTTTTTGCAACAGCCGTCTGGTGATATAGAGGCCCAATCCCGTGCCTTCTCCATCGGCTTTGGTGGTGAAATCCGGATCGAAAATGCGCTGGATATGATCGGGGGAGATGCCGGTGCCATTGTCTTTCATGCTCATCATCACCCACTTGTCCTCGGCACGAACCGTGAACGAGATGACCCCTCCGGGTTCCTCCCGGATTGCGTCCAACGCATTGTTGAGGAGGTTCATGAGAATGCGGTGAAATTGGGTTTCATTGGCATTTACCACCGTCAGTCCGTCGCATTGCATGTTGAATTCCAAGCGTTTTCCCAGTGGGTTTGCCAGCAAGGCTGCCTCGTTTCGGAAGGGTTGCAACAAGGCGTCGAGGGTGCAGGCTTTCATTTTGATCCGGGTTCGGGCTCCCAGCGTGCGCCAAACATCCAAAAGTTCGCCACAACGTTTTACGCTTTGCTCGATGACGTTCAAATAGGCCAGGGCTTGTTCGCTTTGATCGGGGATGACAAGGATATCCTGCATCGCCTCGATTTCATTCGCGAGCAGTTCGGCGCAGCCCATGACGACGCTGAGCGGACTTCTCAGGTCGTGGGCCAATTCCTCCGAGGCCATGCCCAATTCGATGAAATTCTTTTTTTCCCGTCGTTCCTTCAACAGCCGGGCGTTAAGGTCCAGAATGTTTTTCGCCGCAAGTTCCCGGCGACGCAAAAAGTCGGTTCTGCGGACGTTGTTTTCGATGACTTCCTTCATTTCGACCACGTCGAACGGTTTTTTCAGGTAGTCATTCGCGCCCAGGCGGATGGCTTCCCGTGCCGTTTCCAGGGTGCCGTATCCGGTCAGCATGATCACGGAAACGATGGGGTCGATTTCACGGAGGTCGCGGAGGCCCTGAATCCCGTCCACGCCCGGCATGCGGATATCCATGACCACGGCGTCGGGATGCTGGGCTTTGAGGAAATCAAGCCCGTTGGGCACGGAGTCCGCGCAAAAAACCTCGTTGCTTTTGTTCAACAGGATTTTGAGGCTTTCCCGGGTTCCGATTTCGTCATCAATGACGAGGATTTTTGGCAGGGCGGTCATAGGGATGAATTTTCATGGGTTTTCAAAATGCAGGCTTGGGTGTCGGGAACCCCATCCCCAACACCCGGCCGCCCTCCCCCAGCGGCCGGGTGCCGTGGAGACTGAATGACATCGCGGAGGGAGACATTCCGCGGGTCGCGTCTCCACTTGACCCTCGGGCATCCATTTCTGGACACACCGAAAGGACGAATTTAAAAATTTCGATGATCTTGGTTTTGCACTTGGGATTCAGAAAGACAATTCACATGCGATTCATCAATGCAGATCGGTCGAAACAAGTTTTCAAAATGATACAGCAGATTTCATGCCATGGATCTTCTATGTAAGATTTATCCCTTTTTGCTGGTTTTTGGGTTCAAAACATGATTGGAGTATGTTCACAAATGAACGCCCTTGTCCATATATGTTCAAAAATGTACATGTAGAGGGCTGTCTTTTGGGAGGATTTTATGTATTCCCCGAACTCACGAGTCGTCATCACCGGAATCGGCGTTCTAGCGCCCACGGGCAATTCCCTGCCCGCGTTTTGGGAGGCGTCCCGCATGGGCACAAGCGGGATCGGGCGGATCACCCTGTTCGATGTGTCGGATTTCCCCATCACCATGGCCGGGGAGGTCAAGGGTTTTGATCTCAACGATTACATGGAGCCGGACGGGGTGACACAGCCCAAGCGTCTGGCGCGGCACAGCTTGTTGGGATTGGCCGCGGCCCACATGGCCGTTCGCAATGCGGACTTCGATATCGGTCAATTGCGGCAAGCGAAGGGGTTGGCCATACAGATGGGCTTGAGCACGGGGGCGATCGATGTGATCGAGCGAGGCAAGGAGGTGCTGGCCCGAAAAGGCCCGACGAAAGTCAGTCCGCACATCGTCAACGCGAGTTTGCCTCATGCTTTGTCGAACGCCCTCGCGGCATCCTTCGGGGTTGCCTGTGCCCGGGGCACGCATTCTTCCGCTTGTCCATCGGGCATGGAAGCGGTGGCCCGCGGCGCGGAACTGATTCATGCCGGCAAGGCGGACATGGTGCTGGCGGGAGGGGCGGACGCACCGATTACCCCTTTGACCATGTCCTCTTTGGTGACCTGTGGTCTGGCGCTGGAGTGCCCCCTTCCCGCGGAAAAGGCCAGTCGGCCCTTCGATGCCAAACGATCCTGCGGTTTGATCGCCGAGGGAGGCTGCGTGTTGGTGCTGGAACGCCTGGACCATGCCCTTGACAGGGGCGCCGAACCGTTGGCGGAGATTCTCGGACACGGGGAGTGGGGCGACACGCCCGGCGGGGTGCCCGCCGACGGGTTGGCCACCGCGATGCGCATGGCTCTGACGGACGCGGGCCTGTTGCCAATGGACATCGACTACATCAACGCACATGGTCCCAGTCATCCGCTGCTGGATCGCCTGGAAGTGTCCCGCATCAAAGAGGTTTTTGGCGAAAGGGCCTATCAGGTGCCCGTCAGTTCCCTCAAAGGTGGCATTGGCAATCCCTTCGCGGCGGCCGGTCCAATGCAAATTGCGGTCACGGCCTTGGCGATTCGCGAAGGCATCGTGCCCCCCACGGCCAATTATGACTTTCCCGATCCGGATTGTGATTTGAACGTGGTGCCCAACGACGCCCTGCCCATGCCTTTGCGGCATTGTCTGGTGAATATGCATGGTTTGGGCGGGGGAAACAGTTGCATGGTTCTTGGCAAGGTGGGGGCATGAATCTGTTTCAAGTGATGATTGTCGCGTCTCTGGTCATCACCGTGCCAGTGGGATTGATGGTTTGGCTGGCCCAACCCCGTCGCCGGGTGAACCAGGCTTTTTTGTTTTTGACCTGCATCATCGGCCTTTGGCAAATGGCCCTTGGGTTCGCGTCCATTCCCGTTTCGATCGAGCACGCGATGTTTTGGATTCGGCAATCCTCGGCGATTTCGGCGCTCATTCCCGCGTCGATGAATTTGCTTCGACTCACCATTCTCTACCCAGGACAAGGCCTCCTGCGAAGCGTCAGGCGGGGGCGTCATTGGTTTGCGGGCGGGTTGGTGGCCCTGGCCATTTGCCAAACCCCTTGGTTTTTGCTTTCGGCCACGCTTCCGGGACCGGATGAGGTTCTGGCCGCTCCGACATACGGTCCGCTTTTTCCCTATTATGCGGGATATTTCCTCTTGGCCTTGGGGGTTTTGGTCAGGAAAATGACCCAAGACACCCGTTCCGCCTCCGGGATCGTCCGCGTGGAAATGGAATATATGCTCATGAGTTGCATGGTGAGCCTGGCGGTCGGGATTTTCTTCTTTTTGGTGCCGAATTTGGTCGGGGCCGTGGATCTGGGGGCGTTTTTGCCTTTGTCGGTGATGGTATATTCCGTGATCGCGGCCTATGGCATTGCCACGCGCGGTATTTTGGACAGTCCCTATGTGATGCGCAGGATTCTGGCCTATGGGTTGTTGCTCATCTATTTGGTTTTGCTCCACGGGTTGACGCTGAGTTTGGCCACGCGTCTTCTGGAGTTCCTGAACCACGATCCGGTGCCATTGAACCATTTTACGGCCACGGTGGTGGTGGTCCTGTCCGTGGTGCCCGCCCAGGGCGCCATGCAACGATTGGCCAACCGTTTGTTTATCCACGGTCCGCTTCTGGACGTCGGCAAAACCTTGGGGGAAGCGGGCCGGGCCATGCGGGCGATTGCCACGGTGGAGGATCTGACCCGTCAGTTTGCCCGCATTCTTTCCGAGGCCGTGGAAGCCACGGACATTCGCGTGTTGGTTTTGCGGGGCGGGGAGGGGGGCGGACGCTTCGAATTGATCCATCCGGAAAACGCTTTTGTGCCACCGATGACCGTACGCGATCCCCTACCCGAGTATTTGCTGTCCCAAGGAGGCGTCGTGGTACAGGAACTCATGGATCGGAGCCGGGAAGGGGTGGCACAGGTTGAGGTACGCCAACAACTGCGCGGCTTGGCCTCTGCGGCCATTGCCCTGACCTATCAAAAAAAGTGGGTGGGTCTGGTTTTGTTGGGGCCCCGGGCGTCGGGGCGTATTTACGGACAGTTGGAATGCGAGACCATCCGCGGTTTGTGCGACTTGTTCACGGTGGCGCTCGAAAACGCCGACCTGTACACGGAGGTGCAAAATCAGCGCGTGTACACGGACACCCTGCTGGAGCATTTGGTCAGCGGGGTGTTGGCCGCGAATTTGGAAACGGGCAAGATCACCACCTGCAATCGGGAGGCGACCCGCATTTTGGAAGCCTCCTACACAGGAAAACCCCTCACGGATTTGCCGGAGCCCATCCGCGATCTCCTTGAAAACCCACGCCTGGATCAACAAGTCGAATTTCCGGACCAAGGTGGTGTTTCCCGGTATTTGCACGTGGGGTCCACCCAATTCCAAGGGCACGCGGAGGGGGAAGGGGAAACGCTTCTGGTGATGCAGGACATCACCCACATGAAAACCATGGAACTGCATCTACGCCGCTCGGATCGGCTGGCCAGTTTGGGCACGCTATCCGCGGGCATGGCCCACGAGATCAAAAACCCCATGGTCACCCTCAAAACCTTCGCCCAACTTCTGCCGGAACGTCATGATGATCCTGAATTCCGCGATACCTTTTCCAAGTTGGCTCTCCAGGAAATTCACCGGATCGACCGTTTGGTGGATCAGCTTCTGCGTCTCTCCCGTCCCTCCAAATCCTGTCTGGTCCCCGTGGAAATGCATGGGATGTTGGAGAAGAGCGGACAACTGCTTCGTCAACAGGCGGTCCAAAAACAGGTCAAGATCGCCTTGACCCTGGAGGCCGAACGGGATGAGGTTGAGGGGGACCCCGATCATTTGCATCAGGCGATTCTCAACTTTCTGATCAACGGCATCGAGTCCATGCCCACCGGCGGGCAACTCACCGTGCATACCGAAAATGGAAACGAGACCTTGGAGATCGGCATACAGGATACGGGCGTGGGCATTGAGCGGGAACGATTGCAGCATATCTTCGACCCTTTTTACACCACCAAGGACACCGGCACCGGACTCGGGTTGTCAATTGCCCATCAAATTCTTCATGAGCACAACGGCAGCGTGACCGTGCGGAGTGAGCCGGGGCAGGGGTGTTGTTTTCGTATCGTCCTGCCGCTTCGAATGGAGAAACGCGAAGAATGAACCTACCCGATCCTCCGGTGTTTTTGTTGACACGAGACGAGCAGCTTGTCTCCAAATTGCACCCCCGCTTCAACCATTCCCTGGAATTCCACGTTTCCACGGATTGCGGGGATTGGCATCGTTTGTTGGCACAAATCGGTCCCGGCGTGGTGTTGTTGGATTTGCGGCTACCCCCCGACAGCGTGAAACCGTCGACGTTTCTCCTGTCGTTTCCCCGTCACGCCTTCATTGGCCTTGGCGTTCCCCGCACCAAAGCCATCAACGCCCCGGAAACCTCGGGCATGTATGCCACGGAGGACCTGAACCGCTCCCCTGGGGAGTTGTTCGAGTTGACGAACAGGGCCCGGGAATACCACAAACTTTCCGAGGAATGCCGATGGCTCCGTCAGCGCACCCAGCCCCGGACCGAAGCCACGAATGCCGTGAACGGTTCGTCCTCGGCGTTGAATGACTTCTCCGTGAAGGAATTTATCCGAATCGTCCGATGCATTGACAATGTCGAAGCCTTGCAGGAACGATTGTTGGAAGAGCTGGCGACCACCCTGCAATTGACGCGCGCGGGCATTGTCCTGCGGAATCCACGCGAGGATTGCTACACGGTACGCAGCGGGTGGATGTTGTTGCCCGGCGTGCGGGGCGTGCGCTTTTCGGCGGACGACCCATTTGTGCTTTGGTTGGAACGACATGCCCACCGGGTATCCCGCGACACCCTCGGCTTGGTGCGGGACGGCGGGGAGGCGAAAATCCTGGAGCGGGTTTTGGACCGCCTGGGCGCGGAACTCATTCTTCCCCTGCGCGGACGCGGGGGGTTGTTGGGGTGGCTCTTCACTGGACTTTCGATTTCCGGTCAGCCCTTTCAACCCGAAGCCGCGGATCGACTGATGTTGGTCACAGACCTCATGGCCGTTTCCCTGGAAAGCGCGTTGTTGTACCAAGAAGTGGCCATGCAAAAAACCTTGGCCGAATCTTTGCTGGAAGCCCTGCCCGCCGGAATCGTGCATACCGACGCCAGCGGCGGCATACAGTGGTTCAGTGACGCCGCCGCGCGCATTTTGGAACTCAAGCCCTCGCCCCGCACCGGCAGCCCCCTGCACATCCTGGGCCCCCGGTTCGTCGAATTGGCCGCAGACCTCCCGTTGGAAGCCCACGCCCGCAAAACCCGGGATTGGATCCACGCCGTTTCAAAGCGCCCGCTTCGAGTGACCGCCGTGCGCTTGGCCCGGGATCACATTGATTTCGGCATCCTTTTCACGGTACAGGATCGCAGTTTGGAAGTGGCCTTGGTGGAAAAACAGGCCCGCTTGGATCGCAACCGTTTTTGGAACGACCTTGCCGCCAGTGTGTCCCACGAAGTGCGCAATCCCCTTGTTTCCATTAAAACCTTTGCCCAACTCTTGCCCGAACGGTATCAGGACCCCGAGTTTCGGGACGAATTCAGCCGTGTGGTCAACCGGGAAATCGAACGCTTGAATGAAATGCTCGAGCAGATGAACGGCTTTGCCCGTCCGGGGGAACTCCAACCCACGCTTTTGAATGCCAAGGTATTGCTGGAGGACTGTCTGCGCGAATTGCGGGGAGACGAACGCCTTTCCGGCGCGGCCCAGACGACCCTGAAATTCGATGATCCCGAAACGGCTCTCCGTTTTACGGGAGACCGACGCGCCCTGAGCATTTGTTTTGCCCACCTGTTGCGAAACGCGGTGGAGGCCAAGCGGGGAGCCGCGCACCTTGAAATCAGTCTGAAAGAACTGCAAAACCACGCCGGCAAGCGTGAGGTGCGTATCCGCATACGGGATGATGGCCGCGGGTTGCCCGACGTGGACGCCGACACCCTTTTTTCCCCGCTTTTCACCACCAAACCCAAAGGGCTTGGACTCGGTCTGGCCATTGCCCGCCGCACCATCACCGATCACGGGGGGCGCATCGATATTCGTCCGGCGGATCGAGGCGCCCTGGTCGAGATTTTTCTTCCCGTCGATCCCCTTGGAGACTCCCCATGAAAAAAATGCTGGTTGTGGATGATGATCCCGGTACCCGGGAATCGCTGCGGACGATTTTCTCCCGCGAATACAATGTAATCCTCACCGAAAACGCGGCCCAGGCCCTCGGGGCCTTGGCCGTACAATCCGTGGATCTGGTCTTGCTGGACGTCATCATGCCGGACAAGGATGGGGTGACGTTTCTTCGGGAACTGTCCGACATGCATCCCGATTTGCCCGTGGTCATGATCAGCGCCTCCGATCAGGTGCGTTCCGTGGTGGAATCGATGAAGTCCGGCGCCGTGGATTTTGTCACCAAACCCTTTGACGTCCAGGAATTGCGGCAACTGGTGGGACGGGTTCTGCATCAGCACACCCTGCAACGGAAAGTGCGGGCCATGGAGTCCGATCTGTCCCGTCAGTTTCCCCTCGACGGGATGATCGGACAATCCGACGATTTCCTGGCGGCCATGGAGCTTGCCCGCCGGGCCGCGCTCACCGATGCCACCGTGCTCATCGAAGGGGAGAGCGGCACCGGCAAAGAAATGGTGGCCCGGCAAATCCACAGATGGAGTTCACGGAGCGAAGAACCCTTCGTGGCCGTGCATTGCGGCGCCTTGCCGGAAACGCTCATGGAAAGCGAACTGTTTGGGCACGAAAAGGGCGCGTTCACCAATGCCGACCGACAAAAACCCGGACGCTTCGACCTCGCGGGATCGGGGACATTGTTTTTCGATGAAATCAGCGAAATGACGCCCGCCACGCAAATGAAACTCCTGCGCGTCTTACAAGAGCGCGAATACATGCGGGTGGGCGGCACCCGGGTATTGCGCACCAACGCCCGTATCCTCGCGGCCACCAATCGGGATTTGGTCAAAGCCATGACCGCCGGGGATTTCCGGGAAGACTTGTACTATCGGCTCAACGTCGTCCCGGTATCCGTGCCCCCGCTCCGGCAAAGGCGGGAGGACATCCCCCTCCTGGCGAAATTTTTCTTGGAATCCTTTCGAGCCGGATTGAAAATGCGCGCCCGCGGATTTGCCCCCGACACCTTGGATGCCCTTTGCGCCTACAATTGGCCGGGAAACATTCGCGAATTGCGCAATGTCATCGAACGCATGGTGGTTTTGCACGGTGACCACGAAGTCTTCCCCCTCAAATCCCTCCCAAAGGAATTTCATCGCAGTGCCCTGCGCCCCGAATTGCCACCCGAAATTCTCCAGGCCAATTTGGCCGATGCCGTGGACCGCATTGAAAAAGAAATGGTGATGGACGCGCTGCGGCGATGTGACGGCGTGCAAACCCGGGCCGCGTCCATGCTTGGCATTACCCGACGGGTACTGAAATATAAAATGGACAAATTCGGCCTGGGGTCGGAAGAAACGCCGTCATAATACTCAGTAAACCATAAATCTTCGCATAGGACCGTGAATAGACCAATCCTATGCGAAGATGTATGCTTTACTGAGTTCTAGCCCATCAGGATTCCTCTTCAAACCCGGAGGTTTCTTCGAAAAATACTTCGCTGAGAAAATCCAGAAAGCGGGCCCGGGAACGTTTGTCCGGAATTTCGCGGTATCGGTCGGATTCAAAAACCGTGAACGCGTGGGGGGCGCCGCCGTAAATGATGAGTTCGTCATCGTCCACACTTCAGCCATCTGAATAAGCGGTGAATGCCATGCACAGGCAGATCAGGGATGGAAAAATTTTCATTTGGAGCTCCTGGTTTGGATTATAACCTGAATCCGTGGGATATTTGTAAAGAAGACGTGCAAGATCATGGAGCGAAAGGGATTGTCGGGAACCGAGGTGAAGGTGCTTGCGCTGTTCGTGGAAATCGGATAGCGGTTTTCCCATGAACACCATGGACAACGAAAAATCCGGTTTGCGGGCGGAGTTGGATTTTTCCCCGCGCCTTCATTTTGCCTGGCAACAAAACGCCGTTCCGGTGTTGCGTCGGCTGGAACTTCGCAATGAATCCGAAACGCATTGGACCTCCCTGCGGGTGGAAATCCGAATTTCGCCCGAGGTGTCCAAACCCCTGATCCTGGAAATCGATGACCTGAAGCCTCGCACGGATCACATTCTCATGGATTTGCCAATCCATTTGGATTTTCAAGCTTTGTCCGCTTGGACGGAAAGGGTGCGCGGCTCTTTGTCACTGTCGGTATTCGGGGCGGTTTTCGGAATGGAACCGGGCGAGGAGGCGGAACGCACGCTTTTGCAAGAATCCCAAGATCTGGAAATCTTTGCTTGGGACGAGTGGACGGGGCTGACGGGATTGCCGGAAATTTTGGCCGCCTTTGTCACCCCCAACATCCCCATGGTGGAAACCTTGTTGGTGGAAGCCTCGGATTTGCTTTCGCAGCGAACAGGACGGGCGGCGTTGGATGGCTATCAAAGCCGCAGCCGCAAACGCGTGTACGAAATTGCGGCCGCGATTTTCGATGCGGTCCGCGCCCACAATCTGCGTTACAGTCATCCGCCCGCCAGTTTTGAGCGGAGCGGACAACGGGTGCGATTTGCCGAGCAAATTTTCGAATCCGGATTGGCCACCTGTCTGGATTTGGCGCTTTTGTTCGCCGCTTTGCTGGAGCAGGCCGGACTGCGTCCCCTGATTTTGCTGCACGAGGGTCATGCCTACACCGGCTGCTGGCTGGAGGAGGACGGGTTTGCGGAAGCGGCCATTGATGATCTGCAATCCATCCGCAAACGGGTGGAACTGGAATCGCTTTTCGTGTTTGAAACCACGCTTTGTACGCGGGATCACCAAGTTCCCATGGAGGCAGCCGAAAAAGCGGCGGCGGCGCACTTGCGCCTGGACGCGGAATTTCATTTTGCCCTGGATGTGCGTCAGGCCCGCAAGTCCGGCATTCGCCCGCTTCCGTTGCGTCGGGATGCGAAAAGCGTGATCCCTGCCGGGTCCGCGCCGGAAATGATGCCCGTCAGCGGCACTCGCGAATTTCAAGACGAAGCCCCCGACGACGTTCCTGAGGCTGGCGGCGGACCGCAAACGCGCTTGGATCGCTGGAAGCTGCAACTCTTGGATTTGACCCTGCGGAACCGCTTGCTGAACTTCCGGGAGACCAAGCAAACCGTGCCTTTGCTTTGCCCCGACATTGCCGCCTTGGAAGATGCCCTGGCCACGAATGCCCATTTCAAGATCAAAGAACAAAGCAAATTGATGTCCGGCGCGGACCCGCGGGATTTGCAGGGGTTGAATGCCGAGGCGGGAGGGGATGCCCTGCGTCTACACTTGCAGGAAGAAACCGCTGCCGGACGTCTGCGGGCTCCGTTGACGGAAACCGAACTGTCCCGTCGTCTGTTGGACATCTTTCGCAAGACCCGACTCGAAGTGGAGGAAAGCGGCACCAACACCCTTTTTCTGGCCCTGGGCTTTTTGGAATGGCGCGATTCGCCCGATGTCGAGTCGCCCTGTCTGGCCCCCATTTTGCTGATTCCGGTCATGCTTAAGCGACATTCCGTGGTCGAAGGATTTTCCCTGGTGCGCGAAGATGCGGACGCCTTGGTTAACGTAACGCTGCTGGAAATGCTCAAACGGGATTTTGGCAAGGAGATCCCCGGCGTGGACCCGCCCCCCGAAGGTGAATTCGGCGTGGACGTTCCCCTGGTGATGCGCCGCTTTGCCTCCGCCATTCGGGAAATGAAAGGATGGGAAGTGAAGCCCGACGTTTGGTTGGGGCGTTTTTCGTTCAACAAATTCTTGTTGTGGAAAGACTTGCAGGATCGCATGGACGACCTGACCCGCAATCCTGTGGTCGATCATCTCGTCAACCGTCCGGGTGAACCATTTGTGGACGACATTCCGGATTTGGCGCCGGAAGACATGGACGCGCGCGTGGATTTGGCCGAGTTGTACTGTCCGCTGAGCGCGGACTCCTCGCAGTTGGCGGCGGTAGAAGCCTCGGCGCTGGGCAAAAATTTCGTGCTGCACGGTCCGCCGGGCACGGGAAAATCCCAAACCATTGCCAACTTGATTACCCATAACCTGGCCAAGGGACGGCGGGTGCTGTTTGTCGCGGAAAAACGGGCCGCGTTGGAAGTCGTGCACCGTCGGCTTTGTCAATTGGGCATGGGACCCTTTTGCCTGGAACTGCATTCCAACAAGGCCGGCAAGGCCGATGTGCTGCGGCAGTTCGGCGAGGCCTTGGATCTGGCCGAATCGCACGAACCCGCCGCATGGGCGTCCAACGCGTCCCAGATGACCGCGGTTCGCGACCGCATCAACGCCTATGTCCACGACTTGCATCGGCCGGGTTTGGGCGGATTCAGCGCACAGCGCAATTATGCCAAACTGATTGAAACAAAGGGGCGCGATCCCGCGTTCCGCCTCAAATTTTCAGAGCCCGACGCGCATGACCCCGCCCGTTATGAACATTTGCTGACCTTGGTGCGCCAGTTGACCATTCGCTGGTACCAGGTGAACGAAGAGGTGCGGACCGCCTTCCGTCCGTTCGCGGCCACATCCTGGACCCCGGATTGGGAGGATCGCGCCGTCGCGGCCGCCGAGTCGCTGCGCGAGGCGACGAAAAAGTTGCAAGTGGATGTGGAGGCGGCTTCCCGCGCCCTCGGGGTGGAGTTTCAAGCCACCGACATCGATGTCTTGTATCATTTCGTTCAGCTTTCCGCCTACCTGCTCAAGGGGTACACTCTGCCGTCGGCCTTTTTGACCGCGCCCGGCTGGAAAGATTTCCAGGACGCGGCGACCTCGCAATGGATACCGGCGGGCGAACGACACCGAAGCGCGTCCCGCACCTTGTCCGGGTTCAATCTCGAAGCCTTGCACGCCCTCAACCTTCCGGCCTTGGAAGCCAAGGTCAACGCCCTCAAAGCCAAAGGCGGATTTCTTTCCCGCATTCGGGTAAAACTGACTTTGCGAGTTCTCGGCAAGGCCCGCCAGCCGGAAGCCGGGAAATGGAAAGGGGACGATGTGGACGGCCTGTTTTCCGCATACCACAAGCTGATCGAAAGCGAGCGGCTCCTCAATGGCGCCGGCGAGCAAATCCGCGCTCGTTTGGGGACGCATTGGAAAGGGACGCAAACGGATTGGGAATATTTCACGGAATTGCTGGCTTTCGGCGAGCAGTTGCAAACCCAACTCACGGCTCTGGCAAACGGTGATCCCCGGCGTTTGATCGAACATCGCGCCGCCCTCGGTCCTTTGCTGGCGCAGGGGGGCGATTGCTTCGGGGAAGGGGGCCTGCTCGCCAAACCCATCCGGAACCTGATTGCCACTTGGGACGATTTCATGGAACGGCGCGACACCTTCGTGGCGACCCTTCAGCTTGAAAAAGATCATGTGGCCGAGGCCGAGGATATTTTCGCGGTGCATATGAGGATCACCAAAGCCGTGATCAACCAACGCCGTCATCTGCACGCCTGGTGCGCCTGGCGGGAAGTGCGCGCCGAGGCGCGGACGCTCGAATTGGGCCCCGTCATCGACTCCCTGGAAGACACGGACATGACTGCGGACGCACTCTGCCATGCTTTCGAGCAAGCCTACCATGTGGCCGGGCTTCGTCATCGGCTCAACCACAGTCCGGCCTTGCGGGACTTTTGGTGTGGGGAGCACGAACAGCTCATCCATCAATTCAGGGAACTGGATGATCGGCACATGCGGCTTTCGGTTGAAATGGCCCGGGCCCGCTGCGCCGCCCGCATGCCCGGAGCCCGCAACCGGGATGCGGTGCCCAATTCCGAGTTGGGCATTCTCCAACGCGAACGCGCCAAAAAGGCCCGCCACAAACCCGTTCGCAGACTGCTGTCCGAAATTCCCGCCATTCTGCCGCGACTGAAACCCTGCCTGCTGATGAGTCCGCTTTCCGTGGCCCAATATCTGGACGCCTCCTGCGCGCCATTTGATCTTGTAGTTTTCGACGAAGCTTCGCAAATCGCGGTTTGGGATGCGGTGGGGGCGATCGCGCGCGCCCGGCAGGTCGTGGTGGTCGGCGATCCCAAGCAATTGCCCCCCACGAATTTCTTCCAACGCACGGAAACGGATGAGTTTGCGTTGGACGATGGGTTGTTCGAGGATCTGGAAAGCATTCTTGACGAGTGTTTGGGGTCTGGTCTGCCCGCCTACCACCTCAATTGGCACTATCGCAGCCGCAATGAAAAGCTAATCGCGTTCAGCAACCATTATTATTACGAAAACCGGCTCTTCACCTTTCCCAATCCCGAATCGGACGCGCCGGGCGTACATTGGCGTCATGTGCCCGAAGGCTGTTACGACAAAGGGGGCACGCGCAGCAACCGGGGCGAAGCCGATGCGGTGGTTCTGGAAATTCTGGAACGGCTCAGGGATCCGAGGCGTCAAAACCAAAGCCTGGGGGTGGTGACCTTTTCGCAGGCCCAGCAGGATTTGGTGGAAAACCTGCTCGAAACGGCGCGCCGCAAACATCCGGAGATCGAACCGTGGTTCGATGAAAACCGAGAAGAGCCCGTTTTCGTCAAAAACCTGGAAAACGTGCAAGGCGATGAACGGGACGTGATTTTGTTTACGGTCGGTTACGGACCCGACGCGCATGGAAAGGTGTCCATGAATTTTGGCCCCCTCAACCGCGAGGGTGGGGAGCGGCGGTTGAACGTGGCCGTGACCCGCGCCAAAATGGAGGTGCTGATTTTTTCGACCTTGCGCGCGGAGCAAATCGATCTTTCCCGCACCAAAGCCCCCGGAGTGGCCCACCTCAAAGCTTATCTCGAATACGCGCGGCGCGGTCCCCGCGTTCTGGGCGAGGCACAGCATCGGGACGTACAGGATTCCGATGCCCCATTCGAAATGGAAGTCGCCCGTTTTCTCGAAACCCACGGCTACGAGGTCCATGCGCGGGTCGGCTGTTCCGGGTATCGCATTGATCTCGCGGTGGTGGATCCCGGCGATGCTGACGGCTATTTGGCGGGGATCGAATGCGATGGACGCAGCTACCGCCAAGCGGCCACCGCCCGCGACCGGGACCGTTTGCGGCAAATGGTGTTGGAATCCCTTGGATGGAAAATGCTCCGGGTCTGGATTCCCGAATGGCATCGGGACCGGGTCCAGGCGGAGCGGCATCTTTTGGAGGCCTTGTCCGCCCTCAAAGACGGGGAGGGGCTCGCAAAGCCGTCCCCGGATATTGCCGAAACCTCCGTCAAATTTGAAGCCCAATCCGAAGCCCCGCCGCCCTCAACATCTGCGGAAAAACAGGTCAAAATCATTCATCCCGGCGTCAAAGTTGTCCCCATGGGCGATTCGGAGGGATTTTATCAGCCTCGAGCCGAAAAGCGGATCGCCAAACAAATTCAGCGGATTCTCGAGGCCGAAGGGCCGATTCTGGAACGGGAGTTGCACGGCCGGATTTTGGAAGAATGGGGGTTCAAGCGCACCGGGGACCGGATCCGTCAGATCCTGGATCCCCTGATGCCCGCCGAACCCGTGACCCAGACTGCGGAGGGCGAAACAGTATATTGGCCGCAAAACATCGATCCCAATGCGTACCGCGCCTTTCGGGTGCCCGATCCCCGCAAACCGGAAACCCGGCGGTCTCCCGAAAACATACCGCCCATCGAACTGGCCAACGCCATGCGCTGGCTGTTGGAGGATTACGCCAGTTTGCCGATGGACGATCTATTTCGCGAATGCCTCAAATTGTTCGGCGGCAAACAACTCACCGAAAAACAACGCCCCGCCTTGGTGCATGCTTTGGAATTGTTGGCGGACGAAACCATGATTCAGGATGATGTGGTTACCTTTGGGGTTTGACCGGATCATGAAATGCTACAAAAGTTCCAATCCGCCGTTTTGTTTTTGAACAGGAGGGCGCAGAGAGAAACGGTGCGGAGGATTTGCGACGCGGAGCGTCTTTGGAGTGCGGTAGCGAGTGCAACGAAGCTACCGCTTTGCAGCGCCTTGGCCGTATGTCTTCGTTTGGCGGAAAGAATAACGGAATTGCCTTCGGAGCGTGACGCTGCTAATTAAGGCGTTTCTGGTTTATGGGGGCGGCGCATCTTGCGCCGGGTGCTCTTCAACCTGATCTTTCTCCGCATTATCCCAAGGCTCAAATGCGAGTCCAGCATGAATATGAAGTGAACCACTGATGGCACTGATGGACACTGATCTTTACAAGGGTTTATTAGTGACGTGCCGGGTGCGGAGTAAGGGGCGCGGCGAAGCCGCTTTGGAGTGCGTGTAGCGAGTGCTGCGAATCCTTCCTTGGAATCACGGTCCGCTCGCAAGACTCGCCCATTGATGCCCCTGAACCATGGCGAACTTTCTCACGCAAAGGCTGCCCCTCACCACCGTCACCTGAAATGAATTTCAAATTGATTCAAACGTTTTACAACTCTATAAACATTGATGAAAACCAAATTGTTAATATTTATCAATTAACATTTTCACAATTATTCTGTTGAGTTTTTCGAATCTTTTGCTTTTTATTATCTCCATCGTTCACAAGTGTGACG